>JAILMY010000084.1 GCA_024692165.1 Butyrivibrio sp. | reverse complement strand
CTATAATTATTTCTTTCATAAATTCCTATCAAAAATTAGTTGTGACTCATGATTAAATAATCTTACTACAGTGATATTGACAATAGTACTCCTGCGGGGGTCTGGACTGTGCCAGGAACCCATTCATCTTCTATGGCCTTTGGATCTATGCCTCGATCAGCGCGGAGTTTCTCCAGTTGATCCAGACGATTGCAGAATTTGTCGATATCAGTGAAAATCTTTATGCTGTAGCTTGAGTAGCCGCTCTGAGCTATCATCTTCTTGATGTGCTTTTCACAGTCTACGATGTCCATTGTCTTGTCTGCCGTATACATGCAGATGTTTTGTTCCAGTACAGTGGATGCATTAATATTGTAGTTGGTCTCGTAGGATGTGATCACAAGATCATAGTGAATAAGAAGTCCTCCTCTATGGGCTTCGATCTTGGCATGATCATCATCGCTGCAATAGCCGGACTTAAGCATCATTACCAGGTTTACTGCACTCCACCCTGTGGGAAGACATCCCAGTGCTGCAACAATACTCAGGATATTTTTCTGAGACCCCCAGAATATCAGGCCGATAACATATAGGCCGACTGCCACGACAAAACAAATAGCGGTTCTTATGATCGCAACCTGCTTTCTGTATTTGATATATCCAAATTCACCTTTATAAGCTTTTGACTGCATTATTTCTCTTTAACTCCCAATATTTTTAGTTCCTTATCGGATAATTCACGGTATTTACCGGGGACAAGGCTCTCATCCAAACAGAGTGGTCCCATGGAAAGTCTTTTTAGGAAAAGAACTTCATTTCCCACCGCTTCCAGCATGCGTTTTACCTGATGAAATCTTCCCTCGTGGATTATCAGATGAATTACTGGTCTTCCATCCTCATCCATTCCCTTAATCTCAACCTTTGCAGGAAGAGTAAGATCAGGGGTTCCATCATCCTTTGTGTCACCGATATCAATACCATCTTCAAGCTGCCTGATATTGCCATCAGATAGCTCTTTACGTATATGTACCTCATAGACCTTGTCAACATGTTTCTTTGGAGAAAGAAGTCTGTGAATAAGCTCTCCGTCGTCTGTCAAAAGAAGGAGTCCTTCCGTGTCGATATCAAGTCTTCCGGCAGGACTAAGTCCCCTTACATTTTCATCAGCTAAAAGATCAAGGACCGTTTTATTCCTGCCATCTGTAGTTGCAGAAACGACGCCCTGGGGCTTGTATAGCATAAAGTAATGGAATTTGCTGTAACTTAGGACCTTTCCGTCAAAGCTTATTTCATCCTTGTTTTCATCAACATGGATATCAGCCTTTTTGGCTACAACTCCATTAATACTGCATCTTCCGTTTTTTACATATTCTTTTATCTGTTTACGGGTTCCAATATTATGGTCACCCAAAAACTTATCTAGTCTCAATTGCTACTCCGTTACTATCCTTGAAAAGCTCATAATTGTTATAAGCTCTTACAACAATGTTCGCACTACTCTTTCCGCTAGGAATTTTGATATTAAAGGACTGTGTGTCCTTGGTTCTGTCCCACATTCCAAGAGGACAGAAGGTATTTCCGCCATCATGGCTATAGGAAAAATAGATGATGGGACTCTGTTTATCTTTAGCTGTCAGCTCTATGAGTGCATTTCTGCTGGCGCTGTCATAAGCAAGAACCTGAATACTGCAGGTGTCGGGATCTGTTGTGTCATGAAATACAACACCGGACGGCTTCTTAACTGTTGTATAGGTTAGTTTTGAAAAATCAGTTTTGCCGTCCTTTGATTTGAGCTTAAAATATTTGGCTACGGCTGTGGCATCAGAAATACCAAGAGCTGTGGTAAAATCCTTGGAATTTAAATGCTGCAAGTCATATCCGTGATCAAGATAGCAGTGCTCGATGATATCACAGGGAATTCCACGGGCTACGCATTGTCTGATTACTCCGTAGTAATCACCCTTTGTACCAACCTTTGTCTTTACACCCTTTTGATAAAGACCAAGCGCTGATAGTTCGTTTTGCTCCAGAAGTCCGAATTCATATCCCTTCTTGTAGTAATCTCCTACAGATGAACACCAGACTTCCGAGCCATAGAAATTATGCTCTGAAGAAGCATTAAAATGGATGCTGAATACAAAATCGGCCCCCACCTCCTTAGCATATTTCGCTCTATCCTCAAGAGATAAAAAATGATCAGAAGTCCTGGTCATGTAGACAGTAACTCCATCATACTTTTCCAGCTCTGACTTCATGGCATTTGCAACCTTAAGGGTCAGTTCTTTTTCCATATAGCCGTTATAGACAGCTCCAAGGTTTGTGCCGTCATTTCCGCCGTGACCCGGATCAATCACAACTGTAACAGTACCTGGCGCAGCCATGGAGCTAAAATCAAATAAATATAACGACGATAATACTGATATCAGTAGCGTCAAAGTAATTATTACGCCTGTAAATTTGTTCTTAAATCCCATAACAGAATCCCCCACACATAAACATAAAGCTGCCGCAGTACGCGACAGCTTATGATATTTGTAATCTTTAACAATTTAGTTTAACATATCCAGGTTTAATGCATCGTCGTTGACTGATGGTATCTCTCCTGTTGCATCGTCATCAAGATAGGATGTATCACCTGATGATACTGATGCTGCTGAAGCAACTGTCGGAGGCTGAAGATCAGCTCTGTTTGACTTAACAACCTCGCCATACTGAGTAAGTGCAGTTAAAATGCTGTCATTACTCTGGTTAATTGAAGCAATCATGCTGTCGCTGTTCTGTCTGATGGAAGCGATGATATCATCATTGTTCTTGCTGGTAGCATCGATTGACTGTGTGATGATATTCTCAACTCCGGCAAGAAGCTGGTCAGTATACTGAACTGCAGCTGCCTTCATATCGTTGGCTTCATTCATGGCTTTGTCGAGAATCTCTTCAGCTCTCTTGGCTGCCTGAGATACTACTTCATTGGCCTGTGCATAAGCCTGCTGCATAATCTCATGCTCGTTAATTAGTTCATTGGTGTGAACGGTGGCCTCATCAATAAGAGCCTGTGCCTTCTGACGGGCATCGTTCAAAATAGCTTCCTTGTTGCTGATGATCTTCTGATATCTCTTGATCTCTTCAGGAGTCTTGCTGCGAAGCTCCCTTAAAAGCTCATCAATTTCTTCCTTGTTAACTATAATTTTAGTCTGTGAAAGAGGCTGAGGCTTGCAGTTATCAATATATGCTTCGATTTCATCGATAAGCTGCTCTATCCTGCTTGTCATAGTGTTGTCCCCCTGACTTTTTTATTTATTTCTATTTTCATATCCATATTTCTTATAAAGAGCATCTGCAACAAAATCCGATACACAAGGAGTAATATCCCCATTGTAGCTTGCAATCTCTTTTACCACAGAGCTGCTCAAATATGAATATTTCAGATTGGTGGTTAAAAATACTGTGTCCACCTGATTGTGGGAAAGCTCTTTGTTGGTCTGTGCGATCTGAAGTTCATACTCAAAATCAGTAATGGCACGAAGTCCTCTGATAACGATATGAATATTCTTCTCTTTGCAATAATTTATAAGCAGACCATCAAAGGACTCAATAATAACATTGTCCAGATCCTTAACCGACTCTTTTAACATTTTAACACGTTCATCAAGGGTAAACAATGGAGTTTTAGCGGAATTGCACATTACAGCTACGATTACAGTATCAAACATAGCAGATGCTCGCTGTATAATATCCAGGTGCCCCAAAGTTACCGGATCAAAACTTCCGGGATATAAAGCAGTCTTCATACTTAAGCCTTTCTATAAATAAATACGTGCTTGTTGGTCTTGTATTCCTTCTCTCTTCTGACCTCGAATCCAAGGTCCTCAACAAATGAAAAATCCATTTCCACAGGAGCTTCAATAATGATCATGGTGTTCTTAGTCACATAGCTCATAGTCTCAAGCTGTATCAGTGTTCGCTGATACAGATCATCGTGGTAAGGAGGATCAATGAAGATAATATCCGCCTCCTCTTCATGGATGTTGCGAAGACCTATCACTACATCGGATTTGATCACTGTGGAGACGTCCTCAAAGTGAGTGGTCTTTATGTTCTCCATTATGCATTTGTAAGCATTCATGGCATTTTCAATGAAATATGCCTTTTTGGCGCCTCTTGAAAGGGCCTCGATACCAATGCCGCCGCTTCCGGAAAACAGATCGATAAACACCGAACCCGGAACCTGCATCTGGATCATATTAAAAAGAGTCTCCTTGATCCTGTCCTGTGTAGGCCTTGTATCGTTTCCTTCAGGAGTTACCAGTTTAAGTCTTCTGGCTGAACCTGCAATTACTCTCATAATCTCACCTTTGTACCCTTTGTATCTCTGCTTGTAACCTTTAAATGCCCCAGTTGAAGCTGTTTGTCATTATGTTCTATTGCGCGCTCTTCCATGTCATTCAGGTAAAAGACATCTCGAATATAGTCATTTTTACCAAGTCTCATGCCTCTTACGCCTACCGCTGCCTTCTTCTTCTCAGGGATGGTATCCACGTAGAATCTAAGGAAGAATCCGTCATTTGATCTAAGTATGACAGTCTTCTGTGTATGAAGGATTTCAACGTGTACGACTTCATCGCCTTCAGTAAGCTTGGTAGCAGCTACAGTTCTCTTTGATACGTCAAACTCTCCGCCATCTACGATCTTCATCATGGACATCTTAGTGGTAAAAAGAAGTCTGTAGAGATTTAAATCTGACTGGCTGGCAGCCAGGACAATTGTCTCCTTGGACGTATCGAAATTACTGATATTATCGATAGGAACACCCTTGTCTCTCATCTTGCCCTGTGGAAGATCCATTGCTTTTACAGTATGCAAGTTACCGGTATTTGTAAAGAAGCATACCTTTCCGGTGTTCTTCATGATAAAGGAGAACTTGAATTCACTCTCAATGGTCTCCTTATTCTTCTCATAGGTAGAGGCATCGATGGTCTTGGCATATCCGAATCTGTCCATGATAAATGCCACATCGATCTCTTCTACCGGCTTTTCTTCGTAGACTGCAATATCTCTGTTGTCAATCTCAGTCTTTCTTGGAGCCTGGAATTCCTTTTTAATCTTGTTCAGGTCGTTCTGGATAACCATGGACATAGACTCATGGCTCTCCAAAATATCCTCATATCTGTAGATATTTGCTACGGTCTGCTCATGCTCTTTTACCAGAGCATCAAGTTCAAGACCGATTAATTTATAAAGTCTCATCTCAAGGATAGCATCGGCCTGAGCCTCTGTAAACATAAGCTGAGCTGCCATAGCCTTGGACTCTCTGGACTTAAAGTTAATACCCGTTGTATCGCCGTCTACGAGGCACTTCTTAGCCATTGCTCTGTCCTTGGAGCCACGAAGGATTTCGATTACAAGATCGATAACATTGCAGGCCTTGATGAGACCTTCCTGAATCTCTTTCTTGTCCTGCTCCTTCTTAAGAAGGGTTGTATATTTTCTGGTGGCTGTCTCAAACTGGAAGTCAACGCAGGCCCTTAAAATCTCCTTAAGGGACATAGTCTCAGGCCTTCCGTTATCGATAGCCAGCATATTTACGCCAAAGGTATCCTCGAGCTTGGTCTTCTTGTAAAGAAGGTTGGTGAAGTTCTCAACGTCCGTATCCTTCTTAAGTTCTATAACAATTCTAATACCTTCTTTTGAGGACTGGTTGGAAATATCTACAATGTCATTTGTAATCTTCTTCTCTGCAAGTTCAGCTACATCAGACATGAATTTGCCGATACCCATACCGATCATTGTATAGGGAATCTCGGTGATAACAAGATTTATATGGCCATTCTTGCCCTTTTCTGTCTCTACCTTGCCGCGGATTCTGATCTTACCAACACCGGTTTCGTAGACTTCAAGAAGCTCATCTTTATTGATGACGATGCCTCCTGTAGGGAAATCAGGACCTTTTATGTATTTCATAAGATCCCTGGTGGTAAGATTTTCATTCTGCATGTAGGCAATTTCTGCATCTATTACCTCAGCAAGATTGTGAGGAGGTGTGCTTGTTGCCATACCTACTGCAATACCTTCTGAACCGTTGATCAGAAAGTTAGGTATCTTCACAGGAAGAACAGAAGGCTCCTTCTCGGTTTCATCGAAGTTAGGAACAAAGTCTACAACATTTTTGTCCATGTCCTCCAGGAAGCCTTCCTGGGTGATCTTGGCAAGTCTTGCCTCGGTGTATCGCATGGCAGCCTGAGGGTCGCCCTCAATGGTACCAAAGTTTCCATGACCATCCACAAGGGGAATAGTCTTCTTGAAATCCTGGGTCATTACAACAAGGCTGTCGTAAATTGAGCTGTCGCCATGGGGATGATACTTACCCATGGTATCGCCCACAATTCTGGCACTCTTTCTGTAGGGTCTGTCATATCTGATGCCCAGCTCATACATATCGTAAAGAGTACGCCTCTGTACAGGCTTAAGACCGTCTCTTATATCAGGAAGTGCTCTTGCAACGATTACACTCATGGCATAGTCGATGAAGGACTTCTGCATTATGTCCGAATATTCGGTTCTTATGATTCTATCTTCCATTTGTGAATCCTCAATTACTAAATATTAACAATAATTTTCATGCGATCATGAACTATTGTTACCTTGAATCCCTTATATATCAAGGTCTGCATCAGTGGCGTGCTGATGGATGAACTCTCTTCTTGGCGGAACATCAACACCCATGAGAAGCTCGGTCATCTGTGATGCCATTTTCGCATCCTCAATTTCTACTGCCTTAAGTAGTCTTCTCTCAGGATCAAGTGTGGTCTCCCAAAGCTGCTCGGGATCCATTTCGCCAAGACCCTTATATCTCTGCAGAGTAAAGCTTCCCTTGTGAGTCTTCCTGTACTTGGCAAGAGCACCGTCATCATAGAGATACTCCTCTTTGCCCTTGGCAGGAAGTGCTTTGTAAAGAGGAGGCATTGCCAGATATACATGCCCCTGGTAAATGAGCTCCGGCATAAATCTGTAAAACAATGTTAAAAGAAGTGTTGAAATGTGCTCACCGTCTACGTCCGCATCGGCCATGATTATGATCTTGTCATAGCGGAGCTTGTTTATATCAAAGTCATTGCCGTAGCCCTCTGAAAATCCGCATCCGAAAGCATTGATCATGGTCTTGATCTCTGCGTTGGCAAGGACCTTGTCTATACTGGCCTTCTCAACGTTAAGAATCTTACCTCTGATTGGAAGAATCGCCTGATAATTACGGTCTCTGGCCATTTTGGCACTACCGCCGGCAGAATCACCCTCTACGATAAAGATCTCGCACTTTGAGGCATCTTTGCTGATACAGTTTGCAAGCTTACCGTTGGAATCAAAGGAGTATTTTTGCTTGGTAAGCATGTTAGTCTTGGCCTTTTCCTCAGTCTTACGGATCTTGGCAGCCTTTTCAGCGCATCCGATTATTGATTTTAAGGTCTCAAGATTACGATCAAAGTATCTTGTAACTTCATCATTGGTAATCTTTGATACAACTTTGGCAGCATCCTGATTGTCCAGCTTGGTTTTTGTCTGACCTTCAAATCTGGGATCCGGATGCTTGATTGATACAACCGCAGTCATACCGTTTCTGACATCAGTACCGGTAAAGTTGACGTCCTTGTCCTTAAGGATGTTCAGCTCCCTTGCATACTGATTGATAATATTTGTAAACATGGTTTTAAAGCCGGTGAGGTGTGTACCGCCCTCGGCATTGTAAATGTTATTACAGAATCCAAGAACTTCCTCATGGAATTCGTTGACGTACTGGAAAGCAACCTCTACCTCAACGCCTTCGCTTTCACCGCTAAAAGAGATAACGTCGTGAACAGTCTCCTTGGACTTGTTCATATCCTTGATGAAGCCCGTAATTCCGTCAGGTTCATGGAACTCAATATATTCCTCAACTCCGGGTCTCTTATCCTGGAATATGATTGTGAGCGCTGGATTGAGATAGGCTGTTTCATGGAGTCTTGACTTGATGTCGTCTTCCTTGAATCTGGTCTTCTCAAAAATGGTATCATCCGGAAGGAAATTGATGGTTGTGCCTGTCTCTTTGGTGGTTCCTATAGCAGGTAAAAGACCATTATCGAGCTTGACTGTGGGAATGCCTCTCTCATAGGCATCCTCATAGATATAGCCATCCTTCTTAACACGAACGTTCATCCTGGTTGAAAGGGCGTTAACAACTGAAGATCCAACACCATGAAGGCCTCCGCTGGTCTTATAGGAATTGTTGTCGAACTTACCTCCGGCGTGAAGCATGGTAAGAACAACACGCTCCGCGGTAATTCCCTTAGCATGCATTCCTACAGGAATACCTCTTCCGTTATCTTCTACTGTTGCTGAACCGTCAGCTTCAAGAGTGACATGGATTTTACTGCAAAAACCTGCAAGATGCTCGTCTACTGCGTTATCAACTATTTCGTAGACAAGGTGGTTGAGTCCCCTTGTAGTGACACTTCCAATATACATTCCGGGTCTCTTGCGGACTGCCTCAAGACCTTCAAGTACGGTAATGCTGGAAGCATCATATGAATCAAATGAAGCCATTAATTGTAACCCCTTTACAAAACTTTACATTTATAAATATAAATAAAAAAAGAAACTGATCAGAAGTGGAGTTTCTGTGATACAGTCACAGCCAGAGCGCCCGGACCTATATGACAGGCTACTGACAGAGATAGCGGATCCATTTCGATTTCCATCCCCGGGAAAGCTGCCTCTATCTCTTTCTTCCACTCATTGGCTGAATCCAAATCCTTGGTATATGCGCAGGCAATATTAACATCCATCTTATCAGCGCCGCCGAACCTGTTCTCAATGTCGGCTTTAATAGCATTTATCATGATGCTCTTGCCCTGAGAGCTTGTTCTTGCTTTTGCAAAGGCATCAAGCTTCTCACCCTGAATCTGAAGTACAGGCTTGAGCCTAAGCAGGGTTCCAAGTGCTGCTGCTGCAGGAGTGATACGACCGCCCTTCTTGAGGTAATACAAAGTGTCGAGCATGATGTAGATACTGGAATCGAACTTGGTCTCAATAAGCTTATCAACGATCTCTTTGGCACTGTAACCTGCATCTGCCATGGCCTTGGCATCAAGAGCCGATTGTCTCTGGGTAACGGAAATACGCTGATTATCAACCACAAAAACCTTGCCTTCATATTCCTCGTTTGCAATCATCGTTGCACTCTGGCATGATCCTGAGAGACCGCTGCTCATAGGAATATAAATGATCTGGTCATAGTCCTTAAGGACCTTATCCCAAAGAGTCATCAAAGAATCAGGAGATGGCTGGCTTGTTGATACAGATGCATCATTTTCAAGCTTCTGATAAAACTGTTCCTGAGTAAGATTGATATCTTCAAAGAAGTCTTCTTCATTTATACGAAAGGGCATGGGAACAACGAATATACCAAGTTCCTGTGCCTGTGACTGAGTTACGCCGCTGTTACTATCTGTAATGATTGCAATCTTTGACATATTCACACCCCGGTTCGGCAATAAGCCGATACTCCTCCTATTTTCTATTATCAACTAAAAATATCTTACTTTTATAAGATTGCAAAGTCAACATTATTTGCAGATTTTGTGGTTATAGCATCCTTAAGTACACGATATTGTGGAGATGTCAATTCCGGATCCTCATTCAGAATCCTGTCAGCATCCATCGCAGCCTCTTTTACCAGATCAGCGTCGTGATAGATATCACCAACGCGGAAATTAAGCTCTCCGCTCTGTCTTACACCAAAAAGATCCCCGGGGCCTCTCTGCTTAAGATCCTCTTCTGCTATCATAAATCCGTCATTTGATTTATTCATGATTTCAAGCCTTGCTCTGGCTTCTTCGCCTTCTGATGTATTTATAAAAATACAGTAGGACTGATGCTGTCCTCGTCCCACTCTTCCTCTTAGCTGATGCAGCTGAGAAAGACCAAAGCGCTCAGAATTCTCGATCATCATGACTGTTGCGTTTGGAACATTGATTCCAACTTCGATAACTGTTGTGGATACCAGTACATCAATATCCTTTCTGGCAAAAGCCTCCATGATGGCATCCTTTTCTGCAGGTTTCATTTTGCCGTGAAGCATTTCCACATTGATGCTTGGAGGCAGGTTTTCCTTAAGGATCCTGGTATAATCCGTAACATTTTCGACGCCGTCAATCTCACCTTCCTCTATCATGGGGCAGATCACATAGGCCTGACGGCCGGCTTCTACCTGGTCCTTTATGAACTTATAAGCTGTTGGCCTGTAGTTTGTGCCAACTACGCAGTTTTTTATCGGCAGTCTTCCAACGGGAAGCTCATTGATAATGGAAATATGGAGGTCGCCGTATAAGATAATGGCAAGAGTTCTTGGAATCGGAGTCGCACTCATGGCAAGAACATGGGTGTTAAGCCCTTTTCCTGCCAGTGATTCCCTTTGACGAACCCCAAATCTGTGCTGCTCATCAGTAACAACCAAAGCCAGATTCTTATAGTTAACCTTCTCCTGAATCAGCGCATTTGTGCCAATTATGCAGTTTACCTCTCCTTCGGCTATCATTCTCTGGGCTTCTTTCTTGTCCTTTGCAGAAAGAGCTCCCGTCAAAAGAACCGGTTTTAAGGTGGTAAGCTTATACTTTGAAATCAGCTCCTTGAAACTCTCAAAATGCTGAGCAGCCAGAACCTCAGTTGGAGCCATGAGTGCGCCCTGATATCCGTTACCTGCTGTTGTCAAAAGAGCCAGCAGAGCGATGATTGTCTTACCTGAGCCCACATCACCCTGAATCAGCCTGTTCATTACATGGTCCCCTGATAAATCATCCTGAATATCCTGCCAGGCGTTTAACTGGGCTTTTGTAAGATTATAAGGGAGCTGCTCTAAGAGCCTTCTGGTTTCTGCGACTTCCATCATGAGAAAAGAGTTTTTAATCTCCTCTGATGTGCTTTTTAACAGGCGCAGCTGTATGACAAACAGAAGGAATTCGTTATATGCAAGCCTTCTTCTGGCATATTCCAGTTCTCTGTTATCCTTGGGAAAATGAATGCCAATGTAGGCATCCTTTAGATTAATAAGATCCAGTCTGTCCAGAATATGTTCGGGAACAGATTCCTCAAAATGTCCAACATTCTTAAAGGCCTGCTCCACGGCTTTTATCACGGCATTATTAGTAAGCCCTTTAACAAGGGGATATCTTGGCTGCATTTTCCCCATAAGGGCAGCATATTCAGACTGGTCATACATTTTAGGCTGGTCCATGGTAAAAAAGCTTCCTTTTTTCTGGACCATACCTCTGAAAATATGGGAAGTTCCGCTCTTTATGGAATTTGCCAGAAAGGGGGCGTTAAAGTATGTGATCTTTATTTTTGCTGTTTCATCCGCCGCTTCAAAGGCAATAATAGAAAGATTTCGAACTCGTCTCTTGGTTACCGCACCGATGATTGTGAGCTTACAGGCATTAATTTCCCCGCTCCTTAATTCCGCAGCCTTTATGGGGGCTTTAAACGCATCGTAGGCCCTCGGAAAATAGTTTATAAGATCTCCACAGGTTCTGACTCCGCATTTTTCAAAGAGCTTTGCTGTCTTTTCCCCAACGCCTTTTAAACCTATAACCTGTTCTTCAAGTTCTCTTTTCCCCAAGATTCATACCTCGCAAAACAAATACTTAAATGTCTAAAAAAGTCGGGCCTTACGAAAAAGCCCGACTTTATATTTTTATGAAACATATTATTAAGGTCTGTATTACTCTGCTGAGAGAATGTAGTAATAGATTGGCTGGCCGCCAAACTGAAGCTCAACATCACACTGAGGATATTTCTCAGCTATTCTGCCTCTGAGAGCCTCTGCATCCTTCTCATCAACTTCATCACCGTAGTATACGCTGATAAGCTCAAGATCATCATTCATCATCTTATCAAGCATATCGAAAGCAACATCAGCAATCTCGCCGCCAACTGCAAGGATACCGGAATCGCCGATTCCCATGTAGTCACCCTGTTTGATCTGAACATCGTCAATTACAGTATCTCTAACAGCGTAGGTTACCTCACCGGTATTAACAGTTGAAAGAGCTTCTGTCATTGTGTTTACGATATCATCAATAGGTGAATCCGGAATGTAATTGATGATAGCTGTAATTCCCTGTGGAACCGTCTTGGAAGGAACTACTACAATCTTCTTGCTGTCATCACTGTCCTCGGACATAATAGCTGCCTGATTAGCTGCAAGAATAATATTCTTGTTGTTGGGAAGTACTATTACAGTGTCAGCATTAACCTTGGCTACAGCATCTAAGATATCTGCTGTACTTGGGTTCATGGTCTGACCACCTTCGATTACGTAGTCAACACCCAGGCCCCTGAAGATCTCTGCAAGACCGGATCCTGCACAAACTGTAACAAACCCGATCTCCTTGTGAGGTCCAAGTTCTACAGGCTCCTCAGCCTTTGTGGTCTCAACCTTATCTCCCAGAGGGATATCATCTCCCGGCAAATATGTAGGTGTAAGCTCCGCTGCGCCGTTGATCTCAGTCTGAATCTCAGTCCATGTGCCATCACTGCCCTCATGGAAGAGCTTCTCACGGTGCTCCATTCTCATATTGTCAATCTTCATATTGGAGAGCTGGCCATACATAAGAGCTCTCTGAATAGCAAGACCGGGATCATTGGAGTGAACATGTACTTTGCAGATTTCATCATCTGCAACCATTACAATACTGTCACCGATAGACTCAAGGAATCCCTTGAAATCAATCTCCTGCTTAACATTTAAAGGTTTATTCAAAAGAACTATAAATTCAGTACAATAACCGAATTTAATATCCTCTTCCTTGGGCTCTGCAGGAGTCTTGGCCCCGGGAGTAACCTGATCTTCTTTGATTGTAAGATCAATCTCCTTGCCAAGGAATCCGTCGTAAGCACCTTTAAGTACCTGTACAAGACCCTGTCCGCCTGAATCCACAACACCGGCCTGTTTAAGAACAGGAAGCATATCAGGAGTCTTGGCAAGAACTTCCTCAGCATACTTAATAACTTCACTGCAGAAGGTATCGATATCTGTTGTGCCCTCCACTGAAAGTTCGTGAGCCTTCTCGGCAGCGCCCTTAGCTACTGTAAGGATTGTGCCTTCCTTGGGCTTCATAACTGCCTTGTAAGCTGTCTCAACAGCCTTGTCAAAAGCCTCTGCAAGAACAGTAACATTGACTTCATCACTTGTCTTGACTATCTTGGTAAATCCTCTAAGGAGCTGTGAAAGGATAACTCCTGAGTTACCTCTTGCACCACGAAGTGATCCTGAAGAAATTGCCTTACAAATGGCCTCCATGCTTGGAGCATCTCCTAAGGAATCCACTTCCTTGGCTGCTGACATGATAGTCATGGTCATATTTGTACCAGTATCACCGTCTGGTACAGGAAATACATTGAGTTCGTTGATCCACTCTTTGTGCGCTTCGAGATTCTTGGCACCTGTCAAAAACATTTTAGAGAGCATCTTAGCGTCAATTACATTATTACTCAAAACTATAGTCCTCCGATCAGTCTATAACGCGGACGCCTTCGATGTAGATGTTGATCTTCTCGATTTCAAGCCCGGTAAATTCTTCTACTTTATATTTAACAGTACTGATAAGATTATCTGATACTGCTGAAATGCTAACACCATATGCTACAATTACATGAAAATCAAGCTTGAGCTTGTTGTTGTCATCTAAAGTAACATTGATACCTCTGGTCATAGAATCCAGCTTAAGCAGGCTGACAAGTCCATCCTTGACGTTGACATTAGCCATGCCTACGATACCAAAGCACTCCATGGCAACAGCACCAGCGTACTGGGCAATAACTTCATTATCAATAGAAATATTTCCCATGTGCGTGTTTACTACAGAAGCCTTCATATTTTTCCTCCTTTATGCGCTTTTTCGCATACATATAGTATTATAATAGCAGTTTTATAAAAAATAAACTATCTTTTTTGGAATTTTTGCTTGCAATTCGTCTTGTCATCTGCTAATATATCAATGTTGCGAAAAAATTACATGGCTTATAAGGAGGTGTCAAAATGGCTAAATGTGATATTTGTGGCAAGGGCGTTCATTTCGGTAACAACGTAAGCCATTCTCATAGAAGATCTAACAGAGTTTGGAAGTCAAATGTTCAGCACGTTGCTTGTAAGG
>JAILMY010000065.1 GCA_024692165.1 Butyrivibrio sp. | reverse complement strand
TGCTTTTTCAAATGTCCAGCAACAATCTTCGACACTGTTATAGTATTCAATGTTCTTTTGGACTACATACTCTAAGTCCTGTTCTGTCATTAGTCTGTAATTCATGATTCACCTGCCTGATATATTTTTGTTTTTCTAATCTACAAGAATCATCTTATCACAGTCCTTCAAATGTGCAAAACAACCTGTCAGAAATCATGTCACAGAAAGAAGCTGATTTTATGGTACTATCCTCGTCCTTGAAGGTAGCTGCCCTGAGCAGTATGGACAACCATGGCCTTTATTATGTGCATTGAGATTACTCCTGTAACTATGGCCATTAGGGCATTTCCACCACACCTTTCGGTTACTGTGAGGAAGGATTTCATCCGGGCTGAGATCAACATTTCTCTCGTAATCCCACTCTTTGGTATAATCACGGGTCTGATCAGCAAGCGAGTTGAATCCTTTTAAAGCCAGTCTGCCAGCACAGTATGGGCAGCTAACACCCTGATGTCTGGAATAAACACTGAGCTTGTACCTATGACCAACGCTGCACATCCAGTGGACTGTTCTCCCAGTCATGAAAGTAACATCCTCCGGAGTGAGGCTTCCGTTAGACTCATAATCCCAATTCCTTGCTATATCAGGGTGGATACTCTTAAGATCATTATATCCAAAAAGAACCCTCCTGTTGCTGCATATGGGACATCCATTTCTTACAGCATCACTTACTTTGGATTGCCAGCTATGTCCTTTATCACACTTCCACCATGCAGATATCCTTGAAGTAGAAGCTATGGAATTAGGATCTATGTCCGTATTCTTTTCGTAATCCCAGCTTTTCGCTATAACATCAGGATGCTTGGTCTTCAGGTCATTGAACCCAGGCAGTATATCTTTTCCAACGCAGTATGGACAGCCTGTCCCACTCATTCTCCCCGCAACAGTAGCTTTCCAGTTATGACCTTTGCTGCACTTCCACCAGAATTTCCTGGAGCTTCCTGAAGTAACTGAATCAGGATTTTCACTGTTCTTTTCAGTGTCCCATTCTTCTGCGAGAAGCGGGTTGATAGTTGTAAGATCATTAAAACCCTTGACAACCTTTCTGCCTGTGCAAACCGGACATTTTCTCCCACTCACACGGGATGCAACAGAAGCCTTCCAGCTATGCCCTTTATCGCACTTCCACCATACAAGTCTGCTTGTCCCAGCAGAAACTGTCTGAGGAGACTCAACTTTATTTTTGGAGTAGTCCCATTCGTCCAGCAGTTTAGGTTTAACAGTAGCAAGATCATTGAAGCCTGTAAGAACCATAGTTCCTGCACAATAAGGGCAGCCATTCCCATTTTTTCTTGAGTATATGACAGCCTCCCAGCTGTGTCCTTTAGAGCATCTCCACCATACCTTCATATCCTTTCCTGCAGTGACATTCTCTGGAGTCAATTCTCCATTCTTTTCATAATCCCATTCTAAAGCCAGCTCGGGATTAGTGGTTACAAGGTCGTTGAAACCAGTCCACACCTTCTGTCCTGCGCAGTAAGGGCAGCCTCTTTCCTTAAAAACACGGGCGTTTATTGTAGCCTGCCAGGTATGTCCATGAGTACATTTCCACCATACCGGCTCCTTTGATGCATAAGTGAGTTCATCAGGTGTAAACTGATTTTTCTCATAATCCCATTCCAAAGCCAGTTCTGGATTATAGCTTGCAAGGTCGTTTTCACCCTGCCTTACATTTGCAGACAGTGCCTCGCATTTCGGACAGCCATGTCCTGCCTTCCTGTGATAAACAGCCGTTTTCCAACTGTGTCCCCTGCTACATATCCACCATACTTTCTTATCACATCCGCTAAGGATTTCTGTCGGCTTAAGATCACCATTCCTTTCATAATCCCACTGGGCAGCAACTTCCGGCATGGTAGTAGCAAGGTCATTATATCCTGGCCATGCCTTCCTGCCTTCACAATATGGACAGCCATAACCACGTACTGCCCTGGTATTTATAATGGCATCCCAGCTATGCCCTTCACTGCATTTCCACCATGCTCTTATACCGGAACCAGGCATTACATCCTCCGGATTACGTCCTGCATTTTTCTCTGTATCCCATTCCATGGCAAGTTCAGGATTTAACGTCCTAAGGTCATTAACGCCCTTTATAAGCTTACTCATACGAATCCACCTGCCTCTCCAGCTCCTCAATCAATCTGTCCGTGGCAGACTTTCTTGTCTCTGTCTTTACCTGTTCCCCATCAAATGGCAGCGGACGTTTTCCTTCAATAAGCTTATTAAATGCCTCAGGTCTGACAATCTTGTTGTCATCCGTCTGTATATGATGCTCCCTGAGAATCTGGTGGGCTATTTCGGGATAGACATTTTCCCTGATATAGCCGCGAAGGTATACATTCTGGCGTTTTTCGGCATTAAGCTCCTTCTTTGTGTCCGCAAGCCCGGCCTCATTTTCCTGGGCAAGTTTCCTGTACTTTCTGACCTCAGCACGGTCTTTCTCTCTTTCCTGCAGAACCCTGTTATACTTGTCAGACACATCAGCAAGTTCAAGGTATGCCTTTTTCCAGTAAGCATCAATTTCATAAAGGTGCTTTATCAGCTCATCCAATGAATGGCACTGTTTTATAATTCCCTCCACATCAAGACTTTTATAAGCTACAATACCCTTGTCTTTTAGGGAGTCATGCAGGCTTTCTTTAAGCTCATCTATATGTTTCCTTACCTCTTCATCCCTCCGGAAATGGTAGCCTTCAAAGTCATAACCATTTCTGGTGGCATACTGTGCAATGCGGTTAAACATGAGCTTTCCAGGATCTCCACCAACTTCTTCCTTAAAATACTCATCGACTATGCTTATAAGCTGCGATGAATCTGCCTTTCTTGGTCTCCCCATCAGTTGCCACCTCCACGATATTTTCTTTTCAAAAGTTCTGCATATGAGCCTGCGTCTGCATGAAGTTTTAAGATAGCCGATGCTATATCCTCCTGATATCCCATGCCCTTACGGACCAGTTCTATCATCTGCATCAGGTACTCTCCGTCCCTGTCCACAGCCTTCTTACGCTCACTGCTAAGGCTCAGCACCAGCCCCGGATTCTCAGGATAGAAGTGCCTGCAGTTGGTGCATTCACCAAGAGCATGCGTGCCGTTAAAATCCTTAAGGCAGTCATCTATACTTCCCGCAGCCATACAACAGGAATCACACCAGCCATCCTGAACGCGGATGCAATCCTTAGGAAGGTCAACCCAGTAATTCTGTGAGCCCAAAAGCTCGGCTCCATTACCCCAGCCATGATATTTTTCATATACAATACTCTCAACTATACCTGAAAGATTCCCATAATAGTGGGCGCTTGCCTCTATGTTCTCGTGACCTGCAAGCTCCTTACAGATAACCGGGGAGCCTCCTGACAGTATGAGATTTATCATGGCAAGATGCCTTGTATCTCCAAGGTGCACGGGATAATCAGCATCACCCATTATCTCCTTGCACAGGCTGCGGAGTCTCTCACGGGCATGTCCGTAATTAAGGTAATCCGCACAGCATACATTATCCGATATCAGGAACAGTGTCCCAAGGCCAGCCCTGGCATAGCCTTTATCCTCCACCTTAAGATTCTGATACCACGATACCTCTTTATAAAGGTGTTCAGGTATCTCATATCTGAACAGCTCATAGTCAGCCTCTACCCTGTATGCCAGTTTACGTCTGCCTTTCTTCAGCTTCGTCCTGCGGATTGTAAGAAAGTATTTTCCGCCCTCTTCAGCAAGGCAGTCATGTGGTGTAAGCAAAAACTCCGTAACCCTGAGAGGCAGTATTGAAGTGACATCCCACCACATATATATGGGAAAGTAGAATACTTTGTCCTGCATGCTGCAATTTTCCCAGAACTCCCTTATAGCCTTGTCGAAACGAAGGTAGTATTTGAAATCGGCAAGTGTCCGGGTTGCCGAATAATTCTTCTGATAGCTGAACTCTTCCAGATCATCTATGACTGAATCACGTGTAACACCTCCCTCCGGCAGGAGCTTCAAAAGATTCAGGACATGTGCCTTTCCATCCTCATCAAGCTCCAGAACATCTTCATAATCCATTCCGGCCACATCCCTGAAAAGCCTTGTAATGATCATAAGTGTAGCTCTTGCATATGTTCCAAGGTTCAGTGCTACATAAGCCTTTATTGAATCCCTGTAACACTCAAAAGTGCAGTCTGTCCATTTCTTTGCATGCTCCACATATGCCGTTTCATCGATGCTAAATATAAGAGTGCTGTTACGCAGATCATCTGTAAGATGCCATGCATCATCATCGTATCTGCCTCCAAAAATAACCCCCTTCATTCTGAATCTGCCAAAGTTTGCCCTGGCTGCTTTTATAGTTTCGTCATCCAGGACTGTAATTGTCTGGAATCGGGAATAACCTTCTTTAATTTCTTCCTGCATCATCATCTGTGATCCTGCGCCCCCTTTCCGTGATCTCCAATATAGTCTCCATATCCGCATTGGGATACATCATCTGTATGCTTGATATAACCTCTGAAATACATGGAATAATGCCATTCTTCAAAAGCTTTTTTATTCTGGCCTTCTCCGTCCCTTCAGCTGATTCCAATCTGGTACAGAGCGCCCTGTATTCCCTCATCAGTATCTGGACTGATGATTTGGTATATATCTCATACCTGCATCCCATGCACCCACTTCTTGAGGATTCCACACATCCATGATCTGCAGCCGTCATGAGGCACAGGAACTTGTCTGACTTTGCAGGAACTGCACCCGCAGCAATCCTCTGCATTACGATCCCTATATCTTTACGATCCTTTCCGTTCATGGCAGTTTCAACAACTTCCCCTGCCTTATAAAATGAGTTTGTAACCGTCTCCGTTATCTCTTCTAACTGGAGTGCACTCAGCCCCATTTCCTTTATCATTTTTGTCTGGGTTGCCACTCCAATCCTGCGGAAATCTTTTCCAGAGTACATCTCCAGAAGCAGTGCCGGTATAAACCCGAATATACCGCGTTCAAACATCTCCATGAGGATAAACTCCGGAGTATATCCGGTAAATGCCGCGTCCTGAAGGTATACATCAGTGACATCAGAAAGCCCACCAAGGCTGCATTTATGACTTCTTGCAAGAGATGCCAGCATATATCCTTTGGGTTTTCCGACTTCATCGCCACCCTCTGCATCTATTCCCTGCATATATGATTTGTTTGCCCTTCTTGAATGGATCTTAGTGGCAACTTTCTTTGTAAACCTCTCTCCAAAGAACTCCTCCACATCTATCGGGTCACTTTCAGTTCCGACAAATGGATCGCCTGCTTCCCTGAATGATAACGAGATTGCCATGATGATCCCAAGCGGAGCTTTTATACTCTCAGGAATCTGTACCTTTACCGAACCTATCCTGGAATACCTCCTGCTCTTATGGGGATTCTTAGGTTTCATCTCCAGGCGGAATTCAAACTCGTCTGTTACCGCCCTCGCCTCTTTATCTGAAAATGTCCCATCGCATATCCTGTTCCTTAAGTCCTCTCCCGCATAGGGAAGTGATGGTATGGGAAGCCTCTTGAAATCACTCTTCCTGACCGCTCCCATAAAATGCATTGCAGTGTAAAGCCACAGATCAGAATATCTCCTTCGCCCACACGCCTTTCTGACAAGATCGTGTTCTTCCCAGAATTCTTGGTCAAACACTGCATGGGCCATTCCGGCATACTCATTCAGCGAATATGCACTCCTGTCCTGCTTTACAATCTGCCTAGATTCATATCTGTAGCTCCAGTTGCTAAGTTTGCTGCCGTTATAGTCAAAGTTCAGGAATCTGCCAAACATGGTCATTACCGTCAGTTCCATTTCCCTGTTTCCTTCTTCTATAAGCGCATCAACCTCATCCTGCGTGTAAAATGCTATTTCCTTTGTTACTGATGCCAGTATGAAATCTGTCATCTTATATGCCGCAGGCTGATTCTTTATGCTCTCATCCATCATGAATGCAGCTATCCTGTCACAGGTATCCGGCAGCTTTTCATGATAAGCCTCAAGCATAAGGTCTATCTTTTCTGCTCCTGTCCTCTTATAAGCCCTGAGCCACAGCTCTAATCTGTCCCGGAAATGATCCACAGAACTCACATATACATCATGGTTTCTGAACTCCGGTGTAAGACCAAACCAGCCGTTCATGTCCATGAATACCAGGAGGGCATCCCTTCCGGAAAGCGTATCCCTGTATAGTGAATCGATACTCTGCGCTATTTCCCACACTCCCTGATACAGTGAAACTTCATTACTCATCATCCATCTCACCTCCGATATCAATAAGTGCAGTTATCAGTTTGTCAGCTGTGATCTTAAGTTCACGTACAAGGTCTCCCTTGTTCTGGAGATAATGAAAAGCGCTTTCTGGACTCTTATCCCCTCTCCAGAACTGGATATTTGCTATATCCTCACCGCGAAGTACCAGCTGCACCGTGAACCAATGCCTCATGGCATGAGTCCCCAGGTTATTCTCATAAAGCATCTGACCATAAAGCCTAAACTCAGGATCTGTACTGTTTATAAGCCATTGCCTCAGATGGTCATTTATAAGTGCTTTAAACTTCCTTCTGTACGTCTCATAAGACATGGCAAGCCCATTTGCATTAACAAACATCGGAGCATACTCATCCTCAAAATCGACAGTCTTAAGATACTTCTTGTGGAACTCATACATTTCCATGAACACATTTATGAAATCAGGATATACCCCCTGCTTCCTGTGCTTCTTGATATTTCCGGTATCTTTTGTATCGCTTCTGAGCTTGTATTCTCTTGTGAGATCAATCTCTATCCTTCTTACCTGTCCTCCGATTTCAACAAACCTGAGTCCTGGTCCGTACTGGCTGCATTCCTGTCTTACGTTGCAAACCTCACCGGCTCTCATTCCTGCAAAAGCCTGAAGAGCTATTCCAAACGCAATATCAGGAGCATACTTTTTTGCCATCGGAATCAGTATCTCCATAACCCTTGATGGCATATCCCTGAAAGGTCCATCACTCTCCTCAAATATGCCCGTCGCCTGAAAGTCCGGTATATGCCTTACTTCAAGCTTCCCCGTATGAAGCCTTATTGTTTTCTCAACATAAAGCTCCTCACGTTTCACTTTCATGAAGCCGCCAAACTTTCTCGACAGATTTGCCATAAAGGCTGTAACAACTGCGATGCACGTTTCAACTGTACTCTCCTTGTGATACCCGCCATCCGGTTTCTCTGTCATGGCATAGCTGTTAAAGTACTTCTCCAACATGGGCTTGGTAATGTCAAAGACATGCTTTACCCCCAGTCTCCTTCCATGCTCAACTATCACATAGTTCAGCATTCCGCATATAAAGTGGAGCTTGGGTTCAGGGTCTGCCTGCAGGGGCTTATACGTCCTCCCCGAGTAGATCCCGGCATAATCCTCAAGCCTTGTAAACCTGACGATCATCCCATAGCCATTCTTCAGCACTATGAACGACCGCCTGTAGCTGATACCATTCTCCAAGCTGTTCCTGATGCTGAACACCGCATACCTCATTGTCCTTTCCGGATCCAGATGATTCTGTTCCTTATCCATATATTTTTTTCTCCTTTCCGGCCATAATCTTTTATGACCCAAGGGAGTATTATATGGTAAGGTGGCAACAAAAAAGACAAAACCTTTTCGTCTTTTTCTTACTCAGACCAGTTTTGTCTCTTCATAGTTTTGTCGCATTTTTATATACTGCAACAAAACTCATCTATTCCAGTGTTTATGCGGCTTTAAAGCTTGTTTGGGATTTTGTCTCTCGGAAGTTAGTTTTATTTAATTCAAAACTGACTTTTTTGAAATGCGGGGTTTTGTACATTAGATACATAAAAAATAGAAAAGTAACGAACACAATTAACTGGGTTTTGTACATTATACCCAGACCCCTAAAGTCAGTTTATCCTCCTTCCTCTTCTTTGATTTGTTTGTAGTTACTTTTTTCTTCCAACAAAACATCCCTGCTCCGTCAACTCCGGAAACAGGGATGTCCCTTAACCTTATTCAATTGTTGAATCCGTAAGATCCATATACTCACACTCCTCATCGTCCCGGACACTGAACCTGACCGACAGCTCTTTCCTAATGTCGTACTTAAGCTTTGGGTTGAAATCCGAAAGATACTTATATCTCTTATGCTTAGTGATATCGTATTTTTCGGAGCAGAATGGCTTAACGCCCCTTATCTGCAGGATGCATTTATCTCCGGGAAGCCTTGCCAGCTCATCCGGCGTGAACAGATCCCTTCCGACCTTCTGGGTGTTCATCCCATAGGTCGGGCTGTTGCCCCTTGTATCGGACGTATTGTAAAAATCAATCGTCTCCTTACCAAGAAGCTCCGATATCTCCTTAAGCGTTTCCTTGCCCTTGCCGCCCAAAAACAGCATGCTGTCACAGTTATCCGTGATTATATCAGCCTGCTTGTCATAGATTGACTTTAACTGCGCAAGAGACTGTAAAATAATTGAAGCCGATATCTCACGGCTCCTTATCGTGCTTATAAGGATCTCAAAATCAGGGATCTTGCCCAGGTTACTGAACTCATCCATTATGCAGTGCACATGGATCGGAAGCCTTCCTCCGAATTCAAGGTCAGCCTCCTCACACAGCAGGTTGAACATCTGCGTATACAGGATGTTCGCCATGAAATTAAAGGTCTTGGTCGTATCCGACGTTACAATGAAAAGCGCTGTCTTCTCAAGGCCAAGCTTTTCAAGCTCCAGCTCGTCATAGAGCATTACATCCCTCACTGCCTGTATATCGAAACGGGAAAGCCTTGCCCCAACCGTTATCATGATCGACCTGGCAGTCTTACCCGCTGCCTGCTTAAATTTGGCATACTGTCTAACCGCGAAGTTATCCGGCTCCGACTCCTGCAGTTCCTCAAACATGAAATCAACTGCATTCTTAAATTCATCGTCATCCTCCCTTATCTCCATGGCATTCACCATATCGAGCAGGGTGGCAAAATTCTTCTCTTCCTCATCTTCCCCGACGGTCATGATATAACCGATTAGTGCATTGTAAAGCAGCTTCTCCGCATCCTGCCAGAACTGTTCGCCCTGCTGTTTGCCGGTCGTAGTCCCTTCTATCAGCGCATCAGCGACTTTCATGATATCGCTCTCCTTGTGGATATATGCGAACGGGTTATATCTCATGCTCCTGGAAAAATCAACAGTGTTGAGTACTTTGATCTTATATCCGGCCTTCTTAAGCAGAAAGCCAATCTCCTCCAGGCATGTGCCCTTTGGATCGGTAAAGACGTAACTGCAGTTAAGCTGCATGGCATTGGGTTTGCAGTAAAAGCGTGTCTTACCTGTACCGGAACCACCGATAACAAGTACATTCTTGTTCCTGTTATGTAGGGGCGATGGCATCCTTGGCGCCAGGCTTAACTGTTCAGTTTGGGTCAGGATCAGGTTATTGTCCGGATTGTTATGGTCGATAAAGGGCTCTATATCCCTTGGACCGCCAAGTTCTGCCGAACCATACTCCGTTCCCTTCCTGAACTTCTTTGCATCCCTGCCTTTAAGATATACGGCCAGTCTCAAACCGGCTCCTACGGCTATACCCGTTAATATGTCCCCCGGATACAGTGATACCGGCGGGAACGAAACTATGCCGTCAAGCCTGTCCATCATATCTAACAGCCTGCCTGCCTTGT
>JAILMY010000060.1 GCA_024692165.1 Butyrivibrio sp. | reverse complement strand
GGTTGAAACCTTTGAGCAGAAGCCCCTTAGGGAAGTGTTTAAAGACCGCCTTATTGTGCCGCTGGAGCTTGAAGATGCCGATACTTTTGTAAGACCTGGCAACAAGGACCGCGTAGTTACGAATTATGCAAAAAAGGCTCCGGGAGAATTTGAGCCTGCCACAAACTTTTTGATGACAGATCCCGATGTGGTTCCTGCGGGAGCTCGTCCAAATCTTCTTATCAGTGCTCATGATTTTGCCGTATTTATGCAGATGCTGGCAAATGGCGGTACTTATAAGGGTAAAAAGTTCCTTGGCAGCGGCACTGTTGCCATGCTCCACGAAAATCAGCTGGGACCTGAACAGCTTAAGGACTTTGAAAATGATTATCTTGCAGGTTACGGTTATGGCTACGGTTTCAGGACACTTATGACTCAAAAGTACGGACATAACGGGCATATAGGTAATTTCGGATGGACCGGAGGAACCGGTATATGGGTAGAAGCGGACCCTGTAGATCATTTTTCCGTTGCATATATGCATAACATGGCCCCTAATGAGGAACTTTATCATCATCACAGGGTACGTGCAGTGGTAAACGGTATCATGCTGTAATTTTACAGAAGTTGATACAAAAATGGCCGTCACTTTTAGTGGCGGCCATTTTTAGTATTTCAAGGATGATTAGTTTTTAAGAATTCTGAGCTTAGATATCAGTGAATCAGTCAAAGCTCATTAGTGTTGCAACTTCATCTGCCGTGAGATATTCACAGGAATATATGATCCCGTCATCTGTGGCAAGGAATGGAAGCCCATCAAGAGTAAAGAAGTTAAGCACCAGTGTGCCTTCAAATGTATATCTTTCAACAGCTCCGATTCCGTCCATGGTTGCATCTGTTTCATTATATGAAGTATAGACGTGAGATATTCCGTCATTTATGTAGGCGATTTTTTCACCTTTTTTATCATATAAAGCGATTACAAGCTCTTTGTCATTCTGATCCTGACCGTGAAGAGCGCCCAGGAAGGTTGCGCCCTTTACATATTTCTGAGAGTCACCTGATAATACACAAATATTGCCTTTTCAACAACGAATGTAGTCCCGCAAAAGGGGCATTTTGCCTCAGCTGCATTTGGATCTACCTCTACAGTTCCTCCGCACTGCGAGCAGGTTGCAGGAACTATTTTGACATTCTCTGACATGTTGTACCTCCCTTATTTTTTATTGGATGGATCCATCTTATCAACGGCAATATCACAGAACTATCACAATGGTGCTGTGACAGTATTGTGACATTCCTACTGATAACATTGCCTTATCAATTACAAACCAAACTGTTTAAGAGGAGAGATAAAAATGAGAAAGAAAAGTCGTATTATGTCAACAATATTAGCAATGACCATTATGGTTGCCTCAGTTGTTACTACAGGCTGCGGACAGGTTAAACAGGAGGCGCTGACGCAGTACTGGTCGGCAGATTCAGAAGCTGCAGAAAGTCTTAGAAGCTATGTGACAAAGGTTACAGATAAGAATGATTCAGAGAATTATATCCCTGTAGAAGATCGTATCGCAGTTTTTGATATGGATGGAACACTGACCTGCGAAACCTTTTATACTTATTATGATACTATGATGTTTATCAACTATTGCCTCATTGATCACCCGGAAAAGGTTTCAGATGAGCTGAAGGCTGCAGCTATGGAAATCAAACCCGGATACACAGCAGGCGAGGAGCTTGCAAGGAATTTTGCCAAGGCCTATGCAGGGATGACCGTTCAGGAGCTTTACGATTATGCTGTAGAGTTTGGTCAGAAGAAGCCAGATAGTTTTAAGAATATGCGTTACGTCGACGGTTTCTATCTGCCAATGGTAGAAGTTGTAAAGTATCTGTACGACAATGACTTTACTATCTATGTAGTAAGTGGCACAGAGCGTACAACATCAAGAGCTATAGTTGCAAATTCACCTATCAGTGAATATGTATCTCCGGCACATGTAATAGGAACAGAGTTCGAAGTTAAACAAAGAGGCTACGAGGATGTTCCTTCAAACATGGACTTTAAGTACAACGATGGCGATGACCTCGTATTCACAGGTGGATTTATTCAGAAAAATCTGAATGCAAACAAATCAATTGTTATTGAAAGAGAGATAGGTGTCAGACCGGTGCTTGCTTTCGGAAACAGTGGCAGTGATACAAGTATGATGAATTATGTACTGGATAGCAGAAATCAATACCCTTCACAGGCTTACATGGTCGTTGCTGATGACGATGTACGTGAGTGGGGCAAGCAGGATTGGGCTGAAAAATCCGCTCAGTACGCGGAAATGGGATATGTTCCGGTTTCCATGAAAAATGATTTCTACAAGATCTATCCGGATACCATTCAAAGATCAGAAACACAATATGTAGAGCCAATTGCAGAAGAAAATGCCGCATAAAGAAATATGTGTTAATATGAACAAGGAAAAAGTAGTGTTGGAGGCGGCAAAAATGGTTTTGACAAATGAGGAATTAAAAAATATTTATTTTGGGGCATATGAATTTGAGGAGACAAAAGATGGATATCTTCAGTCTTTTCAGTATTCAAAGAAGCAGATTGAATACTTTAAGGGAGCTTTTGAGATGTGGTATGAAAGATGCACTGCATCCACTGCAAAGACTCTTGAGTTTACAACAACTGCCGGCAAAGTTTCTTTTGACTACAAGATCATCTGGAAGGGGTCTCCGGATACCTTTGAACTGGTTGTGGACGGATTTGTATACGGTATTGTCAGGGTAAAGGATATTCTGGATACAGGAACTATCACCTGGGATCTTCCTGAAGGAAATAAGAATGTGATCATTTACCTTCCGGCTGATGCAACGGTTCTCATCAAAAACTTTACTGTCGATGCAAAGGTTGAAAGAGCTGCAAAAAATGAGAAGGTTCTGTGGCTTGGAGATTCCATTACACAAGGATACGGCCCTTTAAGATCTTCATATACCTATGTGAGCGTGGCTAACAGGACTTTGAACTACGATATATTAAATCAGGGAATAGGCGGATACGTATACGATAAAAAGTCCCTCATGAAGATGGAGGGCTATACTCCTGACAAGATCATAGTTGCTCTTGGAACAAATCAGTACAGAGATGAGAACATGAGTGCAGTGGAAGAGTATTATGAGACTCTGACCGGCATTTACGGAGATTCTATTCCGATTCTCTGTATTACACCAATCTGGCGCGGAGACTCTTTTGACGGATTCCCTATCATGGATGCATTCTGCGAGAAGGTTAAGAAGATTGCAGGCAGTTACAAGAATGTCAAGGTTGTGGAAGGAATGAAGCTTGTTCCTCACTTCCCGGAGTATTATCTGGATAATCTTCATCCGAACTGCCTTGGATGCGAGGTTTATGCGAAAAACCTTGTGGATGCAATTAGAAAGATTGGTTTCTGAACTTTGAGCCTGGCAAGATATTGGGAGAGCAAATATAGAGTTTTACACTCAACTTGATGGACTAAACCAGAAAAGGAATGTGATTATTTAAATCTGTTATTGCAGAATCTCTAGCATGTGGGGTAAAATAGCATAAGGCAAGGGCGCCAGAACTCGAACAAATTTCTGTTCGCTGTTTCTGGTGCCTTTTTGTATAAACAGGCATGATGAAAATGATAATTTCTTGCATATAAGGAGGGATTATGAGCAAGTATACAAAGGAAGATATATTTCGCATCGTAGAGGAAGAGGATGTAGCTTTTATCAGGCTTCAGTTCTGCGATATTTTTGGCGTTCCCAAGAACATCGCTATCGCTGCTAGCCAGCTGGAGTGTGCGATGAACAATGAGTGTATGTTTGACGGAGTATCAGTTGAAGGCTTTGTAAGAAGCGATGAGAGCGATATGTATCTTTATCCTGATCTGGACAGCTTTGAGATCTATCCATGGCGTCCGCAGTCAGGAAAAGTTGCCAGAATGTTCTGTGATGTCTATACAGTGGACAGGAAGCCATTTTCAGGTGATCCAAGAAATGTCCTCAAGCAGGTTGTGGCAAGAGCAGATAAGTTGGGAATCAAGTTCAAGATCAATCCCGAGCCGGAATTTTTCCTGTTTGATTTTGATGATGAGGGACAACCCACCAATCACACCAATGAAAAAGGTGGATATTTCGATGTTGCCCCTGCTGATCAGGGAGAAAACGTTCGTCGTGACATAATCCTTAACCTTGAAGAAATGGACTTTGATATATCTTCATCTCATCATGAGATTGCTCCGGCACAGCACGAGATCGACTTTAGCGCTGAAGATGCTGAGCGCACAGCAGATATGATCATGACCTTCCGCATGGCAGTAAAAACCATTGCCAAGAAACATGGACTCTATGCCACATTCCTTCCAAAGCCTACTGAAGGAATCAGTGGTTCCGGTATGCATATAAATATCCAGGCAGAAGATAAGGATGGAAACAATCTCTTTGCCACAGAAGGCGGTGAAGTTATTTCAGATACAGCAAGAAGTTTCATTGCCGGGGTTCTTTCCCATGTTAAAGGAATGACACTTGTAACCAATCCCCTTGTTAATTCCTATAAGAGATTGGTTCCGGGCTATGATGCTCCTGTAAGCATTTCCTGGTCTTCAAGATCAGCCAACAGAAGCGCACTTATCCGCATTCCTTCATACCGCGGAAACAGCACCAGGATTGAACTTCGAAATCCTGACGCTACCTGCAATCCATATCTGGCAATTGCGCTTATTCTTGCTGCAGGAATCGAAGGTATTGAAAAGAAAATGACTCCTCCGGAGGAACTTAACGAGAACCTTGCCCATGCAACCTTTGAACAGCTTCGGGAAAGCGGCACCGAGATCCTGCCTATGACCCTGGGCGAGGCTATTCATGCCTATGAAGCTGATGATTTCGTAAAAGAGATCCTTGGAGAATCTATTTATAACAAGTTCCTGGAAGCAAAACGCGCTGAATGGAAGGATTTCCGCACCTGCGTAACCCAGTGGGAGATCAAGAGGTACCTTAATCTGTTTTGATATTTGATCTGCAAGATCAGGTATCTGTCTATTAGGAATCCTAAACTCTCAGGCGTGAGGCAGTTTGTGTGAATATAGTTGTAGCTTTTGCAAAGTCGGAAGACGCACAGAATTTCAAAAGCATATTGAGCCGTGGTGGCTATGACGGAGTCGTCACTTGTACTTCAGGTGTTCAGGCTCTTTCTGCCATGGACGATCTCGGAAGCGGAGTCATCATATGTGGCTACCGCTTAAGTGACATGCTCTATTCCGAGCTTTTAGAGGACCTGCCTGCCTATTTCAAAATGGTCATGGTCGCTTCTACCAACAGGGCCCCATTGGAATCTGAAAGCGATAATTTTGTCTATCTGCCTACGCCTCTCCAGAGAGCAGATCTTTTTTCCACTCTTAAAATGATGATAGAAGGCGTTCAAAGAGCCAAAAAGAAGGCAAAAGAGCGTCGAATGCAGCGATCTGACGATGATAAAAAGATAATAAATCAGGCGAAGGCTCTTTTGATGGAGAGACACCATATGACTGAGCCGGAAGCACATAAATATTTACAGAAATGTGCAATGGATTCCGGTACAAATCTGCTGGAGACAGCAGAAATGATTATTTCCCTGACAAATATTTGATCACATTTTCAATATCTCCGAAAATCTTTATAAATACTTCAAATCTAGTATAATAATAGAGCAAAAAGGAAATAAGAAATTTCGGAGGATTTTATTTTGAACAATGACAATCGTGGATCTTTCTCAGGAAAGATCGGTTTTGTACTCTCAGCTGCCGGAGCATCGGTAGGACTGGGTAATATATGGAGATTCCCGTATCTTTGCGCCAAGTATGGTGGGGGAATCTTTTTATTTGTGTACATTTTACTGGCCCTGACTTTTGGCTACACCATGATCGTGGCAGAGACAGCAATCGGAAGATCTACCAAGAAGAGCCCTGTAGGTGCGTTTAGTACCATAAGCGGCAGCAAAGCCATGGGAATTGGTGGATGGATCAATGCGATCATTCCAATTCTTATCGTTCCCTATTATTCAGTAATCGGTGGATGGGTATGTAAGTACCTTTTTGAATATATCAGAAACGATGTGAACACTATAGCATCCGACAGCTTTTTCGTGGATTTCATCACAGACGGAAGAGCCTCTGAGTTTTGGTTTATCATCTTTGCAGTACTGGTTCTTACCGTTATCTTTATGGGCGTTGAGAACGGTATTGAGCGTGTTTCCAAGTTTGTAATGCCAATTCTGGTTGTTTTGGCAATCATCATATGCATCTATTCAGTGACAAGACCCGGTGCACTGGCGGGAGTTAAGTATCTCTTTATTCCCAACGTGTCAAACTTCTCCATTATGACCGTGGTAACCGCGATGGGACAGATGTTTTACTCACTTTCGATTGCCATGGGTATCCTGATTACCTTCGGATCCTATGTAAAAAAGGAAGTTTCCATTGATGAATCCACAAGACAGGTGGAGGTTTTTGATACTGCCATTGCAATTCTTGCCAGTCTTATGATAATTCCAGCAGTATTTTCTTTTTACAACGGAGATCAGAGCATGCTTAAGGCAGGCCCTTCCCTTATGTTTATCACCATGCCCAAGATATTTGCCAGCATGGGTTTTGGAAGAGTAATTGGTCTGTTATTCTTTGCCCTGGTTTTATTTGCAGCGGTTACCAGCGCCATTGCTCTTACAGAAAGTGCTGTTTCCACATTTTCAGATGAGTTTGGCTGGAACAGAAAAACAGGAACCATCATTATGGCAATCATCATGGTTGGTCTTGGAAGCCTTTCTTCACTGGGTAACGGACCATTGGCAGCAGTGACTATCATTGGAATGCAGTTTCTGGATTTCTTTGATTTCATTACCAATTCAATAATGATGCCTATTGCGGCGCTGGCTACATGTATTTTGATCACAAAATACATGACAGTTGAGAAGCTTACGGAGGAAGTTGAGCAGGAAGGACATCCTTTCCAGAGAAAGCACATCTTTTCCTTTATGATCAAATTCCTCTGCCCACTGTTTGTACTGATCATTCTTGTGAGCGCAATATTAAATGTATTGGGTATCATCAGCATGTAAATATGTAATATAGTAATAGATGAAAAGGCATATCTATCACGATATGAAGAATGAACGCACAATATGCGCAAAATTATAGAAATTCAAAAAATAATGTTTGTTATGATGAGTTGTATGATTATCGCTTTTGTATTATGAATCTCAAAGGGAAAAAGTATGGCGAAGGCCATATAATTGAACGGGAGGGAAACAAATGCGTTTATTCATCAAAACTTATCCAGATTGTCCTATGGCAACAGTAATCAATGCGGTGTCCAATATCTTATGGGCCGTACTTTTTTTCTGCCTGTTTTACTACGAAGTAATTCCGCAGACCGGATCTCAGATGGTATTCGGAATTATAATGTGGGGTATAGGTTCATTTGTGATCAGCGGTCTTACAGACCTTCTGGCAGATAAGTAATGATACTGGAAAAAAGAGCAGAAAAATTATAGAATATTCCTAATGAGAAAAAAGTTATGGGGGATGATTCTATATGAGAAGTATCGACAGAAGTGCCTTTATTGCGCCCGGTGCACAGGTTGTTGGAGATGTGACCGTGGGTAGCAACAGCGGCATTTGGTATAATGCAGTTGTCAGAGGAGATTCCAGAGAGATCAAGATCGGTAATCGCACCAATGTACAGGACATGGCTGTACTTCACGTGGACAAGGACTTCGAACTGACCGTTGGAGACAACGTAACTATCGGTCACAGCGCTGTTGTCCATGGTTGCAGTGTTGGCAATAACGTTCTTATCGGAATGGGAGCCATCGTCATGAATGGTGCAAGAATTGGCAATGACTGTATTATCGGCGCCGGCGCGTTGATCACAGAAAATACAGTTATTCCGGACGGAATGATGGCCTTTGGAAGTCCTGCCAAGATCATCAGGGCTCTCAGCGACAACGAGAAGCTGGGAATCCTTGAAAACGCCGATATCTATGTTCATCATGCTATGGAAGCCAAGATGACAACCGGAAGACCAAGGGCAAGACGTCTTTAATCGTCTTTTTCTATTGTACCTGCTGTGTTACTATAATGAAAAATTAAAGCAAAGATGCTTGTGTTCAGGGCATCTTTGCGTTTTTTATGTAATAGGAAAATGCTTCCTATTACATAAAAAACGCTCCGCTATGGATGCGCACTCGCGCGATATGTAGATGATGCTAAAGCATCCGCGCTCGGCGCGAGAATGTCGCATGCGACATTCTTTCTTGTGTCATTGCGAAAAATCCGTGTGAATCAGGGCGGATTAAGTGTAGATGTAGCCCTGAGACTGGTATATGATAAGATAATACTACGTTAGGAAATCAAGGGAGAGAAGAGGACCCAAAATTTGTGAGGGGATAACTATGAACTTACTGATTCACGATTTAAACGAAGAAGAATGGAATAAAATAGCATCAAATTATAAGGGATGGAAAGTTGTTTCTGACAACGGCAAAATAAGTCCCTGTGTAGGATGCTTTGGATGCTGGTTTAGAGGAGCCGGAGAGTGCGTAATAAAGGACGGCTACGAACATATGGGAGAGCTGATTCATGAAGCCGATGAAGTGGTGATCATGAGCAGATATACCTATGGCGGATGCAGCGGCTTTGTAAAAAACGTTCTGGACAGAAGTATCGGATACATACTTCCCTATTTCAGATTTTATAAGGGAGAGATGCACCACAGGCTAAGATATAATGAGACCAAGCCAATGACCTTTATCTTCAGGGGAAATGGCATTACAAATGAGGAGAAAAAGAAGGCTTCAAAGTACGTGGAGGCAGTCTGCACAAACCTTAATGGTACGATCAAGGACATTAGATTTGTGGAGTGTGAGAGTATTACAAATGCCGGTGCTCCTGATATGGAGAATATTATTATTCAAAAAGCGAGCTCTGAGAATACTCAAACCGGGACCGGCGCAGGCAAAACCATCCTCCTCAACTGCAGTCTTCGCGGTGATAACGCCAATTCGAAAAAGCTTCTTGATGTGGTTGCAGAAAAGCTGGGAACCGATGTGGAATGGATCAATCTGGGCTCCTATGTAAAAAAGCCTGACGAACTGGTACAGATCATAAAGTCTGCAGAGGCAGTAGTTATGGGAATGCCTCTTTACGTGGACGGGATACCTTCATCACCTCTTCGCCTAATGGAAAAACTGGAAAAAGAATGCACCGGAAGCGGCTTAAAGATATATGTGGTTGCCAATATGGGCTTTTACGAGAGCAAACAGATTAAGAATCTCATGAGCATGGTAAAGACCTGGTGCGATAAATCCGGTTTAAAATACTGCGGCGGAGTTGCCGTAGGAGCAGGAGAGATGATGGGGCAGGTTTTGAAATTCGGAAGTAACGGCCCTGCCAGGAATGTATATGAAGGATTGGAAAAACTTGCAGCAGCGATAAAAGCCTCTGATTCCATAGGAGATATTTACGCTGATGCAAATAAATTCCCAAGAATACTGTACTTTATCGCTGCAAATTCCGGCATGAAGAAATCCGTAAAAGCCGGTGGGGTGTCACATTAAGGCTTCATCGTAGATAGCACGCTGTCCGCCCACATATTTTGGTCTGTGGCGGGCGCAGATAATGGGTGCTTCTCCGATTTTTCTCAAAGAAATACGCATAGGAACCACAACACTGTGCATATGCATTCCAATCATGGTTCCGCCTATGTCGATACCGGCATCGGCTTTCCGGTTTATGGATTCAACGAGAATAGGATCATCAAATCTCTGATATGCAACAGTGGCCAAAGCTCCTCCGGCATGATTGGGCTGGGGAATGGCATTTACCTGCTCAAAATCATATTTTTCGAGGATGCTTCTTTCAACCACAAGAGCTCGGTTTAAATGCTCACAGCATTGTACTGCGGGAAAAATCCCCTGCTCCTTGAGTACGGGGATTATCCCATTAAATACTGCGTTTGCGGAATCCAGATTTGTTGCAGTCCCTATCTGATCCCCAAGAATTTCGCTGGAAGAACATCCAATCACGAAGATTGATCCCCTTGTCAGGCGGGCTTCTTTTAATATCTCTAATACAGCAGTTTTACTCTGCTGCTCAATTTCTTTGAAATCCATAGCATTACTCCTTTTTAATTCTCTTTAAAAATAATACCACAAAAAAACTTTGACACGGTCAAAAATAGATGTTAATATAACTCAAACAGTTACGGAAAACGTTTTCCGAGAGGAGAGAGGTAAATTATTATGATCAAATCATCTATAATCCACAGAGCAACCAGAGAATTCTGCTACCCAATCTGTGAAGGAACCTTCAGAATCCGTATAGCTACTGCTCAAAATGATGTTAACAGTATAACACTGCATACAATAGATAAATATCTTGATCCGGTGAAAAAGGATACAAGAGAAACCTTTACCATGAAGAAGATTGCATCAGATGGTCTTTATGATTATTTTGAGACTGAGGTGAATCTGGATCTTCTTTGCCTCAGATATTATTTTGAAATCGAGGATGAATCCGGTGAAATTGCATATCTTGGTGATGACCACTTTTTTGACTATAAGCTCACAGATATCGAGGATATGTATGACTGTCCCCAGACTCTGAGAGAAGAGGGCAATCCCCAGGTTCCTGCCTGGGCTGAGGGGAAGGTTGTATATCAGATCTTTCCCACAAGATTTGCCGCTGGTGAAGACGTTCCGGATGAGCTTTGGTATAAGACTCCTTTGGAATATAATGACAAGCTTGGTGGAAATTTAAAAGGCATAATAAACAAGCTTGATTATCTGAAGGACCTTGGGGTTGATGTTATATACATGACACCGATCTTCAAGGCAGATACTCAGCACAAGTACGATACCATCGACTACTACGAGGTGGACCCTGAGCTTGGAACAGCAGATGATCTCAAGGAACTGGTAAAAAAGGCCCATGAGCGAAATATGTACATCATGCTGGATGGTGTATTTAACCACACTTCAGCAGATTTCTTTGCTTTCAGGGATGTGCTGGAGAAGGGAGAGAATTCTGACTACAAGGATTGGTTCTATATCAAAGAGTTCCCTATCTTCAGAGGAACAAGGCAGGATCTTCCCAATTACAAGACCTTCGGATACTACGGAGGAATGCCAAAGCTTAATCTTTCAAACCCTAAGACCGCGGAGTACATTAGAAATGTGGTATGTCATTATCTCAGGGATTTCGATATAGATGGATGGCGCATGGATGTGGCGGATGAGATTGGACACAGTTTCTGGAAGGAACTGAGGACCGCAGCAAGGAGAGTAAAGCCTGACGCCTTGATAGTTGGAGAAGACTGGCATCTTTGCGGAGATTTCCTTGAGGGAGATGAGTGGGACAGCTGTATGAACTACGCCTGGTACAAGGCTCTGGGAATGCTCTATGGCGGAAACGGAAGCCTGAAGGAATTTTATGGCAGAATCGGTCAGGTTCGAGGCAGGTATCATAGCAATGTTTTCCAGGTGTTGTGGAACCTCATGGATTCCCATGATACCCCAAGAATGTATTCTGACATGTGCAGCGAAGATGAAGATAAATTCATATCCGCCGCGGCACTTACACTTCTTTTCCCCGGAATGCCCTTTATTTACTATGGGGACGAAGCTGGAATGAAGGGTAGCAACGATCCGGATAACAGAAGAGGAATGCTCTGGAAAAAAGAGCTTAGAAATGATAAGATCACAGAAGCATACAGAGAGCTTATTGCCTTTAGACATGTGCATCCACAGCTTATCAGGGATATTCCCGAAATAGAAATTCTGGATGAGGAAAAGAGGCTCATGATCCTCAGGCAGGAGGGACTTAGAATGTTCTTTTCCCTGAATTCGGAACAGATTGATATCACTGAATATACCGAAAAGGCAAATGCTGATGACAGCGCTATCCTCATAAACAGAGGTCTTAGTCTGGAGGCAACAAAAAAGACCCTTAGTGGCTACGGATTTATGATTGAGAAAGAAACAGCTCAAATGTAGTAAGCAGCAGGAGGAATGGGGATGAGATATCAGGTTAACATCAATGGTATTGACGTTGATGCAAACTATAGTGATGAGGTTATAAAAACCTATGTAGAGCCGCTTTTAGAGCGTTTTGAGGAAATGAGACGCACAAAAGGAAGACGTATCCTTGTTATGCTGGCAGCGCCGCCCGGAGCAGGAAAGAGCACATTTGTAAGCTTTTTGGAGCATTATGCAAAGAGCTTTTATAAGGATATAACCCTTCAGGCTATAGGTATGGACGGCTTTCACAGAAGACAGGAATACCTTCTTTCCCATGAGACGGATGTTGATGGCGTTATGATGCCTATGGTTAAGATAAAGGGTGCGCCCATAACCTTTGATCTGGAAAGCCTTACTGAGAAGATCAGGCAGGTAAAAGAGGGAGAAAACTGCGGATGGCCAGCTTATGACAGGCATCTCCACAACCCCATAGAGGATGCTGTTTGGGTAACCGGTGATATTATAGTCCTTGAAGGAAATTACCTTCTTCTTGACGCGGATGGCTGGAAAGATCTGCACAAAATGGCGGATTACACACTTTTTATAACAGCAAAAGAGGATATGCTGAGGGAGCGACTTGTAAGCCGAAAGGCTGCCAGCGGAAATACTCTGGAAAAAGCTGCGGAATTTGTGGATTTCAGCGACATGAAAAATGTGAGACTCTGTCTGAATCATTCCCTTAAGCCTGATATGGAGTTAATGCTTTTTTAACATATATTAAATTGACAAAGGCCGGTTTTTGAGTTATATTGATTGTATACAATTTAATAGAGCATATAGAAAAGCGTTATCACTTTCGGAGCAATAATATGGATAAAACAATCGTATTTCATAAACCGTCATTTGAAGAGGCTGCAAAGCTTGCAGAGATATATGCACTGAGAAATAACAGGACCTGCGACAGCACAGTTTTAGACACATATATTTGGAAGGATCTGTATGATACACAGATTTACCTTGAGGATAAAGCTGCATTAATCCTGATGAAGGACGAAAAAGGATACTTTGCAGCTATGCCATACTGTAGCAGTGAGGATTTACCCAGGTATTTCGACATGCTCAGAGAATATTTTCACAAAGAGCTTCACAGCCCCTTAAGAATAGACCTGGCCGATGAAGATGCTATGACATCTCTTGGACTTTTTGATGATCCTGAGTTTAGTATTGCTGATGAGGACGATCTTAAGGATTATCTCTATGACGCCGAAGAACTTCGAAGTCTTGCGGGTAAAAAGTTTCAGAAGAAGAGAAATCTTGTTAACAAATTCATGAAGGAATACGAGGGAAGATGGCAGTATAAGACTCTGTGCTGCGTTGATGAATATTTCCTGGAAGAATTCATGAAAAAATGGGTGGATACCAGACTTTCAGAAGGGGTGGATAGCAAAGACACCCTTATAATCGAAAAGAATGGAGTAATTGATATTCTCAGGAACTGTGACAAGGTTACGTTCAGGGTTGGTGGAATTTTCATCGATGAGATGCTGGAAGCTTTTACTATCGGATCTTATAATAGCAGGGAAAAGATGGCAGTAATCAGTATTGAGAAGGGAAACTCTGAAATCCCCGGAATATATCAGGTTATCAATCAGCAGTTCCTTTTAAATTCCTACGAGGATGCCAAGTTTGTAAACAGAGAAGATGATATGGGAATCGAGGGACTGCGAAAGGCGAAAGAGAGCTACAATCCCATCGGCTTTGCCAAAAAATACAAGGTATGCGAGAAGACAGCATGATAAAAGAAATAGCAGATAAAAGCGCCACAAGAAAATTGTATGAAGAGGCCTTTGAGGATCCGGAGAAATTTGTTGATTACTACTACGAGGATAAATGTATCGACAACAGGATCATTGCCAGCGTTGAGGAGGATGAAGTAATATCAATGCTTCACCTTAACCCGTATTTTGTAAATCTGAACGGGAAAACAGTTAAGAGTTACTATGTTGTGGCAGTGGCTACAACGCAGAACAGGCGCCATGAAGGTCAGATGAGAAAAGTCTTTGAGAAAACCTTTGAGATTCTTAGTAAAGAGCATGTTCCGTTTGTATTTCTTTTACCTGTGGATCAGGCAATTTATTCCTGGATGGGATTTGAAAAGATATGCAATTATTCCTTTGACGGTCCGTCAGATTACGGTGAAATTCAGGAAAAATATGATGTATACTGCATCAGGGATGAAGATTATATCAGGAGAATGAATAAGGAAGAAATGCTAAGGAGCTATGATCTTGGAAGCGTTTTTCCGGATGATCCTGTCATCATGGCTAAGATCACAGACCTGGAGACCTTTAGTAAAGCCGCAGGAGTGCAGTTTGCAGATGAAAAAGAAGCCTTGAAATGGCTTAAAGAGAAAAATATCTATATATGCGAGGAAGTATAGACCGTAGTGGCCTATACTTCCTCTTTTTCGGTTATTATTGTATAGCCGTGGGGGCTTTAACCGCAGATCCTTAAAATCCAAGCCCAGGCAAGCTCTGCCCAGTGACCCACATCATTTTTCAAGCTTTCATCTATGCCCATTGCCGGCATCTCATTATCACCAAAGAACTGCTGAATCAGTTCCTCTTTGCGCTTTTCAGATACATTTACACCTTTGCCTTCCTTTACGGAGAACGCAGCGCGCATGGTCTGCTCCATAGTGTAGTCTCCGCCGGACCAGCCCTGGAAAAACTCTTCGTTGGCGATTGTCAGACCGTGGAATCCTGCAGGGAACACATAGTGGGCAAAAGGAATATTCTTTTTGCGAAGAGCCATTGCAAATAAATAGCTGTTTTCAACAGGGACAAGAGCATCCTCCTGAGTTTGCCAGATAAAGCAGGGTGGAGTATTATCTTTTACCTGCTTCTCCAAAGAGAAGTATTCAAGCTCTTCATTGGTTGGTTCGTTGCCAAGAAGGGCTCTTACAGAATCCTTGTGAGTGAACTCTCCTGTGGTTATTACAGGGTAGGAGAGGATAACACCGTCAGGTCTGTTGGAGAATGCGTTAAACTCAGGGTTTTTGTCCTCAATATCATCAAAATGGACAGCAAGGCTTCCGCAAACATGGGCGCCTGCTGAAAAGCCACAGATAAAGAGCTTTTTGCCCTCAACATTGTACTTTTCGGCATTTTTCCTGATAAAGCGTACAGCTCTGGAGATGTCGTTAAGTGGCTGTTTCTTGAGAGGAACAGACATGGTGATATCTGTGGTGTAGCTAAGTACAAATACGTTCATACCGCGATTAAAGAACTCCATAGCCGGCAGCTCACCCTCGTGAGAGCAGCACATACAGTATCCGCCACCGGGGATAACCAGCATACAATCGCGCTTTTCATTGTCGTTGTGAAGATATGCAAAGATATTGGGAGTAAATCCATAGGCAGCGGCGTAATCATACTCACCATCAGCCCAGATATTTTCGCGGGATCTCTTTATATCAGCTTCAGGCATTCCTTTGCATAGATATTCATCATCAGTGTAATCCGGTTCCCATTTATCTATTTCATCTGCCTGAACAGCAGCTTCGAGAACTGCGTAATAAGCTTCTTTTGCCTCGCACTTACCCTTAAAGCAAAGAGGGTAGCTGGTTTCTCTTCTAAAGCTTGACAGCCAGCTGTTCTCATCAAGAAGATTCCAGAAGGTTACGTTTGTGATATTGGCTTTGCCTGATTTCTTGGCTTCAAGGTAGATCCCAAAAAGCTCTTTGTATCTAAGAGCCAGATTATGCATGGATTCGTCGCTTGGATCAGCGTTGTGCATATCAAGCTCAGTAATATTGATCTTAAGGCCCAGTGCGCCGTACATTTCCAGGGCAGTGCGGTAATCATTAAGATCCGGGTGATCCATCAAAAGATGAGACTGCATTCCCATTCCGTCCACGAGTTTTTTCTCCATGAGAGGAGTGAGGACG
>JAILMY010000034.1 GCA_024692165.1 Butyrivibrio sp. | reverse complement strand
TTTCAGTATCTCGGAAAAGAGACACATTAAGAAAGGATGGAGAAGTTATGAATACAAACATTACAGAAAAGGAATTGACCGGACACAGGAACGGCTTTGCAGCACTTATCGTTGCAAGTGTTGCATACCTGGCAGCTATAGGCCTGGTAATCTGGGGAGCAATCGGAATGGACGGAGATGCTCATTCAGCAATCAGCATAACAATGTTTGTTGTGGGAATGGTTTATCTTTGCATAGGCTGGATCCCATATCTTGGTCTTAAGATTTTGAAACCCGGTGAGGCACTAGTGCTTACACTTTTTGGCAAGTACATCGGAACCCTTAAGGATGACGGTTTCTACTTTGTAAATCCCTTCTGCACAGCAGTTAACCCTGCAGCAGACACAAAGCTTGGACAGAGCGGAGACATCTCCGACAATGGCAAGAGCAAGCTTGCAGCAGCTCTTACAATATCAGGAACAGGTGCTGCTATTGATACTTCCGCCAGAAACAAGAAGATTTCCCTTAAGGTTATGACTCTTAGCAACTCCCGTCAGAAGGTAAATGATATCCTTGGTAATCCTGTAGAGATCGCAGTTGCAGTTATGTGGAAGGTTACAGATACAGCAAAGGCTGTTTTCGCAGTAGACAACTACAAAGAGTATCTTTCACTTCAGTGCGACACTGCAGTCAGAAACGTAGTAAAGCTTTATCCATATGACGTTACTGAGAACATTGATACAACAGGTGACGGACAGGCTGATGACGGAAGCCTTCGAGGATCCACAGAGCTTGTTGCCAACAAGATCATGGAAGAAATCCAGAGTAAGGTATCAGAGGCCGGAATCGAGATAGTAGATGCAAGGATCACATATCTTGCATATGCTCCTGAAATTGCAGCAGCAATGCTTCAGAGACAGCAGGCAGCAGCAGTAGTAGATGCCAGAAAGCTCATCGTTGACGGTGCAGTTGGCATGGTTGAGCTGGCTCTTGAAAGACTTAATGAAAAAGAACTGGTGGAACTGGATGAGGAGCGCAAGGCAGCAATGGTATCAAATCTCCTCGTAGTTCTTTGCGGCAATCACGACGCACAGCCGGTCGTTAACTCAGGAAGTCTTTACTAATGGCAGAGAAAAAGCAAGTACCGCTTCGACTTAGCGCAAAGTTGTATGATGCGATAGCTGCCTGGGCAGAGGACGACTTTCGCTCTGTGAACGGCCAGATAGAATATTTACTTACAGAATGTGTAAAACAGAGAAAAAAAGACGGCAAATATGTGTCAGAACATATGGATGAGCCGCCGGAGTTCGATATAAAGTGATGGACCGCGGAGCAATCCGTGCCATATCTATAATTTTTATTTGAAGGATAAAAAAATGAGTGTTTTAAGGATAGAGAATTATTCAAAAACATACAGCGGCACCAAAAAGGCCGCTGACAATATCTCCCTGGAAGTAGAAAGCGGAGATATCTACGGATTCATCGGACATAACGGAGCTGGAAAGAGCACCACCATAAGGGCGGTGGTTGGTGTTCTTGATTTTACCGAAGGCGAGATCTACATCGACGGCCATTCGGTAAAGAAGGAACCCCTGGAGTGCAAAAAGATCACAGCGTACATTCCTGACAACCCTGATCTTTACGAGAATCTTACGGGTATTCAGTACCTTAATTTCATCGCAGACGTTTTTGATATAGATTCGCAGACAAGGCAGGAGAGGATAAAAGAGTATGGTGACAAGCTGGAGATCACATCAGCTCTTGGTGATCCCATTTCATCCTACTCCCATGGTATGAAGCAGAAAGTTGCCATTATTTCCGCTCTGATCCATGATCCTAAGCTGATTGTAATGGACGAGCCTTTCGTAGGACTTGATCCCAAAGCTGCATATATGCTCAAGGAAATCATGCATGAAATGTGCAAACGCGGCAGTGCGGTATTCTTTTCTACCCATGTCCTGGATGTGGCTGAGAAGCTCTGCAACAAGGTTGCAATCATAAAAGAGGGCAAGATCATCACCAATGGCACTATGGAAGAGCTTGTTGGTGACAAGTCCCTGGAAGAGGTTTTCCTTGAAGGAGTGACCAAGGAGGTTGTAACCCCGGAGGCGGTATAACACTATGAAAGACAAGACAATAATATTATTCAGAACTTTATTGAGATCCACAAGTTCTTTTAACATATTGAAAACTACAGATGATAAGAAGAAAAAAGGCAAGATAATAGGCGGATATATCGGCATGGGTATGCTGTATCTGATGCTTATCGGGTACTGTTTTCTTACAGCTATAGGGTTCGGATATATGGGATTTATTGATCAGATGGCTGATATGGCAGCTATTATGATCTGCGGACTGTCATTTGTTTTTACAATACTTAAGGCAGGCAGCTATCTCTTTGGCTTTCGTGAGTATGAGATGCTGATGGCTCTGCCTTTTAGCGAAAAGACCATTGTCAGCAGCAAATTCCTATACATGTACATGAAGAACCTGCCCTGGAATTTGTCAATTTCAGTAGCAATGCTGATTGGCTACGGTCTCATGGCAAGACCTGCGATATACATTTATCCCCTGTGGATATTGCTTTCACTTCTTTTACCTGTAATCCCAATGCTTGCAGCAAGTTTTATCGGATTCATCGTTGCCAGGATCGGCACAGCTTTTAAGCATTGGAAGGTTGTACAGACAATTCTGACCTTTGCTTTTGTATTCCTCGCATTTTCCCTCAGATTTATCCTGGAGGGGCTGTTCAGAAACAACGATGTTGAGGATGTTCTTGCAGGGGTATCTGATAAAACTCAGCAGATTGGCAGTTTCTATCCGCCCATCGGATGGTTTACAAAGGCTGTGACAGGGGGAAATATTTTGCCGGCAATTCTTTTGATTGCCCTTACAGCAGTGCTGTTTGAGCTCACCTTCAGGATCATTTCAGGATCTTACAAGAAGATGAACTCCACTATGAAGACCAGCGTTGCAAAGCAAAGCTTCAAAATGACCACCCTTAAGAGAAAGTCCCCATCTCAGGCCATTGCGGAAAAAGAAATCAGGAGATTATTTGGTTCAACCAACTACTTTGTAAATGTGGGCTTTGGATATATTCTGGCTTTGGTCCTTGGGGTAGTATCACTGTTTATCGGCCTTGACAGGATCATCGGAGTAGTTGTCCAGGGAGCTCCTGTGACATCACAGATGATCCTTCCTGCTATTCCTTTTGTGGTCTATTTCCTTACAGGAATGGCAGCGATGACAACCTGCTCTCCATCCCTTGAGGGAAAGAACTATTGGATCCTTAAGAGTTCTCCTCTGACAAACAGGCAGATATATCTTGGAAAGATAATGGCAAACCTCTACCTGGCAGTTCCGGCGCAGCTTCTTACAACACTTCTTTTCTGCATCAGTGCCAAAGCATCTTTTATTGAGATGGTGAGCTTTATGATCCTTGGTGTGGCGCTGTGCTGTTTCTCTTCAGTGTTTGGCTGTGCCTGTGGAATTCACTTCATGAAGCTTGACTGGGAAAATGAGATCGAGGTTATCAAGCAGGGAACCGGCGTTGTAGTTTACATGTTCCCCAATATGATCCTGACAACAGTTCTTTTACTGGGAAGCATTTTCCTGTCAAGGGTAACAGGCACAGTGGTAACGGTGTTACTGGCTGCGCTTTTATATGCGGCTCTGACCTTTGTCTTTGCACTCAGGGTAGAGAAGCTCAGCCAAAACTGATGATCTGATAAATGTATCCAAAAAGATGTTTTTGACAGCGAAAGGAAGGTGACACCATGATTGGAATATCAACGTTTGTATATATGGGAATCATAATTGCAGTGGGCATCGTAATGCCCCTTGCGGTAGCCATCTGGTGGGTTAAGACCAGAAACGATAAATTTTCAACGGTTCTTGTGGGAGCAGCCACCTGGTTTTTGTTTGCCATGGTTCTTGAGACAATACCGAAGGCAGTGCTGTTTAACCCGGCAACTTCCATTGGAAAGACAGTACTGGGAAACACGTTCCTGTATGTTTTCTTTGGAACTCTTTTGGCGGGAGTCTTCGAAGAAGTTGGAAGATACGTGGCCTTTAAGACAGTTCTTAAAAAGAGAACCAACAGAGAGACCGGAATCTCTCACGGAATCGGCCATGGAGGCTTTGAGGCAATGTTTATCCTGGTTTCCATGGGAATCCAGAATCTGATCTATTGCACCATGATAAACGGCGGAACCTTTGGGATATTGGTAAACCAAGGTGGACTGTCTGCGGCAGATATTGCGACACTTAATGCGCTTCCCGAGCAGTTGGCATCCTGGAGTCTTGGAATGACTCTTTTATGGATAGCTGAAAGAGTCTTCGCAATGCTCCTTCACACCGGAATGTCCATCGTAGTTTTCAATGCGGTAAAACAGAAAAGAATAAGTCTTCTTTTTCTGGCCATTGTATTGCATATGATCTTTGATACGGCTCCGGCTCTTTATCAGAAGGGGATCATAAACCTCTATGCGACAGAAGGCATTATAGCAGTTCTTACACTGGTGTTCTTTGTGGTAATCTACAGAACTCTTTATGTAAAGGACGACTAGGACTATAAGCCCATGGAATCATAACAGTAAAAGGATCTGCATAACCTCTGCCATCACTTTTATACTTTTTTTACAATAATAATTAACGGTAAATGGTAAAATTATTATGTAAAAGTATGTAGATTGTGGTGGCAGAGGTTTTATTTTGAGAAGGACGTTAATAATATTTATTAATATTGTGATCATTGGTTTGATCCTGTTCTTCATCTTAAGATATGCGGATGACAGAGCAAACGAATCAAACCGTGGTTCAGTTGCGTCTTTTGAGAAAATGACAATGACCACAGAGCAGATTATTGCCAATTATTTGCAGGATGAGCAGCACCTGTGCGACATCTGGGCCAATTATGTCAATGGTTCCGCTGATGCAGGAACTCCCATGACGGCTGAGGATGCCATGAGCAGTAACAGAAGCTACAGAGCAAGCCTTTCCCAGGAATATGTCAGAAATGAGATAGAGAAGGGCAAGGGAAAACAGTTTGATCCTAAATTTGCCGATATTATGCTGTCCATGATCGACGAGGACAAGGAATACAAAATGCATGACAGATTTGATTGATTGCATTTTTCGAAGGCAAGTGTTAAAATTTTGTCAGGACTGCGAAAAAAGATGGAGCAATCCGTATATCATAAGAATAAACGCACAGATGGAGGTTTATGATGAGCAAGAACTTTGATGATATTCTGGCAAAACTTAAGAATGCCAGCAAAAAGAAGATGTCTGTAGCAGTAGCCCAGGACTCACACGTACTTGAGGCTGTAAAGGTTGCAAAGGAGAGAGGAATCGTTGATTCTATCCTTGTTGGTGACAAGGAAGCAATCGAGAAGATCATGGCTGATCTTTCCATGAATCCTGCTGATTACGAGATCATCGATGTAAAGGATACAATCGAGGCAGCTCGTACTGCTGTATCTCTCGTACATGATGGTAAGGCTGATATCTACATGAAAGGCTCTCTTGAGTCCAAGGACTTCCTTAAGAGCGTACTTGATAAGGAAGTTGGACTTCGTACAGGTCGTCCTCTTTCACACGTATGTGTATTTGAAATTCCAGGCATTGATCGTCTTCTTTTCCTTACAGACGTTGCATTCATGCCATATCCAACCCTTGAAGACAAAAAGGTTATCATTGAGTATACAGTAGACGTAGCAAGAGCTTGTGGCGTTGAGTGCCCTAAGGTAGCTCCTCTTGCAGCTGTTGAGGTTGTTAACCCTAAGATGCCTGTAACTGTTTAGGCTGCTGAGCTTACCAGGATGAACGAAGAAGGCGAGATCAAGAACTGTATCGTTGATGGACCTCTTTCCATGGACCTTGCTATTGATCCTGAGGCTGCTAAGCACAAGGCAGGCGCTCTTGACAGAAAGATCGTTGGAGATGCCGACATCCTTCTTTTCCCTGATATCCACGCAGGTAACCTTACATACAAGACTATTGTTCGTCTTGCAACAGTTAAGAACGGTAACATCCTTACAGGTACAAAGGCTCCTGTTATCCTTACATCAAGATCTGACTCTGTTGAAGTAAAGGTTAACTCAATCGCATTAGCTGCGGTTGTTGCTGAAACTAACAAGAACAAATAAGTTGAAGGAGAAAAATCATGATTAAAAGTTTGATCATCAATCCGGGTTCTACATCAACAAAGATCGGTATCTTTGAGGACGAGACACTTACAAAGGAGGAGACTCTTCGTCACAGCACAGAAGAGATCGAGTCCTATGCTTCAATCATCGACCAGAAGGACTTCCGTAAGAATATCATCCTTGATTTCCTGAAGAAGGAGAACATCGATATTAAGAGCTTTAACGTAATCGTAGGAAGAGGCGGACTTCTTCGTCCTATTCCTGGCGGCACATACGAGTGCACAGATGCACTTTTAGAGGATCTCAGAAAGGGCGTTCAGGGACAGCATGCTTCTAACCTTGGCGGTATCCTTGCAAGAGAGATCGGCGACGAGATCGGTGTTCCTTCATACATCGTTGACCCTGTTGTAGTTGACGAGATGGAGCCTGTTGCACGTATTTCAGGTGTACCTGAGATTGAGCGTGTATCTATCGACCATCCTCTTAACC
>JAILMY010000012.1 GCA_024692165.1 Butyrivibrio sp. | reverse complement strand
GTGAGAAGAGATGAGACAGGATATTCAGCCAGAATTCCATCAGGCCACTGTTACTTGCAACTGCGGTAACACATTCACAGTTGGATCAACAAAGAGCGAGATTCACGTAGAAATCTGCTCAAAGTGCCATCCATTCTATACAGGCCAGCAGAAGGCTACAACTGCTCGTGGACGTATTGATAAGTTCAACAAGAAATACGGCATGAACAACCAGTAATTTAAGCAATGACTTTAGAGAGGTTGAGGCTATGGCCTCGACCTCTTTTATTTTTATCGGGGGCAAAATGAGAAAACGTAAGATCAGACATTATTCAGGTATTGGCGGCCAGGCAGTTCTTGAGGGCGTAATGATGCGCAACAAGGATATGTACGCTGTGGCAGTAAGAAAGCCTGATGGAGATATTGCTGTAGAGATAGACGAGTATCACGGAATTGCTTACGGAAGTAAGCTCCTTAATATTCCATTTGTCAGGGGCGTCTTCGTATTTATAGATTCACTTGTACTGGGACTTAAGGCTCTGAACTATTCTTCATCCTTTTATGAGGATGATGCAGAGAAGCCTACCAAGCTTGATGAAGAGCTGGAGAATGTTTCAGGTGGCCATGAGAATACATTTCTGATGGTCATCACTATGGCAATCTCATTTCTTTTTGCTATTGGACTGTTTATGGTGCTGCCCTATGCACTGTCAGAGATGATCAGCAGATATGTGAGAAATACATCTATGATCGCTATTATAGAGGGCGTTCTCAGGATACTTATCTTTATAACCTATATACTTCTTATTTCCTGTATGAAGGATATCAGAAGGTTGTTCAGATATCACGGAGCAGAACACAAGTGTATCAACTGCATCGAGAAAGGCAGACCTCTCACCGTGAAAAATGTAATGAAGAGCTCAAGGCTTCACAAGAGATGTGGCAGTAGCTTTATTCTCTTCGTAATGCTGGTCAGTATTATCCTCTTTTTCTTTATAAGAGTGGATTCATATCTGCTGCGAATTGTCATTAGACTTTTGCTTATTCCCGTAATCTCCGGAATATCCTATGAGATCATCAGGATGGCAGGAAGAACCAATTTTATCCTGTTCAGGATCATTTCCGCACCGGGGCTGTGGCTTCAGAGACTTACTACCAAGGAGCCGGATGAGAGCATGGTGGAAGTGGCAATAAAGTCTGTAGAGGCAGTGTTTGATTGGAAGGAATACCTTAAGGATTCCTTTGGTTATGAGATAGATGAGAGCTGGCTTCGAGACGATGAAGACTAATATTTGTTATAAAGAACTTTATGAAAACGGAATAGAGATACTAAATAGAGCCGGAATCGCTGAAGCTAAGCTTGATGCACGGCTCCTTTTAGAATGTGTATGCGGGACAGATCACTCCGCTCTTATAGCTCATCCTGACAGAGTAGTTTCAGAGGAAGAGCAAAGCAGATTTAACGAATTTATAAGTAGACGCGCAAAGAGAGAGCCTGTGGCCTATATACTTGGAAATTGGGATTTTATGGGCCTTACCTTTAAGGTGAACAGCGATGTGCTTATTCCCGAGCAGGACACAGAGGTACTGGTGGAAGAGGCCATGCGTTTTTTTGAGGACGGCATGAGAATTCTGGATCTGTGCACCGGTTCAGGCTGTATTGCTCTGAGCCTTCTTCGCTATACCAATGATACAAAGGCTGTAGGCACAGATATTTCAGACAGGGCTCTTTTGGTGGCACAAGAGAATGCGGATAACCTGGGATTTTCTGACAGGGCTGAGTTTGTCAGAACAGATCTTTTCCCTGCTGAAGACATGGGAAAGTTTGACATTATAGTCTCAAATCCTCCATATATAGCCAGCAATGTTATCGAAACCCTGGCGCCTGAGGTTAAGGACTATGAGCCAAGACTGGCACTGGACGGAGATGAGGACGGACTGGTATTTTATCGAAGGATAGTGGAAAACGTCCACAAATATCTTTATTCCAGCGGATATCTTTTCCTGGAGATCGGTTACGACCAGGCAAAGGCACTTACCGATATGCTTGAAAATGACGGACATTTTCATGATATTGAGGTTATCAAGGACTATGCAGGTAACGACAGAGTCGTAAGAGCATGCTATTATTAGCGGGCTTTAAGGCTACCATAGACTACCTACATAAAACTTGAGGAAAAGAAGATGTTTGATAAATTAGAAGATATTTTAAGAAGATATGAAGATATAACAATGGAGCTTGGGGAGCCTTCCGTAGCTGCCGATCAGGAGCGTTTCAGGAAGCTTATGAAGGAACAGAAGTCCTTAGAGCCCCTTATTGAGTGCTACAAGAAGTACAAAAAATGCAAGGAAACAATAGATGAGAGCCTTCAGATGCTAGAAGGCGAGAGTGACCCTGAGATGAAGGAAATGCTCAGGGAAGAGCTTGCTGAGGCAAAGGAGAGGATTCCGGAGCTTGAGGAAGAGCTTAAGATTCTGCTTCTTCCCAAGGACCCTAATGATGATAAGAACGTAATCGTGGAGATCAGAGCAGGAGTTGGCGGTGATGAGGCAGCTCTTTTTGCAGCTGATATGTACAGGGTTTATACAAGGTATTCTGAGCGTCAGAACTGGAAGGTTGAGACCATGAGTGTGGAGGATATCGGTATTGGCGGCATCAAGACCGTGAGCTTCATGATAAAGGGTAACGGAGCTTATTCCAGGCTTAAATTCGAGAGCGGAGTTCATAGAGTACAGAGAATTCCTGCGACTGAATCCGGTGGCAGAATACATACCTCAGCCATAACAGTGGCCATTATGCCCGAGGTGGAGGATCTGGAGGTCGATATTGATCTTAACGACTGCAAATTTGACGTATTCAGAGCATCCGGAAATGGTGGACAGTGCGTAAATACCACAGATTCAGCGGTAAGGCTTACACACTTCCCAACAGGAATCGTTATTTCATGTCAGGATGAGAAGAGCCAGCAGCAGAACAAGGCCAAAGCTCTTAAGGTCCTTAGGGCCAAGCTCTATGAGCTGGAGACTCAGAAGCAGCACGACAGTGAAGCAGCGCTTCGACGCAGCCAGGTTGGAAGCGGCGACAGATCTGAGAAGATCAGAACCTATAACTTCCATCAGGGTAGAGTTACAGATCACAGAATTAACCTGACGTTATACAAGATCGATCAGATAATGGACGGAGATCTCGATGAGATCATTGATTCGCTTATCGCGGCAGATCAGGCCGAGAAGCTTAAAAGCCAAGGAGAATGAGCTGATATAATAAAATATTAATAAACTTGCCAAAAGTTCCATTGAAGGAGATTGTTATTTGGCGTATAATCTAAATATGGCATAATATATTTACTGCATTTCGTGAAAGGTTGAGACGTAGTTTATGGATGCTGGATTCAAGACTGAACTGATCAACTGGGGAGTTGATTGGAACGAAATATTAGATAGATTCATGGGTAATGAGGATCTTATTGCCAGATTTATGTTCAAGTTTTTAAATGACACGAGCATGAATGACCTCACCAAATATCTTGGAGAGGGCAATATCTCTGAAGCATTTAAAGCGGTACATACTCTGAAGGGAGTAAGTGCTAACCTTGGACTTAAAGGATTTCTGACTCCTGTATGTGAACTAACAGAAATTCTCCGTGCCGGATCCATGGAAGGTTACGAGGAGAAATACAATCAGATAAAACCAAAGTACGATGAGCTTATCATAATACTGCAGAAATACCAGTCATAGTATTTCAACACTGATACCTGATTTTTCTAAGAAGCTTGGGATATAACTATCCCAGGCTTTTTCTATTTCCTTGTCCAGGGTGAAGATTGAAAATGCAGTTCCGGTAGTAAGGATTACATCTCCGTTTGCGAATCGAATATTAACACCTAAGTTTACCTGGTCTGCAGAAAGGCCTGCATCTGCAGCTGACAAAAGCTGCTCCTTTAGCTGCGAAGGGGCATGGAAAACAAATTTGAAGCCAAGGGGAGTTCTTTTCCCTTTTATAAGGTCAAAGCATATCTGCTTAAGGTCTGACCATGAGGAGAGGGCAGATACTTCTTTGCCTTCTTCGTAATCCTCGTCATTTTTGTAAAAATCCCTGTGAATGCGGCCATCAATATGGAAGGTGTTAAAGGTATCGATAGAAGCCTCTTCTACGTAAAATGGGTCGAATAAGTCTGATACCAGAAGTCTGGACATGAATTCTTTTTTATTATTTATTTTAAGTGCGATCATCTTCATTTTCCTTTATTTGAGCGATAGCAATCTAAAGGTCATTATACTTTATTTGGCGATTATTATCCACGGGTTTTGATTTCACGGATTTTTGAGGCAGTTTTAACAAAATTTAGGAAAAATAACTGTTTATTGTTGGATAATTTATTTATGCAAATGTAATTAAAATTAGTTTATAATTAATATATTCTAGTTAAAAAGGGGATAAGATGGCAAAGTCAGTAAGATTAAAAGATATAGCAGACAGAATCGGAGTTAGTACAGTAACAGTGTCCAAGGCCCTCTCCGGACAGAAGGGTATGAGCGATGAGCTTAGAGAGAAGATCAATGCTCTGGCCAATGATATGGGCTATGTTCCGCCGGTATCGCGTAAGGCTGATTTTACAAATAAGAGCTATACAATTGGTGTTCTGATCTCTGAGCACTTTATGAGTGAGTACAGCTCTTTTTATACAAGGATGCACCAGCAGGTATCTCAGATAGCTATGGATAAGGGATGCTTTACCATGCTTGAGGTGGTTTCTCAGGAGAATGAGGACAGCAAGACTATTCCAAGGCTTTTAGAGGACCGCAAGGTAGATGGTGTGGTTGTTGTAGGAAGACTGGATGAGGGATACCTTAGAACCATAAAGGAGACAGTGGGCATTCCTATGGTGTTCCTTGATTTCTGTAATCATACTGGCGATGAGGATGCAGTGGTTTCAGACAGCTATAACGGAGCTTATTGCCTTACAAATTATCTTTTTGATATGGGACACAGGGAGATTGCCTATGTAGGTACCAGGCTTGCTTCAGGCGCCATAACAGACAGATACTTTGGCTATGCGAAATCAATGATGGAACACGGCGTGAAATACGGCGACGACTGGATCATCGATGACAGAGGTCCGGACGGAGTTATGGATCCTGTTAAGTATTTCAAATTCCCAAGTAAGATGCCTACAGCCTTTTTCTGCAACTGTGATATGGCTGCCAGCATGATGATCAAGAAGCTAAAAGAACACGGCTACAAAGTTCCTGAGGACATATCGGTAGTGGGCTACGACAACTACCTGTTCCCTGGCCTTTGTGACATCAAGCTTACAACTTATGGCGTTGATACATATGAGATGGGAAGAAATGCAGTTCTGAACCTTATCCGTAAAATCAGCGGCGAACGTTACCGTCAGGGTATCATGATCCTTGAAGGACACATGATCGAGGGCGAGAGCGTAAAGCGGTTGTCATGATGCCGCGGGCATGTAATAGGTAAAGATGAATTTATTATGACAATAAAAAAGGAAATCCGATTTCTGTGAATAACATGAAATGAGGATTTCCTTTTTGATTGTTTTAGCAAGTTACAACGATTCCGCCGTCGCCGGCATATGTAGTTGCTACTCCGGCAGCGTCTACAATGATGGAATCCCTGAAGGGTATTTTCTTAAGGAGCAGGTCGCGAACAACGCAGGCTCTTTCGAAGCAGTTTACGTGGGTGATCATAAGGGTCTTGGTCTCCGGATCCTTAAGCTCTGCAGCCACAAGCTCTGTCATTCTCATGAGAGCCTTTCGTATACCAATTCCCTGGCTCTTCTGAACGATTTCTCCCTTAATACCACAACAAACGGGTTTGATATTGAGAGTGGTGGCAACGATAGCCTTAACACCGGTTAGGCGTCCGTTTTTACGAAGTGTTTCCAGAGAATCCAGAACGAAATATGTAAGCATCTCGTCGCGGTATTTTTCAACCAATGAAACTACCTCTGCAAAAGGAAGACCGGAGGATGCCAGCTCCAGGATTTTGAGGGCAATATTGGCTTCTCCGCAGCAGGCTGAAAGAGAGTCCACGATGTGAATGTTCTTCTCACCGTATTCCTCATGGTATAGATTTTTGCCAAGCAGAGCGCTGTTATAGCTGCCGCTGAGCTTGGAAGTAAGGGTTACAACATATACATCATCCGCATCACAGTGGTAGGCCTCCATGAAAAGTTCAGGAGACGGGCAGGCTGTCTTGGGACACTCCTCTGACGCAGCTACCTTGGCAAGGTAATCCGCCTGATCAAAGGTATCATCGTCAATGATGATATGCTCATCAACCTGAAGTACCAGAGGAATAATCTGGAATCTGTCATCTTTTCTATATTCTGCAGGCAGATCACAACAGCTGTCTACAACAATTTTAAAACTCATAGAACCTCCTTAAGCCTTGGAACTTTGGTCATTTAAAAGAATTGACCGTGCCTCTTTTATGGAATTCCGGTAGGAGAAGGATATGCTAAAGGTCTCGCCGTTATCCATAGTAACTCTTCCAAAGGATGTATTCTTTATATGATTAACATTGATAATGGATAAGTCGTTAACGGGGCAGAGCTGTGGGAAAATAGCACACTGCTCGTAAAAATTATAAATGTCTTCGATGATCGATACAACATTTCCGTCTCCCATATAAATATTGAGAGCAGGACCTTTTTTTCTGATGCAGACGATATCATTTTTCCTGGCGTAAACTGTTCCGTCCTTGCCTCTAAGTTCAAGGGTTGGTTCCTTTTCGTCGCGTAAAGAGCTGATCTCATCCATCAGGGCAGTGAGTTCTGCAACCTTCAGGGGCTTGTCGATAAACATCAGATTTGGAATAGAAAGGCCTGATTCCTCGTACTGCTTTCTGTAATCAATAGTTGATACCAAAAGAACTATCGGACGGACAACTCCTTCTTTTACCAGCATTCGTGCAATCTCAAATCCGGTTGGCTCCTCATTTCTCATGTCGATCAACAGACCGTCATACATCTGAGGATAGTGCATAAAGGCTTCAACATTTCCGTAGGAATCAATCCATAGCCTTTCGCCGGTCTCTTTAAAAAATCTGTCTGACTGTCTCCCCAAAAGCCTTTCGGTTTGTTTTCTGTCAGCTATATTATCATCACATACTGCAATATGCATCTCTTTTCCCCAATCAAATAGTTTAGAGGCATCAAGTTTTGACACCAATATATAATACATCACATGTAGTTCTTTTTACTACCTAGTCTGTTGCATAATACTATCATATAAAGCTAAATGAAATTGGTGACCATGCAAGAAGAGCAAATAGCGCAAGATGAATGAGTAAAATTGCTGGGAGTCCCAGCTTAAAGGACCAGTGTTTTGTCTTGTGCCTGAATATAAGCATCCCTAAAATCGCACCAATGCTGCCACCAACAGCCGCAACTGAAAAAAGGGTCGCCTCAGGAATACGGAAGGCATTTTTGATTGCCTTCCGCTTGTCGATTCCCATAAGGACGAACCCAA
>JAILMY010000239.1 GCA_024692165.1 Butyrivibrio sp. | reverse complement strand
TTCGTGATATCCGCAGTATTTACCCTGGTTTCTTTCTCAAGATCAGGAGCAATGAAGAATGAGGAGGGATTCCAGTAATGGGAAATTTCAGAAAAACAGTAATCGGACTTAACTTAAAGAACCACTTAAAGGCAGTGATCGCATCGATTGTTTCCTTTATAGCTCTTTTCCTTCCGTATGTGGACTATGCAGATGGGAAAAAATCTGTATTTTCCGCTTTGACTTATCTTTTGGGAAAAGAATTTTCGGCCTCATACATCTTTATGTACGGAGCTGTGATCTTCGCAGTTTTAGCATTTATTTTTGCAGTGCTTTCTGTATTCAAAACAAATGTACCGCTTATGAAGACCTGGCAGTGTCTTCAGGCGTTCGCCACAGTTTTTTCAGGACTGCTTATGTTCTCAACCAGAAGCATATGCAAGGCATCCGGGCTTTCAAATGACTTCCTGAATAAGGACCTGTCTTTTGGCTACTGGATTCTTTTTGTGGCGGCTTTGTGCGCACTGGTTCTGGTTATGAATGTAACCAAGACAAATGTTGGATATATTGCACTTACAGTCCTGGGCGTTATATGGATCTTCCCTATACTCTGGATTGTGCTTACAGCCTTCAGAGCAGAGCAGGGCTACTATGTAGGATATTTCATTCCAAGGGGATTTACTTTTGATAACTTCATTAATTTATTTACTAATAATAGTGTATTGCCTTTCGCTAAATGGTGGCTTAACACATTGATCGTTGCAGCCTGCAGCTGCGTTATAAACACACTGATAATCCTGATGACATCCTATGTTCTTAGTAGAACAAGATTCGCAGGACGAAAAGCCTTTATGAACATTCTTATGATCATCGGTCTGTTCCCGGGCTTCATGTCCCTGATTGCTGTCTACAATATCTTAAAGGGAATCGGCCTAAACCAGTCTCTTTTGGCACTTATTGTAGTAGGCGCTGCAGGAGCTGCTATGGGATATCATGTCAGCAAGGGATTTTTCGACACTATTCCTAAGGCTATCGACGAGGCAGCCATCATTGACGGAGCATCAAGATTTCAGATCTTCTTAAATGTGACACTGCCACTTTCCAAGTCCATCATTGTTTATACAGTGCTGGGAAGCTTTTTGGGAGCATGGTCAGACTATATTTTCCCAAGTATGCTCTTTGGAGACAAGCAGAGTTCATACACTGTAGCGGTAGGTCTTTACTGGCTTACTGACTTTAAGCGAATTGATACATATTACACACAGTTTGCAGCAGGAGCTGTAATTGTTGCACTTCCTATCGTAATACTGTTTGTTTGGCTTCAGAGATTCTATGTGGAAGGTCTTTCAGGATCAGTAAAGGGATGATGTAATGAGAAATTGGTTAGACAGTATATACAGTGACGGAACGAGGGGCTTTGTAAGCAGCACCACTCCTCAGATTGGAGAAAAGGTCAGAATCAGGTTGAGAGTTCTTGAAGGCTCACCCCTTCAAAAGATCTTTCTAAGGCGCATCAGTAACGGCGCGGAGCAGTACATTGAAATGGGAAAAGAGAAGTCGGAGAGCAGACTGACATATTACTGCGCCGAGACTTTGATGAATGAGCCAAGGCTTTCCTATTATTTTGTGATAGTATGCAGCGATGTTATCTACTTCTATACTCAGGCCGGAATCACTACCTATGTGCCCTCGGAGGAGCATAACTTTACTCTTTTATCCGGTTACAGGCAGCCTGATTGGGTTAAGGGTGCGGTGTATTACCAGATTTTTCCTACAAGCTTTAAGGATCATTCCCTTTACGGAGTGATTGAAAAGATTCCATATCTGAAGGAACTTGGAATTACTGCAGTTTACTTAAATCCTATTTTTACTGCTCCAAGTGAGCACAAATATGACTGCGCGGATTACCTGCATGTGGACGGATCCCTTGGCGGTGATGAGGCACTTGTAGCGTTATCCGAGGCACTTCATAAAAATGACATAAGGCTGATCCTTGATATTTCCATAAACCACACAGGCCTTGAATATGCCTGGGTGAAGGAAAGACCTGAGTTCTATGTAAAAGATGAAAATGGTGAGATAAAGGGCTGGGCCGGATATAAGGGACTGCCTGTACTGGACTACAGGAATGAGGAAGTAAGACAGCTTATCTATAAGGGCAAGGATTCTGTTATCAGAAAGTGGCTTCGACCTCCCTATAACATCGACGGCTGGCGCTTTGATGTGGCTGACGTATGGGGCAGAAACGACGACGTGCAGCTGGCGGATGAGCTTTGGGAAGAGCTTTGCGCAGCTATCAGGGAAGAAAAAGAAGATGCCATGATAATAGGAGAACACTGGGGGGATTGCAGTGAGTACCTTCAGGGCGATCTTTGGAACAGCACCATGAACTATTTTGGCTTTGGCCGAATCATCAGACAGTTCGCAGGAATGAAGGATCTTTTCCTGGAAAGAAATGAGACACTGCGCAATGTTCCATATGTAATGACCGCTGAAGATGTGGTTAACAGAACCAATGAGTTCTACAGCCGTCTTCCACAGGTTATTGCAGATTGCAGCATGAATCTCTTTGACTCCCATGATGTTTCAAGGGCTCATAACAACGAAGAGATTGATGACGACAGATGGCAGAGCATGGTTGTGGCGCAGCTTTTCTGGACCGGCATACCTTGTATCTACTATGGCGACGAGCTTGGAATTGACGGATATACAGAGCATGACTCGGGCTTCAGATTTCAGATGCCCTGGAATAATGAAGAAAACTTCAGAAAGCGCTCAAGGTATTTTAAGACTTATCGCAGGGTGAATGAGCTAAGGCGCATGGAGCCGGCATTTGCTGAAGGCGGGAGAAAAGTTCTTTTTGCAAAGGGCAGGATAATGGCTGTTTCCAGGTTCATGGGGGACAACATTTATCTGGGTGTGATTTCCATGGAAAATGAGGACATGGTCATTCATATCCCTGTGGAGTATGTAGGAGCCCTTGAGGCTGTAGGGACTACCGATGAGCTTGGTACTTCTTTTGAAGGAAGGCTTCTTGAAAGCGGAGAATACGAGCTTTTAGTCCCGGCAAAGAGTTCATATATTATTAAGATGAGGGCAAGATGATGGAGTTTACTGGAGAAAAGTACCGCATTTCAGTACTGACAGACAGAATGATAAGGCTGGAATATAGCGAGGAAGGCGTATTTGAGGACCGTCCGAGCTTTGCCGTAGTAAATAGAAACCTGGAAGATAATTTTGAAATGTATGCCAAGGATCAGGCGGACGTACTGAGGATTGAGACGAAATACCTGATCCTTAACTATGATAAAAAGGAGTTCAGTTCCCAGGGGCTTACTATTTATCTTAAAGAAAACGACGTCACCTGGAACTTTGGTGAAGCTTATGATGACTGGTCAAACCTTGGAGGTACCGCCAGGACCCTGGATGATGCCGACGGAAGAGTACGCCTTGAAAAGGGTCTTTTTGGCAAAAAGGGCTACAGCGTTATTGATGATAGCAAAAGTCCTGTTTTTGACGGAAATGAGTATGTGAAAAGAACCGGCAGCTGTGTGGATGTGTACTTCTTTGGCTATGGAAAGGACTACTACAAGGGACTTTCCGATTTTTGCAGACTAAGCGGACAGATGCCCATGATTCCCAGATATGCTCTCGGTAACTGGTGGAGCAGATTTTACAGGTACACAGAAGACTCCTATATGGAAGTGGTGGAGAACTTTGCAAAAGAGGAAATCCCCATATCTGTGGCGGTTATTGACATGGACTGGCACATAACGGAGGTTGATCCAAAGTATGGCTCCGGTTGGACGGGCTATAGCTGGAATAAAGATCTTTTCCCTGATTATAAGAGGTTTTTGAAAAAGCTCCATGATCATAAGCTGGCGGTTACTCTTAATTTACATCCTGCAGATGGCATCAGGGCTTTCGAGGATATGTATGAAGATTTCGGAAGGGCCTATGGAGAGCTTTCTGGCGCTAAGACTAAGGGAAAAGAGAGCGCTATAAGTGACAGTAATGAGAATAGGCCATACGAATTTGATTTTGGAGATAAGAAATTCAGAGATGCTTATTTTGAGACGGTGATGCATCCCTACGAGGATAACGGCGTTGACTTCTGGTGGATTGACTGGCAACAGGGAACCGGAAAAACTCCAAAGGATGTGGATCCGCTGATCCTTTTGAACCACTATCATTATGAGGATCAGAAAAAGAGAAATCTTCGCCCCATGATCTTTTCAAGATATGCAGGAGTTGGAAGCCACAGATATCCCGTGGGCTTTTCGGGAGATTCCCATGCAACCTGGAAATCTCTTGACTTTCAGCCATATTTTACCAGCAATGCAAGCAATATTGGATACGGTATGTGGAGCCACGACATTGGAGGACATATGCTGGGAGATAAGAATCTGGAACGTCTTGTAAGATGGATAGAGTACGGAGTTTTTTCTCCTATCATGAGAATCCACAGTAGCAGCAGTCCTTTCTTTAATAAGGAGCCCTGGACTCTGGAGGAGCCCTACCGAGGAATTGTGAAGAAATTCATGAGACTTCGTCATGAGCTGATTCCATATCTGTATTCTGAAAACCACAGGTCTTTTGCTGAGTCCAAGCCACTTGTAAGACCCATGTACTATGACTACGGGGCTGATAATGAGGAATCCTATGAAGTGCCTAACCAGTACAGATTTGGAGAAAACCTTTTGGTAAGCCCGGTGACCAGGCCTGAGGATCAGGAACTTCGCCTTGGATGCAGCCTTGGATATATTCCTGAGGGCAGATGGTATGACATCTTTAATGGACGTATCTACGAGGAAAGCGGAATCCTGAAGATGTACAGAGACCTTTCTGAAATGCCGGTGCTTATTCCTGCAGGAGGAATCGTGCCACTTGCTAAGCTGGAAGGCGAGCTAAATGACACGGGAAATCCGGCGACGCTTAGGATCCTTATTGGTGGCGGCGCAGACGGAGATTACACTCTTTATGAGGATGATGGTAGCAGCATGAATTATGAAGGCGGCGCCTTCGTTACAACTTCTTTTTCTACAAGTTTTGATGCAGCTAAAAAGTCAGCTACATTTACAATTGAGCCTGCACAGGGAGATCTTTCACTGATACCAAAAAAGCGCAGCTATGAGCTGGAGTTTTTGGGCATTAAGGGAGACTCTACAAAGATCATGATTCCTGAAACAAGCGTGAAAGAGAAAATTGTAATCAGTCTTGAGAATGTGGAGCTTCTTACGAATGACTATAAGAAGCAGGTTTTCGAAATCCTGGATAGGGCCTGGATCAGATCTACAGACAAGGATATGGTCTATGGAAAGCTCCAGAACCTTGACAGAGCTTCTTTTTCCAAATGGCTCAGAAGTGCTGACATATCAGAAAACTTAAAGAGTGCCATAAGCGAGGTGACAGGCTGATTTTTGTAACTTTAAAATGAACTTAAACTTTGATATAAAAATGCTTTTATAATATGGAAATTTATAGTATTATTACAGTACTGTGAATGAATAAAAAGGGGGTAGCGTGCCTTTACGGTATGCCACTCCTTTCGTTACGTTTAAAATAATTTCACGTGTTCCGCATTAAATCGATATTTCTCAGATTTTGGGAGGATAATTAGTTGGATCTTAATAGACAAAAAAGAGCCCCGGTTTATGAGGCTTTGGAAAGGTTCAGGAAGCAGAGAGTAGTTCCCTTTGATGTTCCTGGTCATAAGAGAGGCAGAGGAAACGCAGAACTTGTGAGCTTTCTTGGCGACAGATGCGTTGGAATTGACGTTAATTCAATGAAGCCTCTTGATAACCTTTGCCATCCGGTATCTGTTATCAAGGATGCCGAGGAGCTTATGGCTGATGCCTTTGGCGCAGCACATGCTTTCATGATGGTTAATGGTACCACAAGTGCAGTTCAGGCGATGGTTTTATCTCATGTCAAGAAGGGTGAGAAGATCATTATGCCACGAAATGTGCATAAGAGTGCCATCAATGCTCTGATTCTTTGCGGAGCGGTGCCTGTATATATTGATCCCAAGGTAGATACTAACCTTGGAATTCCTCTCGGAATGGAAATGCCTGATGTTGAAAGGGCGGTAAAAGAGAACCCTGATGCCAAGGCAATTCTTATAAACAATCCTTCCTACTACGGAATCTGTTCTAACCTTAAGGCAATAGTTGAACTGGCTCACGCCAACGGAATGAAGGCTCTGGTTGATGAGGCCCACGGAACGCACCTTTACTTTGGTCCGAATCTTCCACTTAATGCCATGGCTGCCGGAGCTGATATGGCTGCAATCAGTATGCACAAGTCAGGAGGAAGTCTTACACAGAGTTCTATACTTCTCTGCGGTCCTGATGCCAACATCGGTTATATCAGCAGAATTGTTAACCTTACCCAGACCACCAGTGCCAGCTATCTGCTTCTGGGAAGCCTTGATATTTCCCGTAGGAATCTGGCCCTCAACGGCTATGACAGCTTTGAGAAGGTTACCAAGATGGCCCAGTACGCCAGAGAAGAGATCAATGATATCGGTGGTTACTACGCATACGGCAACGAGCTGAAGAACGGTGGAAGTATCTACGACTTCGACGAAACTAAGCTTGTTGTTAATACCAGAAGAATCGGCCTTACAGGAATTGAAGTATACGATCTTCTTCGTGATGAATACGATATTCAGATGGAGTTTGGAGATCTGTCAAACGTAATGGCATACATTTCCATTGGAGACAGACTTCAGGATATAGAGAGACTGGCAGGAGCTTTGGCGGATATCAGAAGACTTTATAGTCAGCCTGAGTATAGCTTTTTCTCAGCAGAGTATATAACCCCCATTGTTAAGGCTACTCCTCAGGAGGCCTTTTATGCGGAAAAAGAATCACTTCCGATTGATCAGACTGTTGGCAGAATAAGTGCTGAGTCTGTAATGTGTTATCCACCGGGAATCCCAATCCTGTCTCCGGGAGAAGTGATCACAGAGGACATCCTGAATTACATCAAGACAGCTATGGAGAAAGGCTGCTCCATGCAGGGTCCTGAAAGCGAAGATATATCTGAGCTATTTGTGTTAAGGTAAGGTATAGAACGACAGATTTTGATTATAATATTAAAATCTGCGTTCTTTATTCAAGGAGGGAAATATGGCAGAGATGGATTACTGGTTCAGTGATATGCACACCGGAAATGTTAAAATAAGCATCCGTATCAGCAAACAGCTCTTTTCCGGAAGCAGTGAATTTCAGAGAATAGATGTGTTTGATTCCCCGGAGTTCGGCAAGTTCTTAACTTCCGACGGAAATATCATCTTTTCGGAAAAGGATGAATTTACATATGATGAGATGATCGTGCATGTGCCAATGGCTGTGCATCCCAAGGTACAGAGGGTACTGGTACTGGGTGGTGGCGATGGAGGTGTTGCCAGAGAGCTTACCCACTACGATGAGATAAAGGTTATTGATGTAGTTGAGCCCGATTCAATGTTTGTGGATGTCTGCAAGCAGTACTTCCCGGACAATGCCTGTGGTCTTGAGGATGACAGAGTTCACATCTACTATCAGGATGGACTTAAGTATCTTCGTAAGTGCGATGATATGTACGATCTTATCATAAACGATGTTACAGAGCCTCTCGGGCATGAAGCAGGTCTTTTTACAAAAGAGTTTTATGGAAGCTGCTACAAAGCCCTTCACGACGATGGTATCATGGTTTATCAGCATGGAAGCCCATTCTACGATGAAGATGAAGAGAGCTGCAGAGCCATGCATAGAAAGGCCTACAGAGTATTCCCGGTAAACAGAGTCTATCAGGCTCACATTCCTACATGCCCGGCAGGATACTGGCTCTTTGGATTTGCCAGCAAGAAGTATCATCCCCTGAAGGATTTCAATCCCGACAGATGGGATGAGCGCGGAATAAAGACATGGTACTATACAACACATTTACATAAAGGAGCTTTCATGCTTCCTAAATATGTTGAGGATCTACTTCAGGAAGAGGAGGATATGTCGAGATGAGTAGACTATTAGTTATTGGTTGCGGTGGTGTTGCGCAGGTAGCGATTCAGAAATGCGCACAGAACAATAAGGTATTTACAGAGATGTGCCTTGCCAGCAGAACTGTCAGCAAGTGTGATGCACTTAAGGATAAGCTTGAGAAACAGGGATGCCCTGTTAAGATCACAACAGCTACAGTAAACGCTGATGATGTTAAGGATCTTGTCAAACTGATCAAGGAGTATCAACCGGATGCAGTGCTGAATGTGGCACTTCCTTATCAGGATCTTACAATCATGGATGCATGCCTTGAGTGCAAGGTTGACTATATTGATACAGCAAACTATGAGCCTGAGGACACAGATGAGCCTGTATGGCGCGCAGCTTACGAGAAGAGATGCAAGGAGAAGGGCTTTACAGCTTACTTCGATTACAGCTATCAGTGGGCATACATGGACAAGTTCAAGGAGGCAGGTATCACAGGCCTTCTGGGAACAGGCTTTGATCCGGGTGTAACCAGCGTATTTGTTGCTTATGCAAAGAAGCACTACTTTGATGAGATCCATACCGTTGATATCCTGGACTGCAACGGCGGTGACCATGGTTACGCCTTTGCTACAAACTTCAATCCTGAGATCAACCTTCGTGAAGTAAGTGCCAACGGTTCTTACTGGGAGGATGGCCACTGGGTTGAGACCAAGCCTATGGAGATCAAGAGAGTTTATGATTTTGATAAGGTTGGACAGAAGGATATGTACCTCCTTCACCACGAGGAGATTGAGGCACTTGGCCGCAACTTCCCTGAGATCAAGAGAATCCGTTTCTTCATGACCTTCGGACAGAGCTACCTTGATCATATGAGATGCCTTGAGGATGTTGGAATGCTTTCAACTTCTCCGATTAATTTCGAGGGCAAGGAGATTGTGCCGATCCAGTTCCTTAAAGCTCTTTTACCTGATCCTGCAAGCCTTGGACCAAGAACAGTAGGTAAGACTAACATCGGATGTATCTTCACAGGTATTAAGGATGGCAAGGAGAAGACACTTTACATCTACAATGTCTGCGATCATCAGGAGTGCTACAAGGAGCTTGGAAGCCAGGCTATCAGCTACACAACCGGAGTCCCTGCCATGATCGGTACTGCTCTTGTACTCAGCGG
>JAILMY010000183.1 GCA_024692165.1 Butyrivibrio sp. | reverse complement strand
ACTTACTATGTTTGGCTGAACACCTTCACTTGGCTCATCCAAAAGAAGTATCTTGGGATTTCCTATCAGTACTCTTCCTATAGAGAGCATAGCCTGTTCACCACCACTCATGGTTCCTGCCATCTGCTTTCTTCTCTGAGCCAGTCTTGGGAAATATTCATAAACAATATCGTAATTCCCCTTCTTGATGGTTGAGTTTATAAGCCCTCCAACCTTTAGATTCTCTTCCACTGTGATGGACGGGAAAACGCAATGCCCCTGCGGTACATATCCCAAACCTTCATGAGCTCTGCTATAAGGCGGGAGCACTGTAATGTCTTTTTCATCAAGAATTATTTTCCCGCCATAGGTATTGTTGAGACCTATGAGCGTTTTCATAAACGTACTCTTTCCAACGCCGTTCCTTCCTATGATTGAAACGACTTCTCCCTTATTTATGTCTATACTGATATCCTTAATTATCGTTATTCCTTCGTAACCAGATTCCACCTTGCTTGTCGATAACATTTCTGTCACCTCCTTATACTGCTCCAAGATAAATTTTCTGTACTTCTTTGTTATTCTTTATTTCTTCCATATCACCTTCAGCAAATATCTTTCCATAGTGCAAAACAGTCACATTCTGCGCAAGCAAACTGACGAAATCCATGTCATGCTCGATAAACACTATGGTAAGTCCCTGTTTATTCAGGTCTTTTACCAGTTCAGCTGTAAATGTCGTTTCTTCAGGTCCCATGCCTGCAGCAGGTTCATCAAGCAAAAGCACCTTTGGATGAGATGCCAGTGACATTGCTATTTCAAGCCACTGTTGCTGACCATGAGAAAGATTCCTTACTTTGGGATTGCCCAGGTCATCGATCTTAACAAGCTTTATCAGCCTGTCAATTTCCGCCTCCAGTTCTTTTTTCCCAGTGTACAGCTGCGCCGCAATACGGATATTCTCCCTCAGAGTAAGATCCTCGTAGACACCTGGAATCTGCATTTTGATACTTAGTCCCATCTGTGCCCTTTTATGAGCCGGTAATCTGGTTATATCCTTCCCTCCCAGATAAACTCTTCCGTAGGTGGGTGAGTAAAGTCCTGTTATAAGCTTGAAAATTGTGGTCTTACCGGCACCATTTGGTCCGATGAGCCCGTGGATCTCTCCTTCTCTGACAACAAGATCTACATCAGTAGCTGCCTTTATTCCCCCGAACTGTTTTGTGATTTTCTTTAATTCCAGGATTTTCTTTTCCATGGCTATCCTCCTGTGTTAAGCTCTGCGAAGTATGTACTTGTCCATCTTTGAAAAAAGAGTGCTAAAGAGGCCTTCCGGTATGAACAATAGAACAACTATAAGGATTGCCCCAAGGATAATGTAGTTCAAACTGCTTCCACTGGCCGCAAGCTTTCCTGACAAAAAGTAATACAGGATTGCAAAAAGTACTGTCGCAGTAGGATTTTTCCTGCCTCCGGATGCTACTATTACAACCGGAATAGTAGATTGTGTCATTGATAGGTTGTCAGGAGCTATATATGAGCCCCATACGCTGTAAAGCACTCCTGCCAAAGCCGCAAGTCCGGTGCTGATAGCAAAAACAATCACCTGAATCTTTGGGACGTCAAATCCGAACAGCTCACTTCTTGATCTGTTTTCCCTGATTGCTGTCAAGGAGTACCCGGCATTTGTTATTTTGCTATATCTTATGGCAGCATATACTAAGATCAGAATTATAAATGTAAAGAAATAGAAGGCCACGTCGCCAAGTTTAAAGCCAAAAAGACTGATCTTTGGTATTCCGGTAAGGCCGTTATATCCTCCAAGTCTGACTCCAAGGACCTGCCATTCTTCACCGGCTGTTTGTCCCATAAAGGTCTGAAGCGCAATTCCAAAGCACATTGTAATAAGTCCCACAAATACATCATTGACGCCTCCATAAAACATGAAATACGCAAGAGCTGCTCCCAGAGCCATCATTATCACCACTGCTATCAGCAGAGCAAAGATATTGAAACCATCTCGTCCTGCTGCTATTGATAAGATGCCATAAATATAAGCACCCAGGCCCATAAATGCAGCCTGCCCGAAGCTGAAAATACCTGCATAGCCCCAAACAAGGGTTATACTAAGGGCCAGAATCGTCATGGAATAATAATATGAATACTGACTGAGACGATAGGCATTTGTAAATGTCGGAAGTACAAGTCCAAGCAATAACAGGACCACAAAGATTATGTTTTCTGATGTCAAAAGAGCTTTCGATTTATCCTTCATATTACCTCCTGACTGCCTTCAGGCGATCCACCAGTCCCGATACCCCAAGTGGACAAATTCTGATAAATATAATTGCCATGATCAGAAGGCCTATCTGACCTGCAAATGATCCTGCCCATCCGGAAAGCTCACTGTTTACGATTCCAAGAAGCGCACTGGATAAAAATGATCCGAGTATAGGATTGCTTCCACCGACAATAACTGTTACGAATGCCTGCATATTAAAGCTTGTTCCCATGGTAGGTACAACCATCATAGTCGGGGAATACAGTCCTCCTGTGAGTCCTGCAAGAAATGATCCGATAAAAAAAGTTGCTGCATACATTTTGTCAGTGTTAACGCCAAGGCTCTTTGCAATATCACTTCTTTGCATTGTAGCTCTTGCTTTAAGTCCGAATTCCGTATGATTGAAAATATAATAAACTACCATTAGTGTTATAACTGCTACGGCTACGAGTACCATTCTGTATGTTGAAAATTTTTCATTTCCTATAGTGAATGAGCCAAGTGGAGTTGATATGCTCTCTACCGAATTTCCAAGAATAATCCTGATTCCTTGAGAAAGGATGAGGCTTATTCCCCACGTGACAACAATGGAATCCAGCGGTCTGCTGTAAAGTCTGCATATAATTGTTCTATCGAGCAAAAGTCCCAAAAAGCCTGTTAAAATTGCTCCCAGAAAAATGGAGATAATAAAAGGTATATGTAATGCAACTGATAAAAGACTTGTGAAATATGCCCCAAGCATTATGAATTCACCGTGCGCCTGGTTGATGATCCCCATCATTCCATAGATTATTGAAAGTCCAAGGGCAGATAAAAGAAGAAATGAAAAACTATCAAGAAAAAGGTACAAATGTCTGAATACAAGTATCATAATAAGAACCTTTCCTTTCAAAATCTGCACCGATTTCCGGTCGGTGCAGATTTAATTTTATTCCTAAAGATCAGTTGGTATCCAAAGGAGTGTACTGCTTATTTGGAGCGCTTTCTTTGATGTTGATTCCAAGTGTCTTGGAAATCCAGTCCGGAGCAACCTGACTGTAATTTGCATCAAAGTGGAGCTCGTGAGTTTCATCACAGCGGATCATAACCAGATCTTTTGTTACATGATGAGTATCACCATTCATGGTAATAGTGCCGGATGGCATGTGTTCAAGAGTAATGCCTTCTTCCAAAGCAGCTATTACAGCCTCGGTCTCAGTTGTCTTGGCATTTTCTACAGCTTTTGCGTACAGGTTGATACCTTCGTAAGAAGCTGCAGCTTCCATTCCAAAGTAAGCATCATCAGGGAATGCATTCTTCATCTTCTCTGTAAACGCCTTAGCATCCTCTGTTTCAAGCTCCATTACATAGTTTGCTACAACGTGCATGTTTGCAAGAGCCGGCGGATCAAACTGTAAATGCTCATACATCTGAGCGATATTAACTGTAGTCATCATAGGAAGTCCCTTGATTCCTGACGTAGACCACTGTTCAAAGAAGGTTGTCTGCGATGATCCTGCAGCAAGAACTACAAGAATATCAGGAGCCGCATCCTGGATTTTGGTAATAGTTGAACTAAACTGAGTTGTTCCCATAGGTACAAATTCAGTTCCTACAATCTCTCCTCCGTTGTTCTCAACTTCCTGTTCAAACCACAAAGCTGTGATCTGTCCAAAGTTGTAGTCAGCAGCAAGAATGTATACTTTTTTACCATATGTCTCCATCATAGTAGGTACCAGAGGCACTACCTGCTGTTCCGGAACAAGTCCTGTACAGAATACGTTGTGGCTGGCTACGCCACCTTCGTACTGGTTGTTATAAAACAGAATTGCATTATTATCCTCAAAAATAGGTCTTACAGCTTCTCTGGATGCAGAGGTAGCACAGCCCATTACCACATCACATTTATCCTCAAGTATCAGTTTTCTGGACAATTCCTGATATTTAGTATTGTCGGAACAAGCATCAACCAGATCAATCTCAACGGGCATTCCATCAATTCCACCGGCTTCATTGATCTCATCAATAGCCTTCTGGTAAGCGTGAACCTTCTGAACTCCCAAAAGTGCACATTCACCGGTAAGGTCCTCCATAATACCAATTTTGATCACTCCATCTGCATCCTGTATTGAGGAATCCCTTGTGGCTCCCTGAACCTTAGGCAGATCATCTGATGAAGCGCCTCCACAACCTGCTACCGAAAATGAAACTAGTGTAGTCATCATAGCTGCTGCAAAAAGTCTTTTTGATAATTTTTTCATAACCCTTCCTCCTGTTTTCACTTTTTATGTTTATTTATTTAATTTCTTATAGATATTCTTTTTTCACCATGGCAACCATTGAATAATTCGGATCTACCATGTTGCCCAGATACATTTCTCCGCATTTTGATAAAAGCTCATAGGCATCAAGTTTATCCCATCCATATTCCTCAACTATCCATTCAACCAGCTCACACCATGCGATTCTTGCTGCATCTTCCAGTGGTCTTGCACTTCCCACAGTCATGATATATTCATCATTTTCAATTCGAGGCCACTCAATCTTTTTCCCTTTGATCAGATCGAACTCCAGTACAAATTTAGCTGCCATCTCAAGACCGGTTCCGTTTAGCTCTCCGTCGCCCTGTTTGCCATGAGCATCTCCAATGTAGAAATAAGCACCATCTACATTTACAGGAAAGTAAAGAGTGTTTCCCGGACACATATCTTTTACATCCATGTTTCCTCCGAAGGTTGAAGGAACTGTTGAGGAGATAACTTCATTTTCAGGAGCTGTACCAAGGGATCCGGAAAATGGCTGCTCCTTGAACTTCAGTTTTGGATTTTCCCTGCTGGTGAACTCGCCGTCCTTGTAATCATAGATCCAAACCTTTTCGATAATCGGATCATTGATCATCCTTGTAACATCTGTGGCATTTATACCGCCGATAGTGTTCATGCAAGCACCAACTGCAACTCCTGAAGTATTCTCAATGCTCTTAATGGTAACCTTCAGCGTATCCCCCTTCTCTGCACCCTTAATTACGATTGGTCCGGTGAGTGGGTTGAATAACTGGCATGAAAGTGTGCTGACTGTATCCTTTGGTGTCTTCACTAGTCCATTGAAAGCATCCAGAGTGTACACCGCTACTTCTTCCTTAACATCAACCTCCGCAACCGGTTTATCATATCCGGAATAGAAGTAAGCATATTTTTCATTTGGCATCCTGATTTCTTTCATAATTGGTCTCCTCCTGTATTTAATAAACAAAAGGCAAGACTGCTCTTTTTTCGAAGCACCCTTGCCTTGTTAAGAATTAGTATATTCATTTGTTCTGAAATGAAAAGAAACAGAAAGTTGATAAGAGTATAAACAAAAGGTTGAAAGATAGGAAACTATCTGATAATATCTTCTAAACGACAAGGGTGTCCATGAATCTGGGCACCCTTTTTTATGTGTTTGTTTATGTGATTGTTTTATAGAGAATATGGCAAAATTGAGGTGATTTCTTATGACTATTTCAGATCTTAAAGCTTTCCTTGTGGTATATGACAGCAAGAGCCTTAATCAGGCATCAAAAGAATTATTTATCAGTCCCCAGGGACTTACCAAAACCATTCAGAGAATGGAAAAAGAACTGTCTGTGGAGCTCTTTTTCCGAACTCCCCACGGAATATCCGCAACCTCTGAGGCTAATCTGTTTTATTCCAAAATACGTCCCTTAATAGACACTTATAATGAAGTTCTGACAGAAATACAGAATATCGGAACCTCAAATCTACTTAGAGTCAAATTCACCTCAGGCATGCTTTCATATCTATCCCTTGATTTTATTACCTCTTATAGCAAAATCCACAGTGATGTGGAATTATTGATCGACGAAAGCCATGACAGCGTTATCAAAAAGAAACTGCTTAATCATGAATGTGATCTTGCAGTAATGAGCGGTCCCATAAAGGATTCCCGGATCAGTACATCTATTTTCACAAGAATTCCGATTGTAGCTGTTGTAAACAAGAACCATCCTCTCGCCACCAAAAAGACTCTGTCTTTTAAAGATCTTGATGGAGAGGCCCTTGCTCTTGTTTCACACAGAAGCAATACCTACA
>JAILMY010000144.1 GCA_024692165.1 Butyrivibrio sp. | reverse complement strand
AAGGCTGTATTCGAGTCTACAATCAACGTATACGAGCTTCTTGGTGCAGAAGTTTATCTGTACTTCGATCTCGCTGAGTTCCCTATCACAGCTAGAGTTGATTCTCGTACAACAGCTAGACCTGGCGATAAGGTTAAGTTTGCATTCGATGTTGAGAAGATTCACATCTTCGACAAAGAGACAGAGAAGGCAATCACAAACTAATAAGAAATTCATGGGCCGCGCGGTATTGCGCGGCCTTTTTATTTGCAAACAACAGATAACTTGTATATCATAGAAGTAGAACAAACACCGTGAAGCAGTGATTTGAGTGACAATAATGAGAGGTATATCAGATGATTTCAGCTCAGACTATTAAAACAAGTATTGAAGAATTAGGCGCTATTACCAAAGTAGAGCTTAGTGTTATGGATTTTGGAGGAGAGGTAGTCGCAAGTACCAGTGAGAGAGATTTTCTGGATGTTTCAATAGTCATCAGCTTTGCAAACTCGCCGGTCGACTCTCAGGTAATCGGAGATGTTCATCTGTTTAAAATCCTGGATGAGGGAACCCCGGCATATATCCTTCTTGCCAAGGGAGACAGCGAACATGCATATATGGTGGGTAAGATTGGCGTAAGTCAGTTGCAGAGCCTTATTGTGGCCTATAAGGAGAGATTTGACAGGAATAATTTCTTTCAGAATCTTCTTCTTGATAATATGCTTCTTATTGACGTTTATAACAGAGCAAGAAAGCTCAAGATTGAAGTAAATGTACCCAGATGTATTATCCTTGTAGAGACCAGAAATTCCCAGGACAACACACCACAGGAGCTTCTTAGCAGCATGTATGGCCAGCACTCCGGAGACTATGTGACAGCAGTTGACGAGAACAGCGTTATTCTTGTTAAGAATCTTAGCAGGGGACAGAGCTATGAAGATGTAAATCATATCGCCACAACAATTGTGGATATGATGAACACAGAGGCAATGCTCAATGTAAGAGTTGCTTACGGAACAATAGTAGATGAGATAAAGGATCTGAGCAAATCCTTCAAGGAAGCCAAGATGGCCCTGGATGTGGGAAGGATCTTCTATGCTGAGAAGAGAGTAAATGCCTACAACACACTGGGCATAGGAAGACTTATTTATCAGCTTCCTGAGAGCCTTTGCAGAATCTTTATCGATGAAATATTTGGTGGAAAAGAGGTTCCGGATGATCTTGACGAGGAGACTCTTAACACTATAAACAAATTCTTCGAGAATAATCTTAACGTATCAGAGACGTCAAGACAGCTCTTTGTGCACAGAAACACTCTTGTTTACAGGATTGAAAAACTGGAGAAGAGCTCAGGACTTGATGTGAGAAAATTCGATGATGCGCTTACCTTCAAGATTGCGATGATGGTAATCAGCTACATGAAATATCTGGAGAACAAGTAAGATAAAATGAAGTTAGCCCCCACCGAAAGGTGGGGGCTAACACGTTCACACCTGCTTCGAAAATACCTCAGCTGGTGTTCTCAGCCGGTTCTGTGAAGGATGTATGCACGTTTACTTCCTGTGAGATAAGGCACCCTTACAACACATGGAAGGTTCTACTTAGTGCTGCTTCGTTCCCGACCTGACACGGTTCGCAGATTTCCATTGCATAAGACCCTAGGTCATAAAAAAGGACTGCTACATACACCCTTCACAAAACCGCTATACTAATATACTTTGTTTTACGAAAAAAAACAAGCCATATTATTATTTTGACGTATCGACCTCGCCTTTTGTAGGGAGGAGATCAGCTAAGGTATAACTGTCGATATACTTATTTACTACATCATCCAGGCCTTTCCAAAAGGTCACTGTGGCACAGGACTCAGCCAGAGGACATTCTATTTCTCCGGAGGATACACATTCTACAGGAGACAGATTCCCTTCCATTACCCTAAGAATATCACCAACTTTACACTCACTTGGAGAAACAGCCATCTTATGGCCACCGCTGTTTCCTCTCATGCTGGTAAGAAATCCGGCTTTATTAAGAGGGGCAACAATCTGCTCTAAATATTTCACAGTAATGTTTAGCCTGACAGCAATATCTTTTAACGCAATATATTCATCCTGATCGTGACTTGCGATATCGATCATGACACGCAGCCCGTATCTTCCCTTTGTAGATATTTTCATTTATGCTCCATCAGTGTCATTTTGACACAATATATAAATAGATTTTATAATTATTTACATATAATACCAAAAAACAGAATCAAATACTACCAACATGGTAGGAATTTGTGGAATACGGATTAATTAAATGCAAATGAGACCAAAGTCTTTGGGGAGAATAAGCACTAAGGATATGACCCCCGAGGAAAAAGAAGACATTAAATATATGAAGGCAGCCTACGAACAGGCAAGGAAAGCATATATGCTGGGGGAAGTTCCCATTGGCTGCGTCATAGTATATGAAGGAAAGATAATCGGAAGAGGATATAACAGAAGAAACACTGACAAGACAGCCCTGGCCCACGCGGAGATCACTGCAATCAAGAAGGCCACGAAGATCATGAAGGACTGGAGGCTTGAAGAGTGTAAGCTCTATGTAACCCTTGAACCCTGCCAGATGTGTGCCGGAGCCATAGTGCAGGCCAGAATACCTGAGGTGATCATGGCGGCAGAGAATCCTAAGGCCGGATGTGCCGGTTCGGTAATGGATATTTTGAACAATCCTCAGTTTAACCATCAGGTTCAGGTAAAAAAAGGAATACTAAAAGAAGAATGCGGAGCACTGTTAAAGGATTTTTTTGTGGAGCTTAGAGCCAGAAACAAGGCTGAAAAGGAGCAGAAAGGTACCCTTTAATGATAAATAAGAAAAAGCTTATATCAATTCTAATGGTATTAGTAATGGTTCTTTCATGTATTTCGTGTGGTAAAGTGAAGGAAGAGCTGGGAGATGAGCATTATCCAGATGTGGATTTTGATCAGGAACCCATCACTATTACATATCTGACAATTGGTGATAAGCCTGGCAACGGTATGACAGAAAAGGTCGTTGCCAGGATTAATGAGCTTTTGCTTAAAAAGGTAAATGCAAAACTTGATATCTACTATATAGGCTGGGATGATTATTTAAATCATTACAACAAGGTTCTTGAGGGAAATGATACAGAGTTGGACCTTATTGCAACAGGAACCGACTGGCTTGATGCCTGGCCTAATGTCTTTAATGGCAATTTTCTGCCAATGTCACCGGAAATGCTGAAAACTTATTGTCCTCGGACTTATAAAAACGTTACTGAGGAGCAGTGGGAAAAATGTTCATTGAATGGAAGTATCTATTTTATTCCCGAGAACGAGTATTCACAGTGGACAAATCATGGCTTTATCTATAGAAGTGATATCGCTGCGGAAGCAGGACTGGATGAGATACATTCCTGGGCTGATCTGGAACAATATGTTAATTATGTGCTTGAAAACAGGCCGGACCTTATCACCTGGGACTCTGATGGAAGCAGTACTGTCGTAACATTGGGATATCTCATGTCAATGTCAAAATATGTTCCCATTTATGAGATAAGTACCTATGGAATTTGGGGAGCCGACGCAGAAAACCTTGATAAGATATATTCTCCTTATTATGTGGGAGATGATCTTTTGGAATTTGCCAGACTTATGAAGCGCTGGAATGAGCAGGGGGTTTGGAAGGCGGATCCTTTAGCCGCAGAAGGCGGATATAAAGCATTTTACGAGGGAAGTGCAGCTCTTGAACAGCATCACACACAGAATTTCTACACAGATATAAAACCGACCATGGAGCATAGACAGACCGGGACAGATGTGCACTTTTTCTGGTTTGGAGAGGACTGCGGAAATCTTTTGAGGACCAGTTTTCTACATGGAGCCATGGCTGTATCTTCCAGGTCAAAAAATCCTGAGAAAGCACTTATGGTCTATGACATTCTAAGAAATGATGAAGAATGCTACAGGCTTTTGAGGTATGGCTTCGAAGGAACCCAGTATGTTATCAATAGTGATGGTTTAATGGAAAAGCCCAGTGGCTATAATTCAGACAGAGACTCCATAGTTACTAACTTCTGGTGGGGAAGAAGAGATGAACTTGAGCTCTACGATGCTTCTTTTGCCTGGGATGATTATAAAGCGCTTGTAGATGGATACGAGAAGGTAGCCATAGACTATCCATGGGATGGAATCCCCTTTGCAGGAGCTGATGTCCAGGATAAGATAAGCGCAGTGATCGGTGTATGCGATAGATATATCCCGGAAATATCCTTTGGAAGATATAATGGAAGTCCGGAAGATGAGATCGAAAGTTTCAGAGAAGCCCTGAAAAAGGCTGGAATTGAAGAAGTTACCAAGAAATTACAGGAGTTTTTGGATACATATTAATAATATCACTACCATCCTGAGAATAATTATGGTATGATAGCGCCTATAGATTGTATACATGTATAGCGGTTGATTTAAATTACGATAGGTAGGAGGAACGGCAATGGTAAGTACATTGAACAAGGGTTGTTACCTTTTAAACGGAAATGTAATCGTCCCTGATGATCAGGACGCTGCAAAGGCTCTTCAGGCTCAGGGTGTTTCAGTTTCTAAGGAAGAGGCCAGAGAAAACACGATAGCGTATGGCATTTTGAAGGCGCACAATACATCGGGGAACATGGAGAAGCTTTGTGTTAAATTCGATAAGCTGACTTCCCACGATATTACATATGTTGGAATTATTCAGACTGCAAGAGCATCAGGTCTTGAAAAGTTCCCGATTCCATATGTTCTTACAAACTGTCACAATTCTCTTTGTGCTGTAGGCGGTACTATCAACGAAGATGACCACATGTTTGGACTTACAGCTGCCCAGAAGTACGGCGGAATCTATGTACCACCTCATCAGGCGGTAATTCACCAGTTTGCAAGAGAAATGCTGGCTGTTTCAGGCGGAATGATCCTTGGCTCAGATTCCCATACAAGATACGGAGCTTTGGGAACAATGGCCATCGGTGAGGGTGGTCCTGAGCTGGTTAAGCAGCTTCTTGGACAGACCTATGATGTAGATATGCCGGGAGTTGTAGCTATTTACCTTGAAGGTACACCAAAGAAGGGCGTTGGTCCTCAGGACGTTGCTCTTGCTATCATCGGCAAGGTGTTTGGCGACGGCTATGTAAAGAATAAGGTAATGGAGTTTGTAGGCCCGGGTGTTAAGAACCTCAGCGCTGATTTCAGAATCGGTGTGGATGTTATGACTACTGAGACAACATGTCTTTCATCCATCTGGCAGACTGATGATGAGATAAAGGATTTCTATGAGATCCACGGCAGAAGCGGAGATTACAAGGAACTTAAGCCCGGAAATGTGGCTTACTATGATGGCCTTGTAAGGGTTGATCTTGATAGCCTCAATCCTATGATCGCGATGCCTTTCCATCCAAGTAACGTATATGAGATCGCAGAGGTTAACGCAAATGCAGCAGATATCCTTGCTGATGTTGAAAAGAGAGCAAAGGTAAGCTTTGGTGATAAGGTTGAGTTTTCTCTTCAGAACAAGCTTAAGGATGGCAAGTTCTATGTAGACCAGGGAATCATTGCAGGCTGTGCCGGCGGCGGATTTGAGAACATCTGCGCAGCAGCAGATATCCTTAAGGGTCACTTTATCGGTAACGACAGATTTACTCTGAGTGTATATCCTGCTTCAACACCTATCTTTATGGAAGTTGTTAAAAATGGTGTGGCTGCCACAATTCTTGAGACCGGAGCAATCCTTAAGACAGCATTCTGCGGACCATGCTTTGGTGCCGGAGATACACCTGCCAACAATGCATTCAGTATCAGACACTCCACAAGAAACTTCCCTAACAGAGAAGGATCCAAGGTTCAGAACGGTCAGGTGGCCTCAGTTGCACTTATGGATGCCCGTTCAATCGCAGCAACAGCTGCTAACCAGGGTGTTCTTACTCCTGCTACTGAGTTTGACGGAGAGCTCAATAAGTACAAATATCACTTTGACAGCACTATTTATGCTAACAGAGTATTTGATTCACACGGCAAGGCAGATACAAGCGTAGAGCTTCAGCTCGGACCTAATATCAAGGATTGGCCTAAGATGGTAGAGCTTCCTGAGAATGTACTTCTCAAGGTGGTTTCAGAGATTCATGATCCTGTTACAACAACTGATGAGCTTATTCCTTCCGGCGAGACATCTTCCTACAGATCAAATCCTCTTGGCCTTGCAGAGTTCACTCTCTCAAGAAAGGATCCTGAGTATGTGGGCAGAGCAAAAGAGGTTTATGCAGAGGAAATCAAGAGACGTGAGGATGTTCCTTTTGATCAGTTAAGTCCTGAGACTGTAGAAGCTGTAAAGGCAATCTGGAAGAGTTATCCTGATGTTGCAGGAAAAAATACCGGAATCGGATCTACTATTTTTGCAGTAAAACCCGGTGATGGATCAGCAAGAGAGCAGGCTGCTTCCTGCCAGAAGGTTCTTGGCGGATGGGCTAACATCGCCAATGAATACGCTACAAAGCGCTATCGTTCAAACCTTATTAACTGGGGAATGCTTCCGCTTCTCATCGACGGAGAGGAGCTTCCGTTTAAGAACGGCGATTACGTATTTCTTCCCGGTATCAGAGATGCAGTGAAGAATAAGGCAGATAATATTCAGGCCTTCGCTGTAAAGGCAGGAGAACTGAAGGAGTTTAGTCTCAAGCTCGGAAATCTTACAGATGACGAGAGACAGATCATCCTAGATGGTTGCCTGATCAACTATAACCGCGTAAAATAATCCTATGAATACCCACATGCTTTCATATGATTATAAGAAAAAAAGAATAATTGCAGCAGGCCTTAGCCTGTTAATTATGGGAAGCGTCGCAGGTTGCGGCGCTTCTTCTGCTGAAAATACTGCTGAAGTTACAGAGCATACATGGAACGTCACTACAACTGCGGCGCAGAACGTGGACTACGAAGTTAAGACCCAGACTCCCAGCATATTTGTCAACCAGGTGGGATACAGAACGACTTCAGATAAGACCGTGGTCTTTTGTGCAAAAGAGCTGCCACAGAGCTTCGAGATCCGTGAACTGGAAAGCGGCGATACAGTATATACCGGAGAGATAATAAAGTCAGTACTTGATGAAGAGACCGGAAAGTATACCGCAGTTGGCAGATTTAATGATTTTGATAAGCCGGGAGAGTACTTTGTTTACGCTGACATAGTGGGAGAATCCTTCTCTTTTTCCATATCCGATGAGATATACGGCGAGACCTTCAAGGACGCCTGCAGAAAGTACTACATAAACAGGTGCGGAATTGCAATATCCCAGACCTTTGCAGAGGATAACGGACACAGTGCCTGTCATACCACGGTGGCTCATATGCAGGATGCATCCGACGTTTCGATAGATGTTACCGGGGGATGGCATATGGATGAGAAGGCTGACAGAGATACGCTTATTGGCAGCAGTATCGTGGAGAACCTGCTTCTTGCCTATGAGATAAACCCCGAGGCTTTCGGGGATGATGAGGGTATTCCAGAGAGTGGCAATGAGATTCCGGATGTGCTTGATGAAGCCAGATATGGTGCGGAGTGGCTTCTTAAGATGCAGGATGAGAAGACCGGAGGCGTCTACGGTTCAGCACTGACTCAAGGATCTTCGTCAGGGGATTACTTTGCTTCTCCTGTTGTAGTAACACCGGTGTCAATGGACGCCACCATAAACTTTGCGGCTGCGCTGGCCAGGTTCAGTTATATTTATCAGCAGTACGACGGCGCCTTTGCAACTGTAGCCCTTAAGGCAGCAGACCGGGCCTATGGATGCTTTTTAAACAATATGGCGGCCGGTGATAACAGCGCCTCATTTAAGGCTGCGGCTCAGCTTTACAGAGCCACCGGAAATGACAGGTACAATGAGGTTCTGGAGAGCTTCTTTTCCCTGGAGGATTTTGGGGAGAGATTTAATACCGATGAGAACATATTCCTTGGCTGTGTGACTTATCTGTCCACAAGCCAGAAGGTTTCCAAGGAAGTCTGCGATTATCTGATAAAACTGCTTATGAAGAGATCTGAGGACATAGCTAAAAAGGCATCGGATAGCAGGTTTCTAGTAAGTGCAGGTCTCGATGACATGGCAGAGTTTCTGGATGATATGAGATGTCTTACGGTAACTAACCACATCATCTACAATCATGAGTACACTACAATAATCGAGAATCATCTTCATTATCTGATGGGAATGAATCCGGAGGGCATCAACTTTGTGACTGAGGATACTGAGAATACCTATGCAGGCGCCGGGAGAGGCGGAGTAATGAATGATCCTATAAATGACGCACTTCTGATCTTTATGATGAGTGTTCTGGAGAAATAATGCGCATTTTTTACCATGTTAAGGTCACATTATCGGGTTTGCATGAGAAATGCGTTAGTGCTAAGATGAATTGGTCATGAAAACAATTATAAACGGACTAAATATTAATTACATAGATGAGGGAGCAGGTCCCCTCCTTGTGATGCTTCACGGATGGGGCTCAAACATTGAACTTTTTAACGGTGTTATCAATTTTGCCAAGACCAAATATCACGTGGTGGCAATGGATATGCCCGGATTTGGAAAGAGTGATGAGCCTAAAGAACCAATGAATGTGGACGACTATGTGGATTTCGTGCTGGCTTTTGTAAAAGAGCTCTACCCACAGGAAAAAGAGATTATTTTCCTGGGTCACTCCATGGGTGGCAGGGTTATCATAAAACTAACCTCAGGCATCCATGATGGCAGGATCAAGGCAGACTTTACCGTTCCCAAGATCATTCTGACAGATGCGGCGGGAGTAAAGCCGGTAAAGAGTGCAGCTCAGAACAAGAGAACAAAAAGATACAAGTTCTATAAGAATATAATTACAAAGACAGGAATTGCAAAGGTATTCCCCGGGACTCTGGATGCTCTTCAGAAGAAGTTTGGAAGTGCGGACTATGCGGCAGCTTCACCTGTTATGAGACAGAGCCTTGTTAAGGTGGTCAACGAAGATCTGGTTCCATATATGCCTTCAGTGACCATGCCTGCTCTGCTGATCTGGGGAGATTTGGATACGGCAACACCTCTGTCCGACGGCCGGAAGATGGAAGAGCTCATGCCGGAGGCAGGTCTTGCGGTGATTAACGGGGTTGGACACTACTCCTTCCTTGAGAATCCTGTTCTCTATAACAAAATTCTGGGAAGTTTTCTTGGAATCTGATTAAAAATCGAGGTAGCGATTTATGATACTTATTTCAGTGGTGCCTGTTTTAGCACTGACTATTCTGGCACTTAGATATTTTTCCCATATGCTTCAGCTATCCAGCTATCAGTTTCAGGGGTACTTCAGGTTCCTGAGATCCATTAAGGGTAAGCTTGTAGCCCATGGGGCTTTTGCGGTTTTGTTTTTTATATGGCTCTTTTTACCGGAGACCATGGGTATTGCGGCTGCGGCAGTGCTTGCCATTGCCATGCTTGGAATCTTCGTGTTCCTTATAATTTCTTATTTGCCAAAAGAGGCTAAGAAGAAATTTGTAGTTACCAACAGGGTAAAGAGACTGTTTATTACATACGCTGTGCTGGTGCTTCTTATCTGCCTTATTCCTGAGATCATCGGAAATATGGCGATTCATAAGAGCTATGCTGTTGGAAGCGGCTTTTTTACAATGACTTTATGGATCACAGGAACTGTGATCGTGGCGCTTCTACCACTGATCCCTGCCCTGGCAAATCTTATCAATAAACCCATTGAGAACAGGGTTAACCGGTACTACATAGATGACGCCAAGAGGATTCTTAAGGAGCATCCGGGACTTCGCATCATCGGTATCACAGGAAGCTTTGGGAAGACCAGCGTAAAGTACTATCTGACAACACTTTTGTCTGAAGGCTACAGAGTGCTCATGACTCCGGAGAGCTTTAATACTCCCATGGGAATCGTAAGAACCATCCGCGAACATCTGCAGCCTACCCATCAGATTTTCGTATGTGAGATGGGAGCCAGACACCTTCATGATATTAAAGAGATTACGGATATTGTTCATCCTGATGATGGAATACTTACTTCCATTGGACATCAGCATCTGGAGACCTTCCACAGCCTTGAGAATATCATCAGCACCAAGTACGAGCTTTTGGATGCCGTTGATGAAAAAGAGAAGGCAGAAGGTGGTCACAGGGACGGAAAGCATCTTAAATTCGTAAACGGGGATAACGAGATCATCCGTGCCAATATGAAGTATAAGGATGCCATAACCTATGGGCTTTCTGAAGGCTGCGATTACAGGGCAACAGATATCAAGGTTACCGGCGCCGGAACTTCTTTTACCGTGACAGCACCAAACGGCGAGAGCGCCGAGTATAATACCAAGCTGGTTGGAAGACACAACGTGGAGAACATTGTTGGAGCCATTGCAGCTGCCAACAGCCTTGGCATTTCCATGAGCAAGCTGAAGATGGCGGTAAGAAGACTTCAGTCAGTACCTCACAGACTGGAGCTTAACAGACACGGAAACGTGGCAATCCTGGATGACGCCTACAACTCCAATCCAAACGGAGCCAAGGTGGCACTGGAGACGGTTGGTTTATTTGAAGATTCAGTTAAGATCCTTGTAACTCCGGGAATGGTAGAGCTTGGAGAAAAAGAGGACGAATATAACAAAGAGTTCGGCAAGCAGGCAGCAGCGGTTTGCGATTACATCATTCTTGTAGGAGAGAAGCAGACCCATGCCATAAAAGAAGGTGCATTGGAAGCCGGCTTCTCGCAGGAGAGACTCTTTGTAAGAAGCAGTTTTATCGAGGCGTCAAAGCTTATGTATGAGCTGGATGCAGGCAGAGAGAAGGTTATTCTTCTGGAGAATGATCTTCCGGATAATTACAGCTGATTATTGCAGATAAAAGATAGATGGAAAGAAGGATATTATGAAGTTAAAGCTTGCAGTTTTATTTGGTGGAAAGAGTACAGAGCATGAGATCTCAATCATCTCAGCGATTCAGGCCATCGGCCATATAAACAGGGATAAATATGATGTGATTCCGGTTTATATCACCAAGAACAATGACTTTTATGTTGGCGAATTTATAGACAAGATTGAGGAGTATACCCATATTCCGGATCTTCTTAAGAAGAGCACCCAGGTTATCTGGATCAAGGAGGGAGATAAGGTTTCTCTCTACAGATATCCTATGAAGAAATTTGGAAACAACTGTATTACTCAGGTTGATATTGCATTTCCTATAGTTCATGGAACAAACGTTGAGGACGGAACTCTTCAGGGCTTCCTTGCTACCCTTGGCCTTCCTGTTGTGGGCTGCGATGTTCTCTCTTCAGCAGTTGGCATGAATAAATATGTTATGAAGACCGTGCTCAAGGACAATGGAGTTCCTGTTCTTGACTGCAAATGCTATACATGGAAGGACTATGAGGATGTGGATGGTCTGGTTGCCAGGATTGAGCAGGCATTTACATATCCTGTAATCATAAAGCCTCTTAACCTTGGATCAAGTATCGGTATCAAGAAGGCTAATGACAGAGAAGGACTTCTTGAAGCCCTTGACCTTGGATTTGAGTTTTCCAAGAAGATTCTTGTAGAAAGAGCTATCTCAAACCTCAAAGAGATCAACTGTTCAGTAATTGGTGACTACGAGTCAGCCAAGGCTTCTGAGTGTGAGGAACCTATCAACTCAGATGAGATTTTAAGTTTTGAGGATAAATATATCGGAGGAGCTAAGGGTGGCGCCAAGACCGGTGGAAGCAAGGGAATGGCTTCTTTAAAGAGAAAGATCCCTGCTGAGATCAGCGATGAGATGCGCGACAAGATCAGAAAGATGGCTGTTGACTCATTTATCTGCCTTGGATGTTCCGGTGTTTCCAGAATTGATTTTATGATTGATATGGACACAAACGAGGTTTACCTCAATGAGATAAACACAATCCCGGGATCACTATCCTTCTATCTCTGGGAGCCACTGGGAGTTAAGTACTCACAGCTTCTTGACGAGATGATCGAGCTGGCTCTTAAGGCAGATAGAGAGAGCCACAAAGTAGTATATTCCTTCGAGACCAATGTCCTTGAAGGTGTACACCTTGGAGGAGCAAAGGGCTCTAAAGTATAATAAAATTTAGCCAGGTAATCCAAATGGACTACCTGGCTATTATTATGCGTTCTTAAGATATGTCTCTTCGATGATGTTCTTAACGTATTGGTCGATGTTCTTCTGATCTTCCTTCTCAAGGTCCTTTAGGATAATTGGCTTACAATACTCAATGGTCACCTTTGTGGACTTGATAAACGGCAAGTGCTTTTCGAATATTTCGTCGGAGTGATTGATAACCACCGGAATGATGGGGCATCCTGACTTCTGGGCGATCTTAAAGCTTCCTTTGTGGAATTCACCAAGGGGCTCATCGGTCTTGTTTCTGGTGCCTTCAGGATAAATAAAGATTGAGATGCCGTTTTTTACCTTCTCAATGGCGGTCAGTACCATCTCAAGACCCTTTCTGATGTCGCTTCTGTCAAGGAACAGACAGTCCATATAGATCATCCAGATGTTGAGAAGCGGAACCCTAAGGATCTCTTTCTTGGCGATGAATCCTGTTGGATTAGGTACTCTTGGATAGGAAAGTACGATATCGAAGATACTTCTGTGGTTGCCCACATAGAGAACAGCCTGATCTTTCGGAACATTTTCCTCACCGATAACAGTTCTTTTTATACCGGATATAAAGATTACGACGTTAAATGCCCAGCTTACTATGGCTAGCGACGCCTTCTTTTTGGCCATGGGATTGAATTTACCCACGATCAGGAGCACACCCTGAATAGGGAGGCTCAGTATAAGAAATACAGCTACAAATAAAACTGCAAAAATGGAACGAATCATAACTAAATGCCTCTTTTCATATAAAATTCATCTACCTATTTTCTCATGGTTGATAAAAAAATGGAATAGTAAGTTAAAAGCGGTTTGACATGAGCGCGTGTAAGATTTTAATATAAATGAAAGTGTGTAAGGAGACTTACGAATATGCTGATTATAAAAAATGGCAGGATTATTGACCCGGGAACGGGACTGAATGGAATGTATGACATACTTATCGACGGGGAGCGCATCTCAAGGATGGGATTTTGCGGAAGTCTTGATGATATGGCGGCAGAGAGTATGTCCATGAAGCTTGATGGCGGTGAAGCAGATGAGCTTACCGAGATAGATGCTACAGGATGCATTATCGCACCGGGACTGGTGGACGGACATGTACATTTCAGGGATCCGGGATTTACCTATAAAGAGGATATAGACACCGGGGCAAAGGCAGCAGCCAGGGGCGGCTTTACCAGCGTTGTCATGATGGGCAACACAGAGCCTCATATGGACAGTCCCGAGACAATAACCGATGCGCTTAGAAGAGGCTCTAAGACCGGCATAAATGTATATTGCTGCGGCAATGTTACCAAGGATATGGCTGGAAAAGAGCTGGTGGATATGGATGCGCTTATAGGCGTGGGGGCAGTTCTTTTTACAGATGACGGAAAACCCATAACTGATGCGGATCTCATGGAAAGAGCATGCACCATGGCTGCTCATAGGGGCAAAGTCATCAGCCTTCACGAAGAGGATCCTTCATTTATCAAGGATAACGGGATCAACGCAGGAGACGTGGCTGCCAGACTGGGCCTTGAGGGCTCTCCAAGGCAGGCGGAAATTTCCATGGTTGAAAGAGATATAGAAATCGCGGAGAAGACCGGGGCAGAGATAGTTGTTCAGCATATCAGCGCCGCAGAATCCGTAGATCTTATAAGAAAGGCAAAGGAGAGGGGCGTTAAGGTCCATGCCGAGGCTACACCTCATCACTTTTCACTGACTGAGGAAGCGGTGCTTAGGTTCGGATCCCTTGCCAAGATGAATCCCCCGCTTCGCCTTGAAAGCGACAGGATGGCTATAATAGAGGGACTTAAGGATGGAACTATCGAGATGATAGCCACAGATCATGCTCCTCACTCAAGGGAGGAGAAGCAAAAGGAGCTGCGACTTGCGCCCAGCGGAATCACAGGGCTTGAGACTTCGTTGGCACTGGGCATCAAAGAGCTGGTTAAGACAGAAGCTTTGTCCATTCCGGAACTTATCGCCAGAATGAGCACGAATCCTGCAAGAATCTACGGACTTGATGCAGGATATATAAGAGAAGGAGGACCGGCAGATCTTGTGATATTTGAGCCGGAGACAGAATGGAGCTTTGTGCAGAGCCTTTCAAAGTCCTCCAATACACCATTTCTGGGCCAAAGGCTTCCCGGAAAGATCTGCGAAACCATATGCAGGGGCAAGGTTGTTTATCAGGGCTAAAATAATAATATAGATTATCAAAGGGCAGGAGAGATCAGATGTCAAAGAAGATAAAAAAAGAAGCAAGGGTTATAAGCCAGAGAATGCTCTCTGAGGGCATTTATGATATGTGGCTTGAGACACCCATAGCAAAGGATGTTAAGGCCGGTCAGTTTGTGGGAGTATATCCGGTTAATAAGGCAACTCTTTTACCAAGGCCAATAAGTATCTGCGAAGTTGATACAGAAAAGAGCGCAATTCGTCTGGTGTACAGAGTGGTTGGCTCAGGAACGGCTGAGTTCGCGCTTTATCAGCCGGATGATTACATCATGATACTGGGGCCTTTAGGGAACGGATTTCCGCTGGATAAGGCAGCAGGCAAAAGAGCTGTTGTAATAGGTGGTGGAATCGGAGTTCCTCCACTTCTTGAGACGGCTAAGCGTCTTTCAGCGATGGACGGATCTGATAAGCCGGCAAGCGTAAGCGCTGTCATGGGCTATAGGAATAGCGATACTTTTTTGTCGGATGAGTTTTTGAATTTTGCAAAGCTCTTCATAGCTTCAGAGGATGGCAGCGTTGGAACAAAGGGAAATGTCATTGATGCCATGAAAGCCTGTGATGTTCCCTGCGATGTGATCTTTGCCTGCGGACCGATGCCGATGCTTAAAGGTATCAGTGCCTTTGCCAGGGAAAGGGGCATCAAGGCATATCTTTCCCTTGAGGAGAGGATGGCCTGCGGAGTTGGAGCCTGTCTTGGCTGCGTATGTAAGACAAAAAGTGTGGATGAACATTCACATGTTAACAATGCCAGAATATGTACTGACGGACCGGTATTTGATGCGGATGATCTGGACCTTTGATCCGGAAATTTTTCTAGTGGAGTGAATAGAACATGAACACAGCGGTTGAAATAGCAGGAGTAAAATTTAAGAATCCCGTGATGACAGCTTCAGGAACCTTTGGATCAGGTATGGAGTATGCGGATTTTGTTGATCTTAATAAGCTTGGAGCGGTGGTTACCAAGGGTGTTGCCAGTGTGCCGTGGCCGGGAAACCCGGTGCCTAGAGTCACAGAGGTGTACGGAGGTATGCTCAATGCCATCGGTCTTCAGAATCCGGGCATTGATGTTTTCATCGAAAGAGATCTCAAATTCCTGGAGAGTTATGACACGGGTGTCATTGTGAATGTCTGTGGCAAGACTGTGGAGGAATACCTTGAGGTTGTGGAGCGCCTCGGGGAAGAAAAGAGAGTAGACATGCTGGAGATAAATGTCTCCTGTCCCAATGTAAAAGAGGGCGCTATTGCCTTTGGACAGAATAAGGATGCTCTTTTTGATATCACATCCAGGATCAAAAAGGTGGCAAAACAGCCAATCATTATGAAGCTGAGCCCCAATGTAACCAGTATTTCTGAGATGGCCAAGGCTGCAGAGGCAGCAGGTGCCGATGCTATTTCGCTTATCAACACCATAACCGGTATGAAGATAGACATTCATAAGAGAAAGTTTGCTCTGGCAAATAAGACCGGAGGAATGTCAGGCCCTGCGATCAAGCCGGTGGCGGTCAGAATGGTATACGAGGCCTCCCATGCGGTAAAGATTCCTGTTATTGGAATGGGCGGAATTGCCACAGGAGAGGACGCCATCGAGTTTATCATGGCAGGAGCAACAGCTGTAGCTGTAGGAGCCATGAATTTCCATGATCCATATGCCACAGAGAATGTTCTCAATGGAATAATCGAGTACATGGAAAGATATAAGGTTGAAGATATAAACGAGCTCAGGGGAATTGTCTGAGTTGATCCATAGTTAAATCAAAAAGCACGAAAAAAGGAAGGACTTTACGGAGCCCTTCCTTTTTGATTACTAGCAACGTTTATTCAGTTGAAACTTTCCCGGTAAGCTCGTCGAAGCCCTTCATGACTGCGTCAAAGGTCTGCTTTGAAATTTCCGGAAGCTCTCCGCCCCAGGTGCTTTCTGCCTGTTTATAACCCTTTTCGAAGGCTGCTCTCATGTTTTCAAGCTTGTCTGGATCGTCGCCGGCAAGTGCTTTTGCAAAGTCGAGAATACGATCGCTGGTCTGCTTAACGCCCCAGTATCCATCCTCAGCTATATCAGCCTCTGCCTGTGCTTTTGTAGCTGCATCAACAGTAAAATCACCCTTAGCAAGGAAACTCCATATGGATTCGTTTTCAGAATCGGAGTTGGCAATGCCATAAGTCTTAGCCTGCTTGCCCATCATCTTGTGAACGATGTCGAGAAGCTGCTGCTGTCTCATGGCGTCGTCAGCCTTGAGCTGCTGGATGATCTTTGTCCTGTCAGTGTCCTTTGAGTAGGCAGTGGAAGTTTTTTTACTTTCGTCTGACTTCTCATAGACGTCTACAGCTCTTTCTTTGACCTTAACCTCGTCGTCTTTCTTTTTTTCTTCAACAGAATTAGGGTTGACGGTGGAAGCATAGGTCGTTGCGATGTTGTTAGTAACCTCGGTAACTCCATTTACGCTCATATAGAACTCCTTTTCCGCGACGGTTAAAAAAACTTCGCTTAAACGTAACTATAGTTCACCTATTCTCCCTATCGGCATATTTTGAAAAAACTTTAGGGTTTAAATGAAAATTTTTAGTTTTTTTATTATTTTTTTTCTTGAGTTTGCTATGCACCAGTGAGAAGATGTAGTAAGTAAGATAGCGAAAGAATGGGTAACGAAGGGCATTTAAATGAGACTAGAGAAAAAAGCATACGCAAAGATCAATCTTGGACTGGATGTAACAGGGAAAAGGGCTGACGGATACCATATAGTTCGTATGATAATGCAGAACGTGGATCTGTTTGATACATTGACCTTTGAGGACAACGAAACAGGAGAGGTTAATCTTACTGCTTCTTCGGAAAGGATACCGACTGATGACAGCAACCTGATCTGCAAAGTGGCGCATCAGCTTCAGAAGGAATATGGAGTTACCAGGGGCGCAAATATCCATCTGATAAAAAGAATTCCGGTGGCAGCCGGAATGGCAGGGGGAAGTACCGACGGAGCAGCAGCTTACATGGCTCTTAATGAGTTATGGAGCCTTGGACTTGATAAAACAAAGCTCTGTGAATTGGCAGTTAAGCTTGGAGCTGACATTCCATACTGTATCATCGGAGGAACAGCTTTGGCAGAGGGAATCGGAGAGGAGCTTACAGTTATTTCCGATATGCCCAAGTGCAGCATAGTAATCGCAAAGCCTGCAATCGATGTATCCACAGGCTGGGTTTATAAAGAACTTGATAGCAATGAGATCGCTGAGCATCCTGATATAGATGGAATCAAGGCGGCAATTGAAGGCGGTGATATTAATGAGATGTGCAGGCTTATCGGCAATGTACTGGAGCCTGTAACTGCAGGAAAATATACGGTTATACCTGAGATTGAGAAGATTCTTGAGGATAACGGCGCGATAAGGGCCTTTATGACGGGGAGTGGCCCGACAGTTTTTGCAATATATGACGATGCAACTAAGGCAAAAGAGGGATTTGAGGCAGTTAAAAGAAGTGCTCTGGCACCGGAACTCTTTTTATCAGGCCCAATAAATCCAAATTTATAAATAAAAGGTTTCAAGTAATGTTTTGAGGAGAATATTATGAGAAGAAACGTGGATGTCAATGTAACTGGTATCCATTCAAGGCCCGGTGAACCAACGGAAAAGATCGTGACTTCATCTACCGGAATTTATGAGGATATGGATGACGGTCGCCGTCTGGTGGAATATGATGAGGAACAGGACGCCGGAAGAGGCGTTATGAAGATCCATAATCAGGTCTATATTGCATCAGATGGCAAGAGCATGGAGATCATAAGAGGCGGTGAGCATAGCAACCGGCTTGAATTCGGCAAGGAACTTGAATATGACACCGAATACAACACGCCTTACGGTTCCATGTCCATGAAAGTGGTGACTAACAGCTTTGAATTTAATACCAATCATGATGAAGGCGCCATGAAGGTCATGGCGGAATATGCACTGGAAATGGGAGGACAGGTCCTCTCGGATTCAATGATCATTATTGAAATAAAAAAGACGGAGACAAGTACCTGAACTTGTCTCCGCTTCTCTTATCAAAATATTATTTAACCATTTTAGCACCGGCTTTTTCCTGAGCCTTAGCAACAAGGTTCTTGAAGAAGCCCTTTTTCTGCTCAGGAACCTGAGTCTTGCCGTGAAGTCCCTTAACTTCTGTAACATAGATTCCACTGACAGAAGCCTTAACTTCCTTCTTGACCGGAACAGTGTCGAAGATCTTCTCATCACAGATAAGGCTCATAACACGGTTACCAACTCTAACCTTAAGAATTGGAAGCTTTGATCTGCGAAGAAGCTTAGGTGTCTGTTCGATAACAGCCTGTGGAAGACCTGCCTCATTAAGCTTCATTCTCTTTTTATCAATGATCAGCATGGAAACAGTCTGCTTCATGGCATCGAGCTGTACCTGCTGTTCTTCCTGCTTCTTCTGCGCTTTCCTACCAAGAATAACAAGAGCAACAATTGCAGCAACCAGAATTACTGCAATGACAATAGCAACAATCAATCCTGTACTCAAAATAAAACCCTCCGAATAAAAACTAAATTGCAGACAATATTGTAGCATTGTTTGTCTCTTTAGTAAATAAAGACTTTAATCTATTTGGAAGGTGTGGTAGTATAAAAAATATTGTTTTGCCTTTGTTTGCTTTAATAAGGTAAGGATATAGGTTTTTGGCTTTAAAGGAGAGATATTATGAAAAAGAATTTATCGATACTTCTTGCAGGAGTAATGACCTGCATGCTTTTTACCGCTTGTGGTAATGAGAATACAGAGAATGCTTCAGATAATGCCGCTGAGGTTTCAAGTGCAGCAGAGACTGAGACTGATTCAAGTGCAGCAGCTGCGGATTCTGAGGTTTCACAGATCACAATTGATTTCGACAATCTCAAGACTGAGGCTCTTACAGATGTAAATACATCAGATTTTGTTACTCCCGGAGAGTACAAGGGTATCACCATCGAGGCAGCTCTTAAGGAAGTCACAGACGAGGATGTGGAGGCGTATATTCAGGACCTCCTTTCATCAAATCCTCTTATGAACGAAGTTACAGACAGAGCAGTTCAGGATGGCGACACAGTAAATATCGACTATGTTGGTAAGTATGCTGATACCCAGGAGGCATTCGATGGTGGTACAGCTACCGGAGCAAATCTTGTGATCGGTTCAAATACTTACATTGATGGTTTTGAGAGCGGACTTGTGGGAGCTACAAAGGGAGAGACTCGCGATCTTAACCTCACATTCCCTGAGAACTATGGTTCAACCGATCTTGCAGGCAAGGATGTTGTTTTCACAGTTACAGTTAACAGCATTCAGGTTGCTTCAACAGACATGACAGATGAGTGGGCTGCAAGCCTTGGATATGAAGATGTTTCAAATATCGAGGAGCTTAAGGCATATGTAGTTGGCAAGCTTTCTGAGGACGCCAAGGAAGACTACGAGGCAATCGTTGAGAATACTGCTGTTCAGACTGTAGTTGATAATGCAACATTTACAGATGCTCCACAGGAGCTCATCAACAGATACATTCTTCAGCAGAACCAGATGATCGAGTACCGTGCATCCATGTTCTCATATATGTATGGACAGCAGGTTACACCTTCAGATCTTATAAACGTATATATGCAGAACGAGGGATTTGTAGGAACAGCTGATGATTACCTCAACTCAATTGCCAAGGATATGGCTAACCAGTACCTTCTTTTCCAGACAATTGCTGATGAGCAGGGAATCACAGTATCTGAGGAAGATATTGATGAGTATTTGAAGAATGCATATGAGAGCGCATCAAACACAGCTTTCAGCTCATACGAAGAGTATAAGGCTTCACTTGACCTCGAGGTTTACAGAGAGGGTCTTATGGCTGAGAAGGTTGTAAAGTACATTGTTGATAATGCAAATGTCGTTGAGGCGGCTGCAGAAGACGCTGCCGGTGAGGCTTCATCAGTAGCGGCAGAATAAATAAAATCTAAGGAGAAAAAAGATGAGAACAAAAATTAAAGAGCTGTTCAGAAACACATCTGAATACGCTTCCAAAGAAGTGACCATCTGCGCTTGGGTACGTACTAACCGCGCACAGGCACAGTTTGGATTCCTTAACGTTAACGAC
>JAILMY010000140.1 GCA_024692165.1 Butyrivibrio sp. | reverse complement strand
AAAAGCGTTATTAAGTTCAGTATCTGAGATTGAGAGCTTGCTGGGAGCCGGTTCAGGCTCAACTATTATATCTTCTATTCTGGATAGCTTTTCCTTGAAGCTTCTGTAGAGATTAAGAAGAGCATCGGTCTGCGAATTCACAGTGGCTGTGTCTCCATCTTTTGCGGCATACTCAAGGTCTTTTGCCAGAGAAGCGAGGCTCCTTGCGCCCATGACGCGGGCTGCGCTCTTCAGGGCATGAACCTTTATGGCATAGAGATCAAGATCACCTATGTCCAGGGCGTTTTCGATGACATCAGCCTTGTGATCCAAAGACTCATAGAATGTTTTAACAAATTTAAGAAGATGATGGGGAGATCCGGTATACTCCAGAGCATCATCAAGATTGAGGCCTGCTTCAGTGCCAAGCCATGCGATTTCTTCGGGAATAGACTTGATATTTGTATTAACAGTGGTATTTTCCATATTTTTGGTCAGCCTTTTGGCAATTCTTTGCCTGCAACACTATATTTGCAACTCACTCAAAACAGTTAACAAATCCAATATCTTTCTAATCATTATTGTACTTAATTAATCTCATAAACTCAAATTAAATTAATAGAAACTGCTTGGTCAATATAATTTGAATAACAAGGGGAGTAACCTGTGACAGGGTATTATGACCACAGAGTATTATAATTACAGAATATTATGATTTCAGATAAGAAGAAATGAGCCTTAGCATCTCGTCCCTGCCGATGGTCTTAAGGATACAGCCGTCGGGCTTTGAAAAGCTATCATCGGGGCGGATGCTGGCCTCAACTTCACTAAGTTCATTTCCTGTGATATAGACTACAGGTGTATCAGATCCTTTTTGCTCTCTGATCTTACGTAGCATCTGAGGACCGTTAATATCTGGCATCTCAAAGTCCAGAAGGATCAGATCTGCGCTGTTTCCGGACAACCACTCAAGAGCAGTCTCGCCGGAGGTGGACATGAACACCTTGTAATCATCCTTGAGCCATCCCCTTAAAAGGCTGATATAGCCTGGATCATCATCTATTATGAGAATCTTCTTTTTATCATCTCTGTTTTCCAAATGATTTATCAAATCTTTGATTCCAGATAATCCGGACACAATAGCTCCTCCTGAATTTACATCAATGCCAAAAACTTCAAAACTTCAAAAAAAGACTACTAATATTCTAACACGTTATCGGATCTTCACATTTTCTTTTCCGCAAAGGGCCTCGAAGGCCTCAAGCACCTGCTTGTCGGCGCGGATAGTAAAGGCACGGCCCAGGTTCTTCATCTGACGTGTCTTTGTGAGACAGATCACAACCTCGTCATTGCCGTCGCTTTCAGCGATGATCTTATTGACAGCCTCTGCCTTGGCTTTGTATTCTGCCATATCGGTAAATGCCAGCCACACGGATTTGGGGACCTCGTCAAAAAGAGTGATCTTGCTGGCAATGAGCTTGGCATCCCTCTCATCCTCCACGGAAACACGGCCTTCGATGAAGACCTTTGAGTCCTCGTTTAGCCTTGGAGCGTTGGATTCATAGGCCTTAGGGAAAACAATGACCTCAACGGAACCCACCAGATCCTCCAGTGTCAGGAAAGCCATTACCTGATCGTTCTTGGTGTACTTGATCTTCTTATCGCTGATAATGCCGCCTATGGTGGCATTTGCATTGTCCTTCACATTCGGAACGCCGCTTTCGTCATCTAAAATGAAATCCGCAGTAGTATTGGTGATCTTGCGCTTCCACATGGCCACGTATTCCTCCAGAGGGTGGCCTGAAACGTAGATTCCAAGCACTTCTTTTTCAAATTCCAAAAGAAGCTCCCGAGGGAATTCACCTACATCAGGAAGGGGAATCTCATACTGTCTCTTCACCTCATCGGTAGCGAGGTCAAAAAGAGACATCTGTCCTGCCATGGTGTTCTTGCCGGAGGAATGGAGCTGGTCCATAATCTGGCCGTACACGGTCATCAGCTGCTTCCTGGTTCCTTCAAAACAATCGAAGGCACCGGCCTTGATGAAATTCTCGATGGCACGCTTATTTACGTCGTTCTCACGGCCCTGCATCCTGGTCAGGAAATCGTTGATGTTCTTGAATTTGCCATGAATCTCACGCTCCCTGACAATCGAAGCAATCACAGGCCTGCCGATTCCCTTGATGGCGGTAAGAGCGTACCTTATGGCCTTGCGCCGACTGCCGGATGTGGGAATATTACCGGTCTGACCGGCAGATGTTGTCTCTTTCTGTGTATCTTCAATTTCACATACCGAAAATCCGTCGAAGCCCTCATTTATATCCGGGGGCAGAAGGGTGATATGCATATTCCTGCAGCTCATGATGTAGCCGGAAACCTTACCCGGGTTGTCTATTACGGAAGTCATGAGAGCAGCCATAAATTCTACAGGGTAGTAGCGCTTTAGCCATGCGGTCTGAAGGGCAACCACTGCGTAGCAGGCAGCGTGGGACTTGTTGAAGGCGTACTTTGCAAAGTCCATCATGGAGTCGTAGATCCTGTTGGCTACTGCAGGGTCAATGCCCTTGGAAGCACAGCCGGGAACGTTCTCCTCAGGATTGCCGTTTACGAAATTAGCTCTTTCAACCTCCATGACGTGCTGTTTCTTTTTACTCATAGCACGTCTGACAAGGTCAGCTCGGCCCAGCGTATATCCGCCAAGCTGCTGAACTATCTGCATAACCTGCTCCTGATAAACGATACAGCCGTAGGTGGGCTTCAATATCGGCTCAAGCTCAGGAGTATCGTAGGTTATGGAGCCGGCATCATTTTTACCCGAGATGTATCTGGGAATGAAATCCATAGGACCCGGACGATACAGGGAAATTCCCGCGATGATATCCTCCAGGGACTGGGGCTTAAGCTCCTTCATGAAGGACTGCATTCCGCCGGACTCCAGCTGGAATATACCGTCGCACTTGCCGCTGCCGATGAGCTCAAGAACCTGTGGATCGTTGTAATCAATCTTATCAATATCTATAAACTCAGGATCCCCCGGCTTTGCTCCAAGAGATTCATTTGCAAAGTTGACCGCGTCCTTTATAACGGTGAGGGTACGAAGACCCAAAAAGTCCATCTTAAGTAGTCCCAGTTCTTCGATGGTAGTCATGGTGAACTGGGTCGTGATGTTACCTTCTGCGGAGCGTGAGAGAGGAACCAGATCCTCAGCCGGAGCCTGGCAGATAACTACGCCCGCCGCATGGATTGAGGTGTGCCTTGGCAGACCCTCCAGCTTCTTGCACATGTCAATGAGCTTGTGGACAGTCTCATCGGATTCGTACTGCTTACGAAGCTCGGGGTTCATTTCAAGAGCTTTGTCCAGAGTGATGTTAAGCTCTGTTGGCACCATCTTGGAAATGGTATCGCCAAAGGCGTAGGGCAGATCCATAACCCTTGCCACGTCTCGGATAACACCCTTCGCAGCCAGAGTACCGAAGGTGATGATCTGTACAACCTTGTCTGCGCCGTACTTCTCGGTAACATAATCTATAACGTCCTGGCGCCTCTCGTACTCGAAGTCCACGTCGATATCGGGCATGGATACACGCTCAGGATTAAGGAATCTCTCAAAGAGAAGATCATACTTGATAGGATCAATGTTGGTGATGTGCATGCAATAGGAAACAATACTTCCTGCAGCAGAGCCACGGCCCGGTCCTACAGCGATGCCATTCTCGCGGCAGTAATTAATGTAGTCCCATACTATAAGGAAGTAATCCACATAGCCCATTCGCTTAATAACGCCCAGCTCGTAGTCCAGCTTCTTCTTAAGAGTGCCGTCATCATCAGGGTATCTCTCATGAAGACCGTCCAGACAGAGCTTGTTCAGATAGGTCCAGGAATCGTACCCTTCCGGAACCTCGAAATGTGGCAGTTTTGTGACGCCGAATTCGATTTCCACATGGCATCTGTCCGCAATCTTCTGTGTATTGTCGATTGCCTCCTGAGCATAGGGGAAAAGAGCTCTCATCTGTTCTTCACTCTTTACGAAATATTGTCCGCCCTCGTAGCGCATGCGGTCTTCGTCGGACACTTTTTTACCGGTCTGTATGCAAAGAAGGAGGTCATGGGCCTCCGCGTCATCTTCATATGTATAGTGGCAGTCGTTGGTGGCAACCAGAGGAATATCAAGCTCCTGGGAAAGAGCCATCAAAGAAGCGTTGACCTGGCGCTGCTCGGGAATCCCGTGATCCTGAAGTTCCAAAAAGAAATTGCCGTGGCCAAAGATATTGTCAAGGCGCATAGCTGCCTCTTTTGCCTTGCCGGGAACGCCCTTGAGGATATTCCTGGGAATCTCGCCTGCAAGACAGGCGCTCAGCGCAATGATGCCCTCGTGGTACTGCTCAAGGAGCTCAAGATCCACACGGGGCTTGTAATAGTAACCTTCCGTAAAACCACGGCTTACGATATGGGAAAGGTTGGCGTAGCCCACGTTGTTCTCCGCAAGAAGAACCAGGTGGTAGTACCTTTCGTCAGTCTGGGCTGTCTCTTTTTCAAAGCGGGAACCGGGAGAGACGTAGACCTCGCAGCCGATAACAGGATTGATACCGGCTTCCTTGCAGGCCTTGTAAAAGTCGATGACGCCGTACATTACGCCGTGGTCTGTGATAGCACCTGCGGTCATGCCAAGCTCCCCAAGCCTTTTAACGTATTCTTTTATCTTATTGGAACCGTCCAGGAGAGAGTATTCCGTGTGGACGTGTAAGTGAGTAAATGCCATATATAACCCCAACCAAATCGTACATGTGTTTATGAAAAAATTATAGCATCCCCCTATTAAGAATGAAATGAAAACCTTATTACAGTAAAAGAATTGACGGGATTTCATTAGTTCAGTGATTATGATAAAATATATAGTGAAAATGTTAAAAAAGATTGAAATAAAAAACGTTTTCGTTGCAGTTTCAATAGAATTGCGCTAATATATTCTAGAAAAAATGTGATAAAATTATCAATGCAAGATTTTACTAGGGTTTTAGAGGAATCGAGGAGTTAATTATGGCGAAGCAGATCAAGACAATCGGCGTGCTAACCAGCGGTGGTGATGCACCTGGAATGAATGCAGCAATCCGTGCAGTAGTTCGTAAATCACTGGCAAATGGACTTAAGGTAAAGGGTATCAAGAAGGGCTATCAGGGTCTCCTCAATGAAGAGATCATTGATATGGACAGACGTAGTGTTTCAGATATCATTCAGCGCGGCGGAACAATTCTTGGTACAGCAAGATGTATGGAGTTTACAACCGCTGAGGGACAGGCCAAGGGTGCTGAGATCTGCCGTAAGCATGGAATAGATGGTATGGTTGTTATCGGTGGTGACGGATCATACCGTGGAGCTCAGAAGCTTTCACAGCAGGG
>JAILMY010000116.1 GCA_024692165.1 Butyrivibrio sp. | reverse complement strand
AAGGGACCTCAGGCCGTAAACGTAAACAAGCTTTAATTCTTAGTAATTAAAGGAATTAATCAGACTACAAAGTGCCTTATTCTAAAATAGATAATTTTTGAATTCGCAAGATTGTAACAATGATTAATCATCAGAGCCATCTGACAAAGGTCAGATGGCTCTTTTGCGTTTCAAATACATTTCATATTAGCGGCACTTTTTAGCCACGTCTTCCAGCTTCAGGCTTCCTCCGAAAATATCCAGAGCACTGCCTACAGTGACATCAACTTTTTTCTTTCCAATCTTCTTGAGTAAAACAATATCTTCCAGACTATGAACTCCGCCCGCATAGGTTATCGGCTTTTTGCCCCAGTCTCCAAGAATCTTTGCCACATTCTCCTCAATACCTCTTTGCTTCCCCTCCACATCTGCTGCATGGATCAGGAACTCGTCGCAGTACTCAGAAAGCTCATCCAGTGTCTCGGCGCAGAGTCTGACATCAGTCATCTTCTGCCATCTGTCGGTGACAATAAAATATTCATCTCCTGCTGCCTTACAGGAAAGATCCAGAACAATCTTATCTTTCCCTACAGCCTTCACCAGCTTCTTAAGATTCGTATAATTGATCCTGCCGTTCTTAAAAACGTAGGAAGTAACTATCACATGGGATGCGCCGGCCTCAAGAAACTCCGCCGCATTGTCCGCATTGATTCCGCCTCCGATCTGCATAAGATCAAGGCATCCGGACAGCGCCTCCATAGCCTGTCGCTTTGTACTCTCATAGTATGGGCTGTCCACCGGATTAAGCAGGATTATATGCCCGCCGGTCAGTCCCAGTTCCCGGTACATCCTGGCATAGAATACCGCATCCTTTGATGCTACAAAATTTTCTCTGGCACTGTCGCCTTTATCCTGAAGGCTGCTGCCTACAATCTGTTTCACTTTCCCGTTGTGAATATCAATACATGGTCTGAATCTCATCAGCTATCCTCTCAGTTTCAAACAAGAAGGTCAGGCAAGCACATCTGCCATATCATACATTCCGGCACCTTTCCCTGCCAGGAACTTAGCTGCCTCAATGGCCCCTTTTCCAAATACTGCTCTTGAGTATGCTCTGTGAGAAAGAGTTACAACCTCATCCTTGCCGGCAAAAATTACATCGTGGTCGCCAACGATTGTACCGCCGCGGATTGCAGAGATTCCAATCTCCTTTACAGGTCTCTTCTCTCTTCTGGTGCTTCTGTCATAAACATACTCGTACTCATTACTTAATGACTCGTTAATGCTGTCTGCAAGAGCAATGGCTGTTCCGCTTGGCGCATCCAGTTTCTGATTGTGGTGCTTTTCTACAATCTCAATATCAAAGCCTGCAGCCGCAAATAAAGGAGAAACCTCCTTAAGAATCTTTATAAGAGCATTCACTCCGTAGGACATGTTTGCTGACTTAAGGATTGCTATGCTCTTAGAAGCCTCTTTTACCTTATCAAGCTGAGCCTCTGAAAGTCCTGTGGAACAAAGAACTACAGGCATCTTCCTGGATACGCAGAACTCAAGAAGGCCATCAACTGCAGAAGCACTTGTGAAGTCCACAATAACATCTGCCTCCACATTGCACTCCGAAAGGCTCTTAAATACAGGAAAATCATAGCTATTTTCGCCAAAGGCATCAACACCGGCAACTACCTCTATGTTCTCATCCTCTTTTACCAGATCAATGATCATATGTCCCATACGGCCATTGCAGCCGTGCATTATCATTTTTGTCATTTGCGTTCTCCTTGTCTTATGTTTTCTTGCCAATAAAGGCAGCGGATTATAAGTCTCTTTAAAAGAGAAGCCCGCAATTACTGCGAGCTTCCTATTATCATTTACGTCTTCTGACGTCTATATCATTTAGATCAGACCGTATTTCTTCATTTCAGCCTTAAGCTTCTCCTGATTCTCAGGCTCCATCTCTGTAAGAGGAAGACGAAGTGGACCTGCTGCGAAACCGATCATCTTCAGAGCGCTCTTAACAGGAATAGGATTAACCTCTGAGAAAAGAGCCTTCACAAGAGGATATGCCTTGAACTGAAGCTCACGGGCTGCAGCAAAGTCACCCTCAAGGCACTTCTGGCAGATCTCATGAGTCTGTCTTGGTGCGACGTTTGAAAGAACTGAGATAACTCCAAGACCGCCAACAGACATGATAGGAACGATCTCATCATCATTTCCGGAATAGAGATCAACACAGCCCTCAGCCAGTGCCATGGTCTTGATGGTCTGAGAAATATTACCTACGGCATCCTTAACACCCACGATGTTCTTATTCTCGCGGCAAAGCTTAACAATTGTCTCAGGGAGCATGTTACAACCGGTTCTGCTTGGAACATTGTAAAGAAGAATCGGGATGTTAACTGCCTTGGCAACAGCTGTGAAATGAGCAATAAGTCCGCTCTGGGTTGCCTTATTGTAATATGGAGTTACCTGTAAAAGTCCATCTGCGCCGTACTCCTCAGCCAGCTTTGAAAGATTAACCGCTGTCTCTGTGCAGTTAGAGCCGGTTCCTGCAATTACAGGAATTCTCTTATTTACCTTATCAATACAGAACTTAACAACATCCATGTGTTCCTCTTCGGACATGGTAGCTGCTTCACCTGTTGTTCCGCAAACTATGATGGCATCTGTTCCGTTTTCAATCTGGAACTCAATAAGACGCTCGAACTCTTCATAATTTACTTCCCCGTTTTCCTTGAATGGAGTTGCAATCGCAACGCCTGCTCCCTTAAAAATTGCCATAATGCTCTCCTCTTTTTTTGATAACTATCTTACAATTGTGGTTCCAATCCGTACGGGGCTGTAAAAAAACGGCCCATCGCACGAAACGATGAGCCGTCAGAATAATCTTCCAGAAAATCAAAAGAATATTTTTGATAGCGCCCCATCTTGCGATGACAGTCATACAGTTCTTAACTGCATGCCCAAGTACCCAGCTGTAAGGATGCTAAGCCTTTCGGCGTATTCACCTTCCGTTCTGCTTCATCTGCGCCTTCCGCATCCACAGAATTACTCATTAAATACGCAACCTCTATCTCTTTGTTTTTAAATATTACAACAGTGTCAATATCATGTCAACACAATGACATTTTTTCCCATCATGTGAGCATGATAAGTCGTGCATGATAAGTTCACTCAACACCGGCTATTGTAACATCAGCGATCCTGATTACTGCAGGAAGCACGTAAGAATCATACTGCTTCTGCTCCTTGGAGAAGCGGATGTCCTTTATAAGCTCAGGAAGACTTCCCGATACTGAACCTCCGGAAACAACAGCAACCTTGTCTCCATCGTGCCAATAGCCAAGACGAATCTCACCGGCTATATCTCCTGTGAAATTGTCTACGCTAAAGTCTGAGAACTCAACAACCTCAAGGAATGTGCCCTGTCTGAGTTCCTCTTCTGAGCTTTTTCCGCCCTCAAGCTCGAAGTTGTTAGGCATGAATATGTCCTTGATGCCCATGTAATAGCCAAACTGGCGGTCACCCCAATAGTTCTGAGGAACATTGTCCTTAATGATATCCATGTCTCTTACGACATTTCCTTCGCTGTCCATTCCGATATTCTTGGAGGAATTAGGAAGCTCTTTTACCGACTTCATGGTAAAGGTGTCACCCTTAACATCATCGCAGATCGGCTTTCCGATCTCCCAATTGGACATCTTTCTGAATACCATGGCAACGTGCATTTTCATTGCTGCCCACTGGCCAACCATCACAGTATCCTTTGTGGAAAGCACCAGCGGAGCCTTCTTGATGGCAGGAGTAGGAACAGTATGAAGTCTGTCCTTGCCATATTTAAGGGAAAGAGCAATCTCTTTTTTCAGAGCTTCTTTGTCACAGGTGCCTGAGTTGTACATGTTGTAAAGCTCAATCTCGTGCTCCTCATTTTTGGCATTTACCACAACCTCAACAGTGGAGCTTGGATAAGTTACAGTCATATCAACGCCTTCGGAATTAACAAAGCGCTTCTTTATCTTCTCGGCAAAAATCTCGTAGGAGTTGATATACTCAGTGGAAGTCTCAGGAACCTCAGCGAGGGCCTCAATGAAATCCTGTGCCATCTTCTTGGGATCAAAATCCTGGTTCTTAAGTACTTCACTCTTTTTACCCAGCTCGTAATATGGGTTCTTGACAAATGCGGCTCTCTCATAAAGATCCTCTATGAGCTTTTTAGCCTCTGCTTCTGTAGCTGTGGGCGCAATCTCCTCAGAAGCACTTCCAAGGAACTTTCCATCCTCCAGTTTTCTGAAGACCTCAATTGAAATATGCTCCACGTCTCTGACCCTGTTCTGATCAAGCTCGTGCTTTATAAAGTAAAACTCCCAGGCCTCAGTCACCTTATCGACTACTTCCCAGCCGTCGACGCCTGAGCTTTTTAAAAGTTCAATAATCTTTTCAGTCATCTATTTTCCCTCCCCAATTATCCAAGTCTGGCAACAGCCTTAAGATATGGGCCTCCGTCAACAGTCTTAACCCATTCCTTGTGACCCTTTCCGCACATTCCTGTACCGAAAGACTCATAGTCTTTACTTGTCATGGAAATTGAACCCAGAAGATCAGGTACATATCCGGTCATGACAACAGGAGAAACCACCTTGCCCGTAAGCTTTCCATCGATGATCTCATAACCTCTTGCGATGATGCACTGGATTCCCCAATGCTTGGGATCTTCCATTCCGGAGAAGAATCCATCAAGAAGATATCCCTTCTTAACTGATGCGATCATCTCTTCCTTGGTTGATGTTCCGGCATCAAACATAGTGTTGGTCATTCTTGTGTAAGCCTTATGCTCGAAGTTCTCACGCTTACCGTTTCCAGTAGGCTCGCAGCCAAGACGAAGCGCTGCAAGAGCATCGCATATACCTGTCTTAAGGATACCGTTCTGGATCTCGATCACGTCACCGGCCAAAGTTCCCTCATCATCAAAGGCATAGCTGGATGCATCCTTAACAACAGTTGCACCCTCGTGCATTGTTACAAGGTCAGAACCAACTCGCTTGTCAATGTACTCAGCACCCAGTGCTCTGTTTTTAACAAACATATCCATCTCAACGCCATGTCCAAAGGCCTCATGAGCAATAAGTCCTGTAACGATAGGTGTAGTAATAACCTCATACTCACCGGGCTCAATGTGACTGGAGCCAAGATTGTCCTGAAGGTCTTTGAATGCAGTTTTAACAGTCTCTGTAAACACATCGAAAATATCAGGACCTTCTCTGTCAGATACACCGACATGCGCAGTATCCTGCTTGTCACCTCTTGCTCCCATCATATATACATATCCGTCAGAGGCTACATAGCTCTGGCGAAGGTCCTTGTTCTCAGTAAGGAACATTTTGCAGATGTGTGTTGATCTTCCTCCAACCATGCACTCAAGGACTTCATCAGAAAAAGATACCCCCTCGTCGCTGATCTTCTGGAACTTTTCAACGAGAGCACTGAGGTCAGTCTCCTCAGGCACTGTTCTGCACTCCATCTCCACAAAGAGCTCCTGCTTCTCATCAGAGAGCTTCTTTGTATCATAAACCTTGGTGCTTGTTGCCTTGATCACTTCAAGCTGTGAATCAAGGATCTTCTTGATCTTCTCCGCAGTCTCTTTTGCCTTGGAAGGATCAAAAAGATTAAAAGCATACTCACTGTAGAGACCATCTTTATACACCCTGACAACATTGCCTCTCTCTGTCATCATTGTCTTGCCCTGAATGGACTTGGAACGCTGTGAAACGCTAACAGTAAAGCCTACGGAATCTGTGGAAAGAACGCTGACATAGTCGTAGCTCTTTTTAAGCTCTGCGATCAGCTCTTTTATTCCATCAGCGATTCCGCTTAAATATGGCGAAAACTTTGCTTTCATTGTAACTATCCCCTTTCTACTATTTCCTTTAACTCTGCAACACTTTAAAGTCACACAAGTGTGTTAATTATATGCCATCAGAGGACTGAATGCAAGGTTTTATCTGCATTTGCGATATAGCCATTCATGAACTTATATGCACAAAAGAATTAATACAAATTTTAATATTTTAGTGTACTTTTTTGGTTGAACATAGAAAAAATGCGTGATATACTACGTTAGTTTGAAATAAAAAACGGTATTTCACATATTAATAAGGAGTAATTTATGAAGCAGACTAGAAATGATGTTAGAAACATTGCGATAATAGCCCATGTTGACCATGGTAAGACCACTCTTGTAGACGGACTTCTTCGTCAGAGCGGTGTATTCCGTGCAGGTCAGGAGGTAGTTGAGCGTGTTATGGATTCCGGCGATATCGAGAAAGAGCGTGGAATCACCATCATGTCTAAGAACACAGCTATCACATATAAGGACATCAAGATCAATATCATCGACACTCCTGGCCATGCTGATTTCGGCGGCGAGGTTGAGCGTGTACTTAAGATGGTTAACGGCGTTATCCTTGTGGTTGACGCTTTCGAAGGCCCTATGCCACAGACAAAGTTCGTTCTTGGTAAGGCAATGGATCTTGGTCTTCCTGTTATCGTTTGCGTAAACAAGATTGACAGACCTGAGGCAAGACCTAACGAAGTTATCGACGAGGTTCTTGAGCTTCTTATGGACCTTGGTGCAGATGACAAGCAGCTCGACTGCCCATTCGTATTTGCATCAGCTAAGGCCGGCACATCTTCTCTTTCACCTGATGAGCAGGGCCCTGATATGAAGCCTCTTCTTGACACAATCATCAACTACATCCCGGCTCCTGTAGGAGATCCTGAGGTTGGTACTCAGGTGCTTATCAGTACAATCGACTACAACGAGTATGTTGGACGTATCGGTGTAGGTAAGGTAGACAACGGTGTTGTTAAGGTTAACCAGGATGTTATCGTTGTTAACCATCACGAGCCAGACAGACGCATCAAGACCAAGATTTCCAAGCTCTATGAGTACGACGGGCTTGGAAGAGTTGAGGTTACAGAGGCTAAGATCGGTTCAATCGTTGCCATTTCAGGTATCGAGGATCTTAAGATCGGTGACACTATCTGTTCAGTTGATGAGCAGGTTGCTATCCCATTCCAGAAGATCTCTGAGCCAACTATTTCAATGAACTTTATCGTTAATGACTCTCCTCTTGCAGGTCAGGAAGGTAAGTACGTAACATCAAGACACCTTCGTGACAGACTTTACAGAGAGCTTAACACAGACGTTTCTCTTCGTGTTGAAGATACAGATACAACAGAGACATTCAAGGTTTCAGGTCGTGGTGAGCTTCACCTTTCAGTTCTTATCGAGACAATGCGCCGTGAGGGCTTTGAGTTCGCAGTAAGTAAGGCTGAGGTTATCTACCACACAGACGAGCAGGGTCACAAGCTCGAGCCTATGGAGAAGTGCTACATCGATGTTCCTGACGAGTTCTCCGGAAGCGTTATCCAGAAGCTTGGTGAGAGAAAGGGTGAACTCGTAAACATGGGTGCCGGCAACGGTGGTTATACACGTCTCGAGTTCAACATTCCTTCCCGTGGACTTATCGGTTACAGAGGCGAGTTCATGACAGATACAAAGGGTAATGGTATCATCAATACTATTTTCGATGGATATGCTCCATACAAGGGAGATATGAGCTATCGTAAGACAGGTTCAGTTATCGCCTTTGAGACAGGTGAAGCTACAGCATACGGACTCTTCAATGCTCAGGACCGCGGTCAGCTCTTCATCAAGACCGGTGACAAGGTTTACTCAGGAATGGTTATCGGAACCAGCGGAAAGAGTGAGGACGTTGAGGTTAATGTCTGCAAGACCAAGCACCTTACCAATACTCGTACATCATCTTCAGATGAAGCTTTAAGACTTGTTCCACCAAGGATCATGTCCCTTGAGCAGTGTATCGAGTTCATCGACAACGACGAGCTTTTGGAGGTAACACCTACAAGCCTTCGTATCAGAAAGAGAATACTTGATCCTACACTCCGTAAGAGAGCAAGCTTCAAGAAATAATAGATAAAATAATAGCGGATAGATAATGGTGAATCAGATCATCATTATTTATCCGCTTTTTTATTTACTGAACAAGTTCTTTTAACAGTGGTATCTTCTTGAAAACAAGAACCAGTCCCAGGGTGGCCAAAAGAGTAAGTACTCCGTAAAGCAGATTGCCCGGTACGTTATATAAAAAGTCCACACTGTAGATGAAAGCGCCAACAAACGGAAGGACCGCCATATGCAGGAAATAGATTCCCAATGTGTTGACTGATATTGCACATATTATTTTCCTGAACCAGTTCTCTTTTCCCTTATATTCGGTACATAAGGAGTAAATGCAAAATACATTTATCAAAGTAAATACCGTTTCAGTGCCATTCCATACAACATCCCAGTAATCATTCTGGATTCTGGACAAAACCACACCGGTCACAGTTAATCCAAGCATTGAAAGCAAAATAACAAAAATGGTATTCCTCGGTCTATCGAGAAATCTTATTTTCTTTTTTAACTCCGGTGCTATTCCGCCTACGCAAAAATGCACTATGGTATATCCGTATATATTTCTGAATGGATTATAGTTATTAAACCAGTTTGTATGATAAATCTCATTGGTTCCTAATACTACATTTGAAGCTATTGAACAACATATATTCAGGAATACATTTCCAAAGGTCAGGATAGCGGTGATAATCGTAAAGAAATAAAACGCCTCCCGGTTATGATCAAATGCGGTCTTGATAAGTGGAAGAAAGATATATATCACTATAAGCGAAGGAATAAACCACAAAAAATTGATCCAGTCCTGTTTCCATGTCCATATGCCCCATAGGAATTCCTTGGGTGATAGGATTTCATGTTTAAAATTCATTATCATAAACATGTAAATTACCGCCCACACAGCGGTGATTATTACAAGCTTGATGCACTTCCTGATATGTTTCTTCAGATTAAATTCCCGGTTCAATAACAGGTATCCATTGGCAAAAAAGAACAATGGCGTAGCGCAGCTAACAATTGATCTGAAAAAGTAGCTTAAATAGTAGAAAACATTTCTACTGTCATCCAGAAATTCAAAGCCGTAATTTGTACCGTGATAAGCGATAACAAAAAGCATCGCGATACTTTCCAGCAAATCTATAGAATATACTCTTTCCTTCTTTTGCATTTATCTGTTCCCCGTTTCCTCCCATTTAATAATACCCTATATCTCCTTTTATGATTTCGATCTGGCCCTCGCACTTCTGGGTGAGTCCGTCCATTACCCGCTCCACATCTGCCTCTTTTACGCAGATATCAAACGAAACATCGGCTTCGTAACGGGACTCCAGAATCTCAATCTCATTCTGTGAGAGATAGTATTGTACACCATTAATCATGTTATAGCCAACCTTAATAGTCAGCATCTGGGAAAAAATCTTTTCGCCAATCTCAGAAGCCGCCAGCCCTGCCTGAGCTGCTTGAGTGTAGGCTCTGACAAGACCTCCGGTGCCAAGGAGCACGCCTCCGAAATATCTGGTGACAACAATAAGCACATTTGTTATGCCTGCCCCGGTGATAACCTCCAGGATAGGCTTGCCTGCTGTACCTGAAGGTTCTCCGTTATCACTGCACTTGGTATTCTCGCTGTTTACTCCTATTACATAGGCATAGCAGTTATGCTTGGCATCCCAGTATTTCTTAGAGATATCAGCTATTTTTTCCTCAGCCTGCTGCTGATTTTCCACATAAAACACGTTGGCGATGAACCTTGATTTCTTCTCAACGATCTCGCCGGTGCCGTTTGTCTTTATAATTTTATAAGAAGATACGTTACTCATGACCTTAAGTATACCATTTTCTTTATATTTAAGCCATTTCATGTTATAATCGTTAGGTTAAGATAATATAATGCTTTAACTATGACCAGATTACATAGGCTTTCAAGCGAGGTTTTAACTAAATGAATTACGGAAAAAGAGGAATTGTAACACAGGCCCGGACGCTCAACTCCGGAACCGATAAATGGGGTAAAAAACTTAGTCTTTTTGGGCTCTACATAATTATTGCCCTTTTCTTAGGTGCTGTGATCATTGGCACCAGCGCGGGAATTGGTGTATTTAACGGTATCAGAGACACTGCTCCCGATATTTCCAATATCAGCGTTACACCAAAGGGATTCTCAACATTTGTATATGATACAGACGGCAATCAGATTGCCAAGCTGGTTTCAACGGATTCAAACCGTATCCCTGTAACCTGGGATATGATTCCCGAGAATCTGGCTCACGCCTTTGTTGCCATCGAGGATGAGAGATTCTATGATCACAACGGAATCGATATTCAGGGTATCATAAGAGCTGCCTTTGAGGGTATCAAGTCCGGCTTTGATTTTTCACAGGGCGCTTCTACTATTACCCAGCAGCTTCTTAAGAACAACGTCTTTTCAGGATGGACCAATGAGACCAAGCTCCAGAGCGTAAAACGTAAGATTCAGGAGCAGTATCTGGCTATCCAGCTGGAAAAGACCATGAGCAAGCAGGACATTCTTTTGAACTATCTGAACACGATCAACCTTGGTTCAAATACCCTGGGTGTTCAGGCTGCTTCAATGAGATACTTCAACAAATCCGTCAGCGAACTCACCCTTTCAGAGTGCTCGGTAATTGCGGCTATAACCCAGAACCCAAGCAGATACAATCCCATTACTCATCCGGACAAGAATACCGAGAGACGGACCAGAGTACTTAACAAGATGCTTGACCAGGGTTACATCACTCAGATTGAGTATGACAAGGCCATTACCGATGATGTTTATTCAAGGATCCAGAATGTAAACCAGGAGACCGGCGGTGATAACACCATCAACTCCTACTTTGTTGACGCACTTACCAATGATGTTCTGGATGATCTTGTTGCTGCAGGATACAATGAGACTCAGGCCTTTACTCTTTTATACAGTGGCGGTCTTAGAGTCTATTCAACCCAGGATCCTGATATTCAAGCTATCTGTGATGATGTTTTCAGCAACGAGGAGAATTATCCCGCAGGAACACAGTGGCTCCTTAGCTATGAGCTTTCAGTTGAGGCTGCTGACGGCACAGTAACCAACCACAGCAGCGAGATGTTCCAGGCTTACTACAGGGAGCAGAAAAAGGGCTTTGACATGCTCTACAATTCCGAAGAGGAAGCCCTTGAAGCTATAGAAAACTATAAGGCGGCTGTCATGTCGGATACTGACAAGGTTCTCGGCGAGAAATACTCACTGGTTCCTCAGCCACAGGTTTCCATCACTGTTGAGGAACAGAGCACCGGCTACATCGTAGCCATGGTAGGCGGCCGTGGTCAGAAGACTGCAAGCCGTACCCTGAACCGTGCCACAGACAGCTATCGTCAGCCGGGATCAACCTACAAGGTTCTTTCAACCTATGCTCCCGGTATCGACAGCGCAGGTCTTACCCTTGCTACAGTATTTAACGATGCTCCTTATGCTTATGATAACGGCACTTTGGTTAAGAACTGGTGGGGCTCTGAATACAGAGGACTTAACACTGTAAGAACAGCCATCAGAGATTCCATGAACGTTATTGCGGTTGAAGCCTTTACACTTATCACACCACAGCTTGGTTATGACTACCTTAAGAACTTCGGATTCACAACACTGACCGACGGCGTCACAATCAACGGCAAGGTTTACTCCGATATTCAGCAGTCTACCGCTCTTGGCGGACTTACCTACGGTGTAAAGAACTTCGAACTTAACGCAGCTTATGCAGCCATTGCCAACGGCGGTGTATATATCGAGCCCAAGCTCTACACCAAGGTTGTTGATCACGATGGCAATGTTATTCTTGATAATACAACACCTAACTCAAAGCGTATCATAAAAGAAACTACTGCATTCCTTCTCACCAGCGCCATGGAGGATGTTGTAACCGGAGGAACAGCTACATCCGTAAACTTCGGCACAACTCAGATTGCCGGTAAGACAGGAACAACATCAGACTACAGAGATGTCTGGTTTGCCGGTTACACCAACTATTACACAGCAACCACATGGACCGGATACGACAACAACGTTATCATTCCTAAGGGCGATGGCCGTAACCTTTCCAAGACCCTTTGGAGAAAGGTAATGTCAAGGATTCACGAGAATCTGCCTTACTCCTCCTTCAATGTTCCTTCAGGAATCGTGACAGCCACTGTCTGCTCAAGATCAGGCAAGCAGCCTATCGAGGGACTGTGCAACGGAACTCTGATGCAGGAATACTTCGAAGAAGGTACAGTACCAACCGAAAGCTGTGATGTCCACTATGCAGGCACCATGTGTGCAATAGACGGATGCCCTGCCACAGAGCTTTGTCCATTCAAGACAGCCGGTGTGTTCGAGCTTACACCTGAGGTTCCGGCAGCTCTTCAGTCAGGATTTGTAAATTACAATCCTACCAACTCAGCTTATACAACCGTTACAGATGAGAACGGTGTTGAGACCCGTGTGCTGAACCAGTGTCACCACACTACAGAATTTATGATGCAACCCAACATTCAGGATATTATCGCCATCGAGCAGGCCAATGCCGTGGCCGCCGCAGAAGCTGCCGCAGCTGCAGCCACTGCCAATCCTGAAGCTCAGCCGGCACCTGCAGAGCAGGCCGCTCCCGACTCCGTTGTGAACGAAGTCGACGCAAGCGTAGCCGCCGGCAACTAACGCAAACCAGCTGGCTCGAGGCAGTTGATTCAAGCCGTGAGCTTTTGGGCTATATCAGGCTATTCTGAAAAAAGTACCCAAGGATTTTTGATCATTTTGGGCTGTACGGTAACAATTTAAAAAAAGTACCCACAGATTTTTTCGAAAATTGGGCATATATCTAAAAATCAAAAATAGTACCCAGGATTTTTATAAAATTCTTGGGTACTATTTTTCAATTCACATATTACAGCCCAAAATCAGAAATTTTTCTTGGGTACTAATTTCAAAAAAGTCTGTCTCAGCCCAAAACAGCACATGCTGATGGGCACCAACTCACACTCCTCTGCAATCAAAATCTGGGATGAAGCTCTCGGTGGCGGTTTCTCCAACCTGCATGAAGCCCTTGGTAACGCCGATCTGGGCGGCGTAATCGATGAGACTATCGTAGTCTGAATCTGTAACCTTTCGGTTGATCTCAGGAAAGCCTTCAAGCTCTTCATTTGGGGTAAACTGATTCATCAGGCTGATATAGATGCTGTCCCCATAGGTGTCGTAAAGGTACTTCACAATGAGCTTTGCCTGGATCAGCATCCCGGGCATCAGAAGGTGACGGACCACGACGCCCTTTCGTAGCATGCCAGGTTCTGCATAAGCCTCATCACTTTTGTCTCCTGTTCTATCCGTATTTATCTTATCATCCCTCTGCTCATCCGCCTTGCCACCTTCGTCGTCAAATACGCACTCCGGCTGCTGCCGGACCATTTCCGCGATGGCAGCCCTGGCAGCTTCCACGTAGCCCGGTGCATTGCTGTAGCGGATCGCATCCTGCTCCCTGATGTACTTAAAATCCGGCAGATAAATATCTATGAGCCCCTCCAGGGTTCGCAGAATCTCCACATTGATATAGGATGAAGTATTCATCAAAAACGGAATCTTTATCCCTCTGCTCCTGGCCCTTTCGATAGCCTTTCTGATAGTGGGAATAAACATATCTCCTGTCACCAGGTTGATATTGTTAGCTCCCTGATCCTCCAGCTCAAAGAATATGTCTACAAGGCGCTCAAGAGTTATTATCTTTCCCACTTCGCCCTTTGAAATCGCCCTGTTCTGGCAGAAGACGCATCCCATATTGCAACCGGAAAAGAAAACTGTGCCGGAGCCTCCTTTCCCAGATATGCATGGTTCCTCCCACATATGAAGAGAAGCCCTCGCCACGTGGAGCTCTGCAAGCTCACGGCAATAGCCCGCCTTCACAGTTCTGTCTACTTTGCATTTTCTGGGGCAAAGCACGCAGCTCCTATATTCACTTTCGTTTTCAAATCCGCTTGCAGATGACACTTTATTCAATATCTTCCTTCAAATTGCGACCTATCCGATGGCAAACTCCACATCATCGCCTGCCTATTTTATTCTCTTCACATACCACAAATAATAGATCAAAAACAGCAGCGACGTGGTGATCCATGTTATGGGATAGCTCATCTCCACTGTTTCAAGGGACTTATGGGTTGGGAACACCAGCAGGATCCAGCTTACACGAAGCAAACATATTCCACTTAAGGTGATCATCATCGGTACAAGAGCTGATCCCATGCCCCTGAGTACTCCGGAAAAAACCTCAACTCCGATGTAAGTGCAATAAAACGGCGCCAGAAATCTTATCATCTGCACACCGATACTTATAACCTGACTGTCGTCCACAAAGATGTACAAAAATCCCTTGCCCCACAGATAAAGCAAAATACTGAGAGGAATAGTAATGACAGCAGCGATAGTAAAACCATATCTTGTACTGCTGCGAACTCTGTCGTACTTGCCGGCACCGAAGTTCTGCCCGGCGAAGGTAGTTACCGCCGTTCCCAGGGAGCTCATGGTCATCCAGAACAGCACGTCTATCTTGCCGTAGGCCGCCCAGGCTGCCGTCGCATCTTTTCCGAATTCATTTATTGAAGCCTGGATCAGCATATTTGAAAGGGTGTACATGGTGGTCTGAATACCTGCAGGAAAGCCGATCTTCACAATCCTTAAAAGCATTTCCTTATCAAATCCGATTTCCCTTAAATAAAGCCTGTAGGAATCTTTGCTCCTTACCAGCATCAAAACCACGATCACGCCGCTGATGATCTGGCACATAACTGTAGCCACAGCAACGCCTATAACGCCCTGAGTGATTCCCAGCTTTCCAAGGCCCAGGATAATAACAAAGAACACATCCAGGAAAATATTCACAAAGCAGCTGATGATCAGAACATAAAGAGGTCTTTTTGAATCGCCGATAGCCCTCAGGATTCCTGCGCCGATATTGTAGACCAGGTTGGCCACCATCCCCAGGAAAAAGATCCTCAGATAGGCCGTAGAAGCTTCCACAACCTCCGGCGGGGTCTTCATCATCCTGATTATCCATGAAGATACCAAAAGGCCCACAATGGTGATAAACAGGCCTCCTGCTATAGCCATGGCCACAGCGGTATGCACAGCCTTCTTTACCTCTTCTCTTCTACCGGCCCCATAGAACTGGGCTATTACAACGGTGGCTCCCGATGAAAGGCCCATAAAAAAGCCCACAAAGAGATTAACCACCATGGCTGCCGATCCGCCCACAGCAGCAAGACCATCACTTCCAACGGCCTTACCTACTATGATCGCATCAACAGTGTTATAGAACTGCTGAAAGAAAGCCCCCAGTAAAAGAGTCCAGAAAAATCCAAGCATTCCTCTTACAATGGGGCCTTCGATTATTTTATTTTCTTTTGTACTAATCTCGTTACTCATATTCTCCTACTCAAACTGACTGCGATAAAGGGCGTAGTATGCTCCCTTCCTACTCATAAGATAGTCGTGGTCTCCCTGCTCCACCACGTTGCCTTCATCCACCACAAGAATGTTATCCGCGTTTCTGATGGTGGATAATCTGTGGGCGATGATAAAGCTGGTCTTGCCGGCCATAAGACTTCTCATGGCCTTCTGCACCTTCCTCTCAGTGGAAGTATCCACATTACTGGTGGCCTCATCCAGGATCAGCATGCTGGTGTCATAGAGCATGGCGCGGGCTATGGTAATAAGCTGTTTCTGCCCCTTACTTATGTTTCCACCATCTTCACTTATAACAGTATTATACCCCTTTGGAAGCCTCATGATATAGTTGTGGATATGAGCCGACTTGGCAGCTTCAACAACCTCCTCCATTGTGGCATTTTCTTTTCCATAGGCGATATTGTCAAAAATAGTGCCGTTAAACACCCAGGTATCCTGGAGCACCATTGAGTAATTCTTTCTAAGGCTCTGAAGAGTATATGTCTTAACCTCGTTCTCGTCCACAAAGATGGCGCCCTCGTTCACATCATAGAACCTCATCAGCAGATTTATGATGGTGGTCTTACCGGCTCCGGTGTGGCCTACAATGGCTATGGTCTGTCCAGACTCCGCCTTCATATTGAAGTTCTTAAGGACGATCTTATTCTTGAGATATCCAAAATCCACGTCCTTTACTTCAACGCTTCCCCGGGCTCCCACAAGTTCTTTTGCCCCATCTATATCCTTTACTTCCTCAGTCTCATCCAGCAGCTGGAAAACTCTCTCTGCCGCTGCCAGCGCACTGAAAATTTCATTTATGATGTTTGATATCTCATTGATCGGGCCCGAAAACTTTCTGCTGTATAGGATAAAGCTGGAGATCTGGCCGATTCCAACAATCCCTCTCATATAGAGCATGGCGCCCCCAAGGCCGATGGCCGCAAGACCAATATTACTGATCATTCCGATGGTGGGTCCCATGGTCATTCCAAGGCTGTCCGCATCGCGATAAGCCTCAGCTGCATTTCTGTTTATGGCCTCAAACCTGTCGCAGACATAGTCCTCATGGGCATAGGCAAGGATTGTCTTTTGTCCCGTGAACATCTCCTCTGCAAAACCATTCATCTCACCGTAGGCAAGGCTTCGTAGCCTGTAAAGCGGCCTCGTCCTTTTTCCCATGTACCTTGTAAAAAGAATTGATACCGGAATTGTAAATACCATGCAGAGCACCAGCGGCGGAGAAATAATGCACATCATCACAAAGCTTCCGATAACAGTGACAAAGCTGGTGAGGATCTGCACCACATCCGATGAAAGGCTGGTGGAAACCACGTCAATGTCATAGGACACGCGGCTTATGATGTCACCGGCAAGATGCCTGTCAAAGTACCCCACCGGCAGCTCCATGAGCTTGTTGAACACGTCGCGTCTCATGTTCCTTGCCACCTTTCGGCCCACACGCATCATTCCGATGCTGACAAAAAAGCTCAGAATATTGCCGCTGACATAGGCGATCAACATGAAGATACCGTATCGTATAACCTCATTGATATTAACTTTTCCCGCTCCCTGACTGGCAGCGTTAATGGCCTTTCCAGCAAAGTCCGGTCCAAGAAGGTTACCGATGTTGCTCAAAAAGGCACAAAGAAGCATCACAAGAACAACCCATGCATACTCCATAAGATACTTTAACAGGCGTCGCAGAGTCCTTCTTGCGTGCCTTGGTTTTTCTTTTGCTTTTCCTCTATCTCCGGGTCCCGGCATAATGCCTCCTAGACTTAATTCTTATCATAAAAATATGTGCTGCAAAGCAGGCCTGCATCATGTGGTCTGCATCTCAAAGGTCTCCCTGTAGACCGGGCAATTTTCCATAAGTTCCTCATGGGTGCCGTATCCGATGCAGGTGCCGTTGTCCATTACCATGATGTGGTCCATACCCATGATACTGCTGACTCTCTGGGCAATCATGATAAGGGTGCTGTCCTTGTGGTTCTTCTTGATGGCATTTCTCATGGTGGCGTCGGTCTTGTAATCAAGGGCACTGGAGCTGTCATCCAGAACAAGTATCTCAGGATCCGCCGCCAGAGCTCTTGCGACAAGAAGCCTTTGCTTCTGTCCTCCGGAGAGGTTGGCTCCCTTTATGGCGGCCATGTACTCCATTTTCCCATCAAGACTTTCTATGTACTCCATTGCCACCGCGTCTGTAGCCGCAGCATCAAGCATCTCCTGTGAGATATCCCTTCCAAAATCGATGTTGTTTTTGATGGAATCATTAAAGACCATATCGTTCTGGAAAACCACGCCAAACTTCCGCCTGAGCTCGTCCTTTTCGTAGCTCTTAACATCCCGTCCATCGATGGTGATGGAGCCCTGATCCGGATCGTAGAACCTCATAAGAAGGTTTATGACGGTAGTCTTGCCACATCCCGTAGGTCCAATGATTCCAAGACTCTCCCCCTTATTAAGGGTAAAAGAAATGTTCTCCAGAGCCCTCTCTCTTTTCCCACCGGCAAAGTCTGCATCGGTCTTGCTCTCACTTCCATAGGAAAAGCTCACATTGTCGAATCTGATGTGATCTGATCCGCAGTCACCACCTGCTATTATGTCCCAGCCATCCTCTGTGCTTAAAACCTTATCTATTCTGTCGGCGCTGGCGCTGGCCTTACTCATGCTCATAAAGATACGGTTAAGGCCCATAACACCCATGTTGATCATATTGAAATATGTAAGGAAAGCAAGAATAACTCCCGGCTGCATCTGTCCTCTGTTAACGCGGATGGCGCCGAAGATGACAACCATGGTCAGGCCGATATTCAGGCACAGTTGCATGAAGGGTCCGGGAATTGCCATTATGGTTCCTGCCCTCATATCACTTTTGGCCATGTCTTCATTGGCCGCAGCAAAGCGCTTCTTCTCATATTCGCCTTTACTAAGGGCCTTGACCACGCGAATTCCCGTGATGTTCTCACGCATGATCCTGACTACTGTATCAAGCTTGCCCTGAACGCCGGTGTACAAAGGGATTCCCTTGGATGAAACAAAGAAAACGACAAAAATAAGAAATGGCAGCATTACAATAAGGATCATGGCAAGAGCCCAGTCCATGATAAGGGTCATTATAACGCCTCCAAATAGCATCATAGGTGCCCTTACGCACAGGGTCTGAACCTGAGCCACAGCAGCCTGCACATTGTAGCTGTCACTGGTCATACGGCTGATTAGACTGGGAAGTCCAAAAGAATCGAACTTATCACCGGAAAGATTGGCAGTCTTCTTAAAAAGAGCCTGCCTCACATCGAAGCTCATCTTGTGAGCATTGTTAATGGCCCTTCTATTGGCCATAACATTGAGCTGCCGGCAAAGAATCGCAGCCACAAACATCAAAAGTCCCCACAGCACAACATCTCTCATGTTTCCTGCAGGCACCACATGGTCAATCATATATTCCAAAATATAGGGAAGAGTCAGCTCTGTCATGGTACCAAGAAGCTTAGTAAAGATAGCCAGAATAATGGCCCATTTATATTTCCCCATTGTTCTTAAGATCAGTTTCATACGCCATCGCTCCTTCCCCTATTATAGCGTAAAATCCCGGCTCAAAAAGAGAAAAAACATCAAAAAAAGACGCTTCGTATGAACTTACGAAACGTCCTGATTCTCAGTGCGGATAACAGGACTTGAACCTGCACGGTCGCCCACTGGAACCTAAATCCAGCGCGTCTGCCAATTCCGCCATATCCGCAGTTAATCCGGTGCCCTCCCGTCATCTTCCGGAAGGTACATTTGATTAAAAAGAAATCCCTGATCCTCAAATGAAGATAGGGATTTGACATGAGACACGGGGGATTCGAACCCCCGACAACTTGATTAAAAGTCAAGTGCTCTACCACCTGAGCTAGTATCCCATATAAAAAACAAAAACTCCGTGCATCCATCGTTGCTGGTGCAACAAACTGGGCTAGCCGGATTCGAACCGTCGTATGCAGCAGTCAAAGTGCTGTGCCTTACCGCTTGGCGATAGCCCATTATCTTAACTACTGTAAAACTATTGGGATTCACACTAGACTCGATAAAACCTCGCCAAGTGTTCACCCATGGCTCGCACTAGCCTCGAAACAACCTCTGCAAGTGCTCTGCTCAAGGGTGGCTAGAGGGACTCGACCCCTCGATCTCCAGAACCTCAGTCTGGCGCGTTAACCAACTACGCTATAGCCACCATTCATTCAAAAAGGTAAAAAAGAAATGTGCCCGAAGGGATTCGAACCCCCGACCCACGGCTTAGAAGGCCGTTGCTCTATCCAGCTGAGCTACGGACACATTTGGAACAGATATATGCGCTCTGTTCAAGCGGGTGATGGGAATCGAACCCACGTATCCAGCTTGGAAGGCTGGTGTTCTACCATTGAACTACACCCGCATATGTAATCGTTACTACTTAAACTCTAGTCGGGGTGACAGGATTCGAACCTGCGACCCCCTGCTCCCAAAGCAGGTGCTCTAGCCAAGCTGAGCCACACCCCGTGACCTGTTACATATTGGCTTAAGCCGTAACGCAAGAAGTATTATATAACGATTCGAAAGGTAATGTCAACACTATTTTT
>JAILMY010000112.1 GCA_024692165.1 Butyrivibrio sp. | reverse complement strand
AGGAGAACTTGCATACCTGGTTGGAGTTTCAAGACAGACATATTCTTCCATTGAGCTAAAAAAGAAGAAAATGTCTTGGTCAACATATTTATCCTTGATTATGGTGTTTGATTCTATAGTATCTACACATGATGAGCTCAGGGATTTACCAGCTTTTCCGACAGAGTTGATAAACAGGTTCAATGATGGAAGGCCTGTGGAAAACAAAAAAGAAGCCTTGATGAACGACGAATTCTGGTCAATGGTAAGCGAATTGGATGACCACGCAATTCATGCGCTGAAAACGACGGTGTTGGTTGAATATGCAAGATGTAAGGGTGTGTCCGGCAGTGAGGTCGTTAAGTCGTTTGATGGCATTGATTTTAGAAATGCTTTTTCTGAAAAGGAAGAGAAGCTAGATGATGTTGATAAGGCCATTAGAAAAATTAAGGATAAGAAATGATTGATGTTAAAAAATCAGCTTATCGTTTCTCAAGGGACTGCGTATCGGGTGAGATAGATCGTGATCTGGTAGAAAGCATTATCAGAAAACAGGGATACACGATTATATATTTTAGAGCAGTTAACAATGAAGACGAGGTTGGCACGGTATTAAAAACACTAAATCTGGAAAGTATGGCGATGCATTCGAGAGGTTTTATTTATGCAGATGACAAGTATCGCTTGGTGTTTGTCAACGAGGATCTTAATGAAGAGGAAAAGCTCATAGTATTATTGCATGAAGAGGGGCATATTTATTTAGAACATTCAAGGAATCACAAAGTGATAGGACTTGATGTGATAGAGGAACATGAGGCTAATGAATTTGTACATTATGTATTACATCCGGATTTCCTCCATTCATTTGGGAAAAAGCTTAAGAAACACAAAATAGCGTGTATAAGTGTTGTTGCATCTTTTATAATTGTAATAGGATGTGTGACCTAGTACCAGCACTATAAAGTTGAGCAGACGCTATATGGAGAATATTATGTCACAAAAACCGGCGAAAAGTATCACTTAAAAAACTGTGGCGTGATAGAAGGCAAGGAGGTAAGACGGCTAACTCAGGAGGATATGGAATCCGGCAGGTATGAACCATGCAGCTTTTGCATTGGTAATGATGAGCCTTAAATCCGCAATTTATGCGGATAAATGACTAAAATAAGTCTTGCATTGATGATGTACATATTGTAAAATATAAGTACTCGCACGCGATGCATAATGTAAAATGTAGCAACAAAGCAAGGCGCTGGTATAAATATAAAGGAGGTGTCACATGGAAATAACATTGGAAGCTGTAGATCAGGTAAGAGAACGAACGGGTGTCTCATATTCTGAAGCTAAGGAAGCGTTAGAAAAAAGCAATGGTAATGTGGTCGATGCTATTGTGGCATTAGAAGAAGCTTCTAAGCCGGAAGAAAAAACTAATGCCATTGTTGAAAAATTGAAAAAAGCGTTTAAGGATGGCAATGTAACTAAGATTCAGATGAAAAAAGATGATAAGGTTATATTGTCTATTCCGGTTAATGTTGGATTGGTGGGTGGAGTCGTTGGAGCTTCGCTTGCGCCCTGGGCCATTATTCCTGCCGCATTGGCAGCATATGGCTTTGATTGCAAATTTGAGTTAATTAAGGACGATGGTTCCACGGAAGATGTAGACTGAAAGAGGAATAGGTATTGAATAAGGTCAAGTTGGTCATCGTATCGATATTGGCCTTTCTTGCAGTATCGGCAATTGTAATGTCGATACGCCTACTGATTGTGGGCGACAAGGTCAATGATAGCTATGACTTTGAAATGGTTTTTTTGGATGTTGGAGAGGGAGATGCCATATATGTTCGTTGCAACGATGAATCGATGCTTATAGACGGTGGCTACCCGGAGTATTCACAGCATATATATAGTTTTCTCAAAGAAAGAGAAGTAACCGACCTCAAGTATGTAGTGTGTACGCATCCTCATGATGACCATGTAGGAGGGTTGTCAGCAGCTCTTAATATAGCGCATGGGGAGCGGTTCTTTTGCTCGGTGGATCCGGGAGAAGGAAGGGCATACGAGTCATTTATAAAGTATGTGACGGAGCAGGGAGGTACGATAGAACATCCGGCAGTAGGAGATATTTGGAAGCTCGGAGATGCTGTAATAACGGTTCTGGGACCGGTAAACCATAACATCCAAGATATAAATAATAATTCGATTGTATTAAAAATCGAATATGGTATGACCTCGTTTGTTCTAACCGGAGATGCTGAGATTCCGGAAGAACAAGACATCTTAAATGGGCAATATGATTTAAAGTGTGATGTATTAAAGGTGGGTCATCATGGAAGTGAATATGCTACTTCAAAGGAGTGGCTTGAGACATTGGCTCCGAAATATGCTGTAATTTCTGTAGGAGCAGGCAACACTTATGGTCATCCTACTGAAGTGGTTCTCAGCAGATTACATGATGTGGGAGCTGAGATATACAGGACGGATCTTCAAGGGGATATAGTTTGCAAGAGCAACGGAACTATGCTTGAGTTCGTAACTGGTGAAGGAGTCACCAAGGGCGATGGATTGAAACCGGAAGGAGATATTCCTGTAACAGTTCCTGGTACGCGAGAACATGTCTCACAACAGACATACATTTTGAATACAAGGAGTCATAAATTTCATTATGAAACCTGCGAGGGAGTTGAAAAAATGAGCGATAAGAACAAAGAAATATCTCAGCTTTCTCGTGAAGAACTAATAGATATGGGGTATGAACCTTGCCAAATCTGCAAACCGTGATGCGGTAGGGGTTAGGAGAAAAAGAATGAATGATAGTGGGAAGAAGTTTAAACTGAATATTTCATTCAACTCACCTGTGATACTGGGGTTTGTTATAGTGTGTTTTGTTTCGCTTATTTTGGGGGGCTATAACAGGAGGACGTTCAACAAACGCCCTTTTCAGCGTATATCGATCTTCGCTTCTTAGTCCTTTGACATATTTAGTGTCTGCTCAATAAGTAGCATCACAAGCCATGATGCTCTCTATTGATTTTTGAGGCAGATTATTCTGCCATATGTACCTTGAAAAAATCGAAATCAGCATATTGACAAAATTAACCGCCGTCAGTCTGTCCAAGTTCATTGCTATGATTGATAATCCGATGGAACTCCGGGTTGTTGTATCGAGCTTTGTTCGTATGAGTCCGAGACCATAACAGCGTTTTGCAAGGCTGAAGCCTCTTTCTACTTCTATCCGGTCCACGTTATCGTTATAGGACTGTCTGTGTGCTTCCGGTGTCATTTGTTTAGGCCGTCCCAGTGCCGGCCCTGACATCCTTATGCCAAGCTCCCTGCAGAAAGCCCTGTTTCTTCGGTTGCGGTAGATCTGGTCAACCAGTACCCTTTCAGGGTAATGTCCTGTCCGCTCGAAATATTTTTTTATCGAACCGATAAGGACATCAGATTCGTTGTAAGCATCGAATGACAATCGTTCAAGCCTCGCTATCCCGTTTTCATCAATGCTCATATCGAGCTTTGCCCCGAACTCCGTGGGCGACTTCGCTTTTCCACGGACGATCGGTCTGATGTATGGCTGGCTGATGCTCACGATACGGTCCTTGACGCTGTGGGTCCCGTTTTTATACATATACTCCTGCTGTTCGAACAGCTTGCGGATTATGTCTATGCGGGCGGCCTGTTTTTCCGTGAGTTCGATATCGTCCTGTTCAAGATAAAGGTCGATGTATCCCAGATCCCTTCTCACGTATTGCAGCTGCTTCTTGACGGCCTTCCGGATCTTTTTGGCAGAACGCTTCCGGCATTTTGCAAGGGCCAGATAATCCTTTCGGGCGTTCTCTCTGTACATCCGGGGTTTGTAGTAATTGTACTCGTAGCAGATCGTGTCAAGGATGGCCTCAAGGTTTTCCCTGGCTTCATTCAGCAGGTTTATATCCTGTGGATAGGATATCTGCTGTGGCGCGCAGGTGGCATCGAGGATAAGCGTTCCCTGGTTCTCGTCCGGATCTGATGAGCTGTCATCTCCCCCGGTTCCGTCCCCGTTATGGTCATCAGGATGGTTATATTCTGCGATCATCTCGTTGATCTCTGAAAGCACTTCATCCGTTAGCCTTTTGCGGAACTCTACCAGAAGGGATGGAACAAAAGGAGCATTCTCCTGGTATCCGGGAAGCCCTATGAAGAACTGGTAATACGGGTTCTCCCTGATCTGTTCAACGAGCTCCCTGTCAGAGTACCCGTACTGCTTTTGTATTAGCAAAGAACCAAGCGCCGCCTGCAGTGGTTTGGCCGGCATCCCGGTATTGCTTGGAAACAGCGAAGCATAACGTTGTTCAATGTCATACCACGGAATAGCTTCCGACTTTTTCACCCAGCGGTTTTCCGGATTCATTTTCAGTCCTATGGGCTGATTGAAATCCGATAATGAAAACTGATGATTTCGATTAAACTTGTACATGATACTCTCCGAGGTGCAAGGTTTTTCTTGAAAAATGAGTATTTCTATGCATCTCTATTATACCAGATACGGCCGAGAATATCAGTATTTTCAAGGCTTTTGAGCATTTTTAATTGTTATAAGCAGACACTATTTAAGATTTGTAGGACATATTTTTGGGCATGCGGATTGGAATCATTTTATAGGCAATATTATGATCATACTGATTGTTGGTCCTTTGCTTGAAGAAAAATATGGTTCTTCAAATATGTTGTTTGTGATATTGGCAACGGCTTTGGTGACTGGACTTGTGAATTTTATACTATTCCCCCACACGCAGCTACTAGGTGCAAGCGGTGTGGTTTTTGCATTAATTCTTCTTTCGTCTTTTACCAGTATAAAAGAGGGAAGCATACCATTGACATTTATTATTGTGACGATTGTATATATTGGCCAACAAATATATGAAGGGATATTTCTTGCGGATAATGTATCGAACCTTACGCATATCGTAGGAGGAATCGTTGGAGCATGGCTCGGGTACATAATGACGAAGAATAAGATGAGCAGATATAGGGGCTGAGTACGAATGTTGAATCATGTAAAAATCGAAGCCCTGGATGATTTTTTTAAAGGGCTTGCGGATCGAAAGACAAAAGGAGTCTATTTTTATCGAATTAACGGATACAACGAGAACATTGACAAATTCATAAGAGATTACTATGAAGCAGCCAGAAAAGCAGGTGTCATAATTGAAGGGAGAATTCCGAATCCTAATGACCAAAATCTTGCCTATTACAATGAAATTATGGGCATGAATTTTCAGATGAGTTTGGGATTTATCTCATCAAGTCTGAAAAAGTGGCTTCCGAGAATGAATGATTACCAGCTTAATACGGTTGCAACATCGATTTACGACTGCCTGGATGGACTTCGAAAAGCTGGGAAAAATGATAATATGCTGAAAAATGCATATATTAAGTTCATGTGCTGGCTTTATTACAAATTTGAAAGAATAGTCAGTCAGCTTGGGAATAATGATGTTCCCAAGATACTTTATGAAGCAGATATAAGTAATTATGAATTGATGCTAATATCTATTCTGTCAAATGCGGGTTGCGATGTGGTCCTTTTGCAGTATAACGGGGATCAGAACTATCTTAAATTAGATCCTCAATCGCAGACATCCGATGTATTGCAGATTCAAGGAATGGGAGTGTTCCCGAATGGATACTGCTTGAAAACTGTACAGAAAGATATACAGGAAGCCTTTAATAATCAAAGATTGTACGGGGTTCTTCCAAATTTTACTAATTGTACAAATGCGTGGATAAAAGGAAAGAATGTCCTGGATGATGTAAGGACTCCAATCGCTGTTAGAGGCAATGATCCTAATCTTTATTATAATTGCTTTTGCAGGATTAATGGCGTTGAGGATAAGTTAACATATTTAAATGATCTATATAAGCTGAATACAGAAATAAAAAACAGCAATAGAAAACTCGTTATCGTTGACGGAGAAATACCGGCGCCCTCAATGGATGAAATTAATTCAATTCAGAGGAGAAATACTTATCAGAAGCAAGACCAGATGCTGCTGGATTTGTCCAATAACATAAGAAGTTCAGCAGGTAACGATTTACAGGCATTGATGCGCAAAGCGTTTCTAGACATGATGTTGCAGGAAGCAAAAGTTCCTGGAATGAATCTGAATAAGCTTACCAACAAGGCTGTCTATTTGGTTTGCTGGATGAAGAGGTATTCTTCACTGTTATTTGCAAATTGGAAAAAGACGGATGTGGGCTGCTTTATACATATGGGCATCTGCAGAAATGAGAATGAGGCAATTTTTTTGAGGGCTTTGGCAAGACTGCCGGTTGATGTATTGATTTTTGCCCCCAATCTTAATGAGAAATGTGTACTGGCAGATTCGCTACTGTTTGAACAGAACTATGTCACGAGCATGAACGTTGTTAGATTTCCTAAAGAAGCGTCAGATCTTCAGGTCGGAACATCTGCATACCATGCGGAACGTGAACTGGATACATTAATGTATCAGGATACTGGTATTTATAGAAATCAGCAATATGCTAAAGCAAATGCCGTTACATTGAAAACAATGTATGAAGAGATAAAAATTTTGTGGAAGGAGGAAGCAAAATACAGACCTAATTTTGGCACGACAGATGGAATAGTTAGTATTCCTGTTATATTTTCAAAAGTTTCCGGAGTTAAAGACGGAGATGTAAATGCGTATTGGAACAGCATTAGGGAATTGATGCAAGAGGAAGTTTTCTTAGTCACAAATATTCCATACATAGAGCAAAATGCTCCGAATCCAATGAAAGCATTTGCTACTGACTTTTACAAGAACGGCAAGCTTCAGCGAAAGAAGATAAAGGAGCATAAGAATTATCCATACGGTATTTTACGAGAAGAAGTTCAGGAACATATACTGGATAAAATGCAACTTTTAATAGAGCAGAAGCTTATAAAAGGGACTTTCGAAAATGGTACAGAATACACTATTGTGGCTACGCTATTAAATTTGAATAAGGATCTTCTGCGGATTTTACAGAAATTTGATTTTACCAAAAAGAATCCTAAAATGATTTTTGTTATTCCGGGTGAGAAGATACTAAGCTTGGAAGATACAATAATAGTAACATTTCTGAATATGGTAGGATTTGATATCGTATTCTTCGTGCCAACGGGATATCAAAGCATAGAGAAGTTTTTCAACAAGAAACCATTTGAGGAGCACCAGATAGGAGAATATGTATATGATTTGCAGATTCCCGATCTGAAAGCACCGCCAACCAGGTCAGGAGTATCCTGGTTCAACAATATTTTCAAGAAAGGATGAGAAAAAATGGGACTTGATTTTAGCAAATCACAACAGCAAATGCAGCCAGCACCAACTACTACAACAGCGTCTCCTATGACAATAAACATGGGGACACCAACAGTTCAAAATGAAATTCAGCCAGTAGAGAATTATGATATTGTGGCTGACAGAAATCAAATGAATCAGGAGTTGGTTGATTCTGCCGAAGTCGATGCATTATGTAGCCAGATAGAGATCAATAATCTTGATACTATCGTTACATTTGGAGCTGGTGCTGCAGAAGAGATTTCAAAGGCATCTGATGTTGTCCTTAATAGTATGAATATGTCACAGCTTGATGAATCCAGCGAGATGTTAAAAACACTTGCAAATATTATGTCGAAGTTTGACATTGATGAGATTAAGGACAATCCTTCGCTTTTTGGGAAATTCTTCGGAAATCTCAAAAAGCAGTTAGATAAAATTCTTGCCAAGTACCATACCATGGGCGAAGAAGTGGATAAGATCTACGTACAGCTCAAGGGTTATGAGGATGAAATAAAGCAATCCAACAGAAAACTGAATATGATGTTTGAGGCAAATGTTGGGTATTATCATGAACTGGTTAAATACATTCTTGCTGGAGAGCAGGGATGTAGAGAATTGGAAGCATATATTGCTCAGAGACAGCAGGATATGCAGAATACAGGCGATAATTCGATTCAGTTTGAACTTACAAGCCTGCAGAATGCTTTGATGATGCTTGAACAAAGAACACAGGATCTTAGAACTGCTGAGAATGTAGCTATGCAGTCTATTCCTATGATAAAGACAATGGAGTTCAGCAACTATAATCTTGTAAGAAAGATTAATTCTGCGTTCATTGTTACGCTTCCTGTATTTAAGCAGGCATTGGCTCAGGCAATTCTTCTTAAGAGACAGAAGATTCAGGCAGAGGCTATGTCTGAACTTGACAAGAAGACAAATGAAATGCTCATTAAGAATGCGCAGAATACAGTTGAAGTATCTAAGAATACCGCAAGATTGGCTTCTGGTAGTTCTATTCAGATTGAAACACTTGAAACAACTTGGAGAACTATCACAACTGGAATTGATGAGACTCAGAGGATTCAGGAAGAGGCTAGAAAGAAGAGAATTGATGACCAGAAGAGACTTGAGGCTATCAAGGATGACTTCAACAAGAGGTATCATATGCCGGCAGCAAAGAAGTAGTATTATAAGTGAACCTTTTGGTGCAACCCAATTAATAAAAAAAAGGAGGATTTTAACATGGGTATTAATCTTAGCAAAGGACAGAAAGTTGACTTGACAAAGGGGAATCCGGGACTGAAGACCATCATGGTTGGTTTGGGCTGGGATGTAAATGCATTTGACTCAGGCGCTGATTTCGACCTTGATGCAGCTGCATTTATGCTTGGAGCTGACGGAAAGTGCCCTACTGACAAGGAGTTCGTGTTCTATGGTAATCTGAATCACTCCAGTGGTGCTGTAAATCACATGGGCGACAACCTGACCGGTGAAGGTGAGGGTGATGATGAGCAGATTCAGATCGACCTCAGCAAGATCCCGGCTAACATCGAGAAGATTGCTTTTACGGTTACTATTTATGATGCGGATCAGCGCAGACAGAACTTTGGACAGGTTTCGAACGCATTTATTCGTATTGTTGACGAATCTTCTAATACTGAGCTTATCAGATATGATTTAGGAGAAGATTTCTCTATAGAGACAGCAGTTGTAGTTGGCGAACTGTATAGGAATAATGGAGAGTGGAAGTTCAACGCTATTGGTAGTGGATTCCAGGGGGGATTAAAGGCACTCTGCGGTCACTTCGGCATTGACGCAGCATAAAAAAGGAGGCGTTGCATAATGGGCGTTAGTTTAAGCAAGGGACAGAAGGTAAGCCTTACGAAAGATAATCCCGGATTAAAGAAAGTTGTTGTCGGTCTGGGATGGGATGTCAATGCATTTGATACCGGCGGAGATTTCGACCTTGATGCAGCTGCATTTCTTTTGACTGACAGTGGCAAAGTATCAAGACAGGAAGATTTCGTGTATTTTGGAAATCTTAAAGATCCGTCCGGATCTGTAGAGCATCTTGGTGATAACCTTACCGGTGCAGGTGAAGGCGATGATGAGCAGATAAAAATAAATCTTTCTACCATACCGGAGAATATTTCCAAGGTTGCATTCACTGTAACAATATATGAAGCTGAAACAAGACGGCAGAACTTTGGACAGGTTAATAATGCCTTTATTCGTATATTTAACGAAGAGACTGGCGAGGAAATGCTGCGCTATGATTTAGGCGAAGATTTTTCCATTGAAACAGCTGCGGTCTTTGGAGAGCTTTATAAGAACAATGGTGAGTGGAAGTTCAACGCTATAGGAAGTGGCTACCAGGGTGGATTAGCAGCCCTGTGTGCTAACTATGGTGTGGAAACAGAATAGTAGGTGATTATATGGCGATTAGTTTACAAAAAGGGCAAAAGGTAAGCTTAAAGAAGACATCGTCAGCAGGTCTTGGTGAGATACTTGTGAATTTGAATTGGAATGCAAAGCCGGTAAGTAAAGGGTTGCTTTCAAGCTTGTTTTCGGGGTCTGGCATAGACTTGGATTTAGGATGTCTGTTTGAACTGAAGGACGGAAGCAAGGGAACTGTGCAGGCTCTCGGAAACGCTTTTGGCTCCCTTAATCAGGCGCCTTATATTTCGCTGGATGGTGATGATAGAACTGGAGCCGCTGCTACAGGAGAAAATCTCCGAATCAACGGCAATCAGATAAGCAGAATCAAAAGAGTTCTAGTCTATACATTTATATATGAGGGAGTTGCGAATTGGCAGCAGGCCGATGCTACCGTTACAATCAAGTATCCTGGCGCTGAGGATCTAATCGTCAAGATGGATTCATTTAACTCTTCTCAGAAAATGTGCGGGCTGGCACTGTTTGAAAATGTGAACGATGAAACATTCAGCGTAGAAAAAATCGTACAATTCTACCCAGGGCATGAGGCATTAGATCGTGCCTTTGGATGGGGACTACGGTGGAAGGCCGGTAGAAAATAACGAGAGGAGGTAGACTAAATGTCTATTAGTTTACAAAAAGGACAAAAGGTAAGCTTGTCCAAGGATAATGCAGGGCTTGGAAAGGTTATAGTAGGTCTTGGATGGGATGAGGCACCACGTTCATCTGGTGGAGGTGGTTTGCTTGGAGCGCTGTTTGGTGGCGGAGGCGGTCAAAATATTGACTGTGATGCTTCAGCAATTCTCTTACAAGACGGAAAGTTAAGAGATAAGGGCGACATTGTCTTTTTCGGAAATTTAAGACATTCTTCCGGAACTGTACAGCACATGGGAGATAACCTTACTGGTGCAGGAGAGGGTGATGACGAGCAGATTGTTATTGACTTAGCTTCTATTCCGGCAAAGTACGACAGAATAGTTATCGTAGTGAATATTTATCAGGCAGTGCAGAGGCATCAGCATTTTGGGATGATTCAAAATGCATTTGCGAGAATCGTAGATCAGAGAAATAATCAGGAACTCTGCAAATATAATTTAACAGAAAACTATTCCGGTCAGCTTGCTTTGATTTTCGGTGAAGTATACAGACATAACGGAGAATGGAAGTTTAATGCAATTGGACAGGGAACACAGGATCCTGGAATAGGTGAATTAGCTCAGAGATATACATAAGATACAAGGTTATCTTTTACATTGTGATTTGGAGAATGGGTAGGAAAGAACTATCTGATGAAAAGAGGTAATTCTCAACTACCCAT
>JAILMY010000085.1 GCA_024692165.1 Butyrivibrio sp. | reverse complement strand
GATAAATCCGCATTTTTTATATAACACCCTGGAATCAATCTCCATGATGGCAACGATAAATGATGACGAAATAACCTCAGATATGGCTGCTTCTCTCGGCTCAATACTTCGTTACAGCATCAGCGATCTAAATTCTCCTGTGAGCCTATTGGACGAAATCGGGCATGTAAAAGAATATGTGGCTCTTCTGGAATACAGATTCAAGAACCAGTACCGCCTGGAGGTCGATGTTCCTATTGCTCTTTATTCAACTCAAATGCCAAAGCTCATACTTCAGCCGGTGGTGGAAAATGCCATCTATCACGGAATGCGAACGGTAAGAACAGGGGGAATTATCAGGGTAAGCGCCTCCAAATCCGCCAGAAACACCCTTGAAATAAGAGTATCCGATAACGGAAGCGGAATTCCAAATGACAAGCTTATAGCACTCAACGATTATATCAATGAGAAAAATGACAGCTTCGACAGCATTGGTCTTAGAAACGTAAATAGAAGAATCCATCTCTTCTGTAAAGACGAGAAAGACTCTTCTAATATAGGTGTATATGTAGAAAGCGGTATTGAAGAAGGAACTGTTGTCATTATCAGGATAAGTTGCTGAAAAAATCAAAACATTACCTTGCCACGTTCCGGAGCTGCAATAATACCATGTGAGAACCTGTAGCTCCGTCCCTTAGGTCTCTTTGTGTCGTATTGCGATTAAATAATTGTGAGCAGTCCATTGTTTATACAAACTTGAGCTGCAAATACTTTTTCCACGGAGTCCTCAAAAAGCACATCGATTTTCCCTTCAAGAACGGTTTTAACTATGCCTTCGCCGTACTTCTTGTGAGAAACATGGCAACCCTCGGGGATAACACTCTTGATTTCCTCATCAGTGAGTGCGTTTGAAGCTACTTTTATCCCTGCCCCGGAGATCTTTGTAAAAGCAGTAGCATTCGTCACACTATAAGCTGCTGCAGTCATGGTCTTCATCTTGATGCCTGCTGTGGTGGCGGAAATTCTGGATCGTCCGTATTTCTGACTCTTCATAAGTTTTGTCTGAGCATCTGCAAGAGCCTTGAGTTCTTCAGATGCCTTAAGCTTTTGTGAGTATTCTTTTTCCTGTCTTACTTTTTCGCTGTATAGCTCGTTTTCTGAAAGACAATCTAGTACAAATTCAAGGTTTTCGTTGGTAAAAAAATAGATGACATGAGGGAGCTTCTTCTCATCAGGATTCTGCAGAAGACCCTTGTTGCCGTTTCTGAAAAACATTATTGCCTTGCTTGCTACTTCCTCATACTGAGAAACAAGCAATTCAACCATGTCCTTTTTGGATTCTTTTAAACTAATGCCAAGGCCTCTATCCTCAGCTCTTTTATGGATAAGATTGTAGTCCTTCTCTGTGGCATAGAGCACATAGCGGCTCTGGGAAACAGTATTTACATGAAGAGAAGAACCATTCTTTGCAAAGTTCCAGATGAACTTATCCTCATCCTCTTCCCTTTCAAAATGATCCAGGCCTTTTTCGGTGATAATATCACAGACTTCTTCGAAAATGTATAACAGATTATTCATGGTCAACCCCTTTGAATTTTTAACATGCGAAATCCAATTATACACGTTTCCGGAGTTTATTCCACTTCGCATTTTCTCCAAAAAATGGATTATAATGCCCCCAAAAATAGGCAACGTGTGGGTTGATTTTTAGAAAAAATAGTCATGTTATCCATTATCTATTTTTTTGCGTGCATTAAATACGATGTATGCCCCAATAACAACACCACTCGCATTTAATATCAAATCATCAATATCTGTATGCCTTTCCGGGCATAGTAACTGTGTTAGTTCCACAAGCAGAATAAAGATTACCCCTGAAATGATAGTTTTTTTGATGCTGTCCAGCTTGTGAAAACAGATTGGCCATACTATTCCTACCGGAATGAACATAGCTATGTTACCAATTATATTGATAAGCCAGCCATCATACCTTTCAACAAGAAAACGAAATGGGACGAGGTTTATCATATTAGCCGGTTTATCTGTAGAGCCAATCAAAAGCTTACCGATTTTCCCGTCAATACGCTGCAATGGAAAGTAAACAAATCTTGCGATTACCACAAGACATATATAAACCAGAAGCAACTGCATTTCACGTTTTACAGAAAACTTCTTGCTCCTGATTACAATGGTGGACCTCACAAGTACCCATATTAGAGTTATGAAAATATACATTTGTATATATGAAACTTCAATCATTGTCTCTTACCTGAATTATCATCTGCCAAAGCGCTCACGGAAGGAATCAAGCATTTTGAGAGTGTCAAATTATGGGGTATTTCCGTTATCTCCTTCAGATTGGCCGGACGGCTCTCCATTGTTTTCCTGATTTTCGGGCTCTTGTCCCTTATTTTCTCCACCTTCCCCGGTGTTATTTTGAGTCTCTTCGTTCTTGCCGTTATTTTGAGTCTCTTCGCCCCCGGTGTTATTTTGAGTCTCTTCGCCCTCGGTGTTATTTTGAGCCTCTTCGCCCCCGGTGTTATTTTGAGCCTCTTCGCCCCCGGTGTTATTTTGAGTCTCTTCGCCCTCGGTGTTCTTTTTAGCCTCTTCCTCGGCTTTCCTTTGAGCCTCTTCTTCGGCCTTCTTTTTAGCCTCTTCTTCCTCAGCTTTCTTTCTAGCCTCTTCTTCGGCCTTCTTTTTAGCCTCTTCTTCCTCAGCTTTCTTTTTGGCCTCTTCCTCTTCGGCTTTCTTTTTAGCTTCTTCTTCCTCTTTCTTTTTCTTTTCCTCTTCTGCTTTCTTCTTCTCTTCCTCTTCCGCTTTCTTCTTTTCTTCTTCCTCTAATCTCTTTTTCTCTGCTTCCTCGTCATAAGAGCTGGCTTCTGAAGCGGCTTCATTACTGCTTTGAGTAGAAGCTTCTGAGGCGGTCTTATCCTCTCCCGGTCCCATCATCATGTCCATGAGATCCTTGAGCTTGTCTTCATCAATTCCCGACTCATCACCCATCGTAGCCTTGATTCTATTTGGATCAGGCTTAATATACTTGACCACATATTCACCTTCATCAGATATACCCGGCACGGGATGCTCTACTATATACTTGAATATCGCCTCGCATCCTCTTCCGGAATAATGAAGTCCGTCGCCGCCGTTATACTCAGACTTAACCTGTCCGTCAGGTCCTTTGAGGATTTCGGCTATATCGAGATAAAAGATCTGTTTCTCCTTTGCGGTCTCCAACAGAAAATCATTGTATTTATCTATCCATGCGTTCTGCACACTATTTTTGTAGATTCCGTTGTCATCGACGGGACCTATTGCCACAAGTACAATATTGGAGTTGGGCGCCATCTGGGCAACGCTGTCTATAAGAGTACGAAATGAATCCTTATATTTCTGCTCACTGAGGCCATTGATTCCGTTTACTCCCAAAAGAATATAGATAACCGGAGCCTGATGAGACCCCAGATATGATTTTAAAGTATATTCTTTGCCGGCATTGTTAATAAATTTATTGGATGCAAATGACGGATGCGAAATGCCAATCTGTGCAAGAGCAGCATCATCGTTGAAAAAGCCATAGTTGACCATTGCAACTGTTCTGGAATCCCCGAGAAATACACATCTGTTAAGGTATCCATCCTTCGCGCCTTCTTTTTTTGCAAGTACAGTTGTATCCGGAGTTGATTCAGTCTTCATCCCGGCAGTTGCCGTCTCGACTACGGGTATATCTTCATCGGACACAGCTGTATAATCAGCTGACATCTCCTCATTTGCAACCTGGGCATCAGAGCCATCATCACCCCACGCTCTGTTCCTGGAACTTACTATGAACATAATGAGCAGAATAATCACAAATATAACCGCGATCAATACAGACAGGAAAAAAAATCCCTCCCTTGTACCAAGATGCTGCATCATCTTCTCAAACCGTTTACTCATTGTTCTTTTCATGTTTTCCCCAAATTTCCTTTTCCTCATACGATTAGCATCTACCTTTTATTTATTCTCCATGCTACGAAAGTTCTCATACCCAATTCTCATTTGAAGCAACCATATATGATTATACCCAATAAATAAGCGGCTTACAATCATATATGTATGATCGTAAGCCGCATTGTTGCGCTCTTTTTTAATTGTTTTTCTTTATAATGACTCAATAAAGTCAAATACTTTTTCAAAATACAAATCCGGGTTCAGATATAATGACTGACCATGTCCGGCGCCTTCTACCACGTAAATAGCCTTCTGTGTCGGGCAGGCATCGTAGAGACTATAGACCATATTTGTATTTACGAAGTTATCTTCAGACCCATGTATAAAGAATATGGGCACCTTTGTCTTTTTTACCTGTTCAACAGCAGATGCTTCCTGGAAAGAATAACCTGCTCTTATCTTGGAAATAAGACTTGCTGTATGGAGAATCGGGAACTGAGATATATGGAAAAGATATCTCGCTTCATTTGTAAACTCATCCCATACTGATGTATAGCCACAGTCATCAATAATAGCCTTCACATTATCAGGAAGATCTTCGCCGGATGTCATCATTACTGTTGCACCACCCATAGACACTCCATGAAGGACAATCTCTGCCTGAGGATCAATGTCCAGAATATAATCAATCCACAGCTTTACATCCTCCTTATCAAGCCATCCCATACCGATGAGCTTTCCTTCACTCTCTCCATGAGAACGCATATCCGGAGTCAGAATGTTATATCCTTTTTCAGCATAATATCTGGCATATGAATACATATGCTCGCGCTTTCCGGTATAACCATGTATGGCAATAAGCCATTTATGACTGTTTCCATCTGTATTAAAAATATCTCCTACCAGATCAAGACCATCTCCGGACTTGATTGTAACCACAGCCTTGTTTACATTACCTAGCCACTCATTCGTCAGTTCACTGATGGATTCCCATACTTCGTTCACTTTATTCTGAGTATCATCTGTTACTGTCGGTGTTGGAGCAACAGCTATACCCGATGCAGATGCCCTCGAAAGAGCAAATGAAACCAGATAATTTCCTGCCCATATATCAATTGCTACCAACAAAATTGCAACAACAATCACTATTCTCGCTATAATCTTATTTCTCTTTGAATTCTTTTTCATTTGCTTATACCCTCAAACCACTTCTATCAGATAAATCTCTTTGCAAACTTCACTGCTTCATCTCTGCTCGCATCAACAGCTTTGCTCTTAAAATACAGAGTTTCACTCTCAACAGGGATTCCCTTTTCAGTCAATCCGTTTTTAATAAGATCAATAGCATGTTTAGAAAGCCATGATGTTGAGAATATTACAGCTTTACCAACCTTATCACTGGATAAACCTTTCAAATACTGCTTGAGCTTATCATCAATTCCATAAGCGTATACTGCACCGCCAACAAAAAGGACATCAACCTTCTCGTTAAGTGCTGCATCCTTAGCATCTACTGAAACTGCTTCTACACCGGCTGCCTCTGCAATATGCTCTGCAACCTTCTGCGTATTACCTGATCTTGAATAGTATCTCACTGCTACGTTCATGATATCCTCCTTTATTTATGGTTATACCTCGACATTACATTTTGTATCATTATATTGTATGCAATCTTTATTGTACTACTAATTTTGTAAAAATCAAGCCCCAATGAATCCGCTTATAGAGTGCGATGAACTTACTCTTCTTCATAAAAAAGAAGAATCCCTGGGCCTGTATGTTGCTCCCGGTGATTCTCTTTTGATGTTTACCAAATCTCTTAGCCTTTGCATAAATCGTTAATCACTTCTCCCGCAATTATCAATCCCACTACTGACGGGACAAAGGCTGTTGATCCCGGTATAGACCTTTTCTCACTGGTTTCTTCTGCAACTTCCAAAGGTTTTATCGGAGGTTCTTTTGAATAGACAACTTTCAGAGAATCTATGCCGCGCTTTTTGCATTCCCTTCTCATAACCTTGGCAAGGGGACAGATAGATGTATCATAAATATCAGCCACTTCAAACGCTGCCGGATTAGTTTTATTGCCGGCTCCCATTGAGGAAATGACCGGAACATTCAGTTTTTTGGCATTCTCAATGATAGTAAGCTTACCTGTAACTGTATCTATCGCATCAACTACATAATCATACTGGGAGAAATCAAACTGGTCCTGAGTTTCTGGCAGGTAAAAAGTCTTATATGTTGTCACCCGGCAAGATGGTGATATATCATTTATCCTCTCTTTGGCAACATCAACCTTGTACTGCCCTACTGTCTTATGTGTTGCAATTATCTGCCTGTTGATATTGGTGATAGCGACCTTGTCGTTATCAATAATATCAAGTGCACCTATTCCGGATCTGGCAAGAGCCTCTACAACATATCCTCCGACTCCGCCTACTCCAAAAACTGCAACCCTGCTCCGTGAGAGCTTCTCCATTGCATCTTTTCCATATAACAACTGTGTTCTTGAAAATTCATTCAGCATAACTATTATCCCTGCTTTTTTTGCCAATTAAAGATATTGAAATGCCATTTCAGTATACCAGAAAACCTCTCTTTCCTCCAATATTTCGAACATTTCTCTATATGCTTAATCTAACATGCAAAGAAAAACAGACCTTTCCGAACACGGATAAAGGTCTGTTTTGCACTCATTTACCAAATACTTATTCTCTTATCAGGTGCAATATACATCTGGTCCTGATCTGTTACATTAAAAGCTTCATACCACTCGTCAAAGTTCCTTGGAGGAATGTTGGCACGGATAGGAGCCGGAGAGTGAACATCTCTGGCAAGAAGAAGCTGAATCATTTCCTCTTTTGCCTTCATGCACCAGATTCTGGCCCAGTTCATGAAGTACGCTCTGAAATCAGGCTTATCAAGAGTATGCATGATTTCAAGAGTAACTCCCACTCCTCCATTGTCCGCAATATTCTCTGATACCGTAAGTTCTCCACTAACCTCTCCACCGTGGAACGGGATTTTGTCAAACTGCTCTGTCATAGACTTTGTCAGTTCTTTAAAAGCCTTGAAGTCCTCTTCGCACCACCAGTCCTTAAGATTACCCTTTTCATCAAACTTGGCTCCATTGGTATCAAAAGCATGAGAAATCTCATGTCCGATAACAGCGCCGATACCACCAAGGTTTTCGCTTACACTTTGAGATAAGCTGTAGAATGGTTTCTGCAAAATAGCTGCAGGGAAAGTAATGTCGTTGACGTTGGGGTTATAGCAGGCATTAACCATATGTCCCGGCATAACCCACTCAGAACGGTCAACTTCTTTGTATAGCTTATCGAACTGGTCCTTCTGACGTATTTCAGCAATCTTGCTGACTGCCTCAAATAAAGAATCATTTTCATCGAATTTAAGCTTTGTCCAGAGCTCTCTTATAGTGTCAGGATAGCCCATTTTAACTACGATTGTGGAAAGCTTCCTGATAGCTTCTACCTTTGTAGTTTCTGCAAGAAAAGTATTCCTTTGCATCCTAAGCTTATAGGTATCAATGATCTTTTGAGCTATATCGGCAATATCTTTCTTGGCTTCTTCTCCAAAGTATGTTCGGCCATAATAAACACCCACAGGCTCCTTGTACATTTCAGAAGCCAGTAGATATGCCTCTTTTTCAAGAACAGGGTCAGCTGCGATACCCATAAGTGCTCTTCTGTAACCGGTTCCGATGGCCTTAATTTCAAGTGACAGACGGGGAGCGGCTTTCATAAGAGTCTTTACATACAGCCAATGGGTATAAAGCTTAAAATTCTCTTCTGAGAAGTATCCACTCATCTCTTTTATAGCCTTCGGGTCATACACAATGACAGTTGAAGGTATCTTTTCTCCATAGAGATCCTTCAAAACTCTTTTTATATCAAAAGGAGCTACGAATTTTGCAACTTCCTCTAAATCCATTGGATTGTTATTTTTGTAGTACTCAGACCACTCAAGCTCGCTCTTTACCTTTTTGGCAATTAAGGCATCATATGCCAATGTATCCTCTAAAAAAAGTTTCTGCTCTTCTTCTGATAAAGGCGTGAATTTAAGTGCTTTTGCCGCCATATCAGCATAGACCTTCAAGAGCTGTTTCCCGGACTCGTTATCATCTGCATAATATGGAGTATCAGGAAGTATGATACTTGGTCCAAGGGCAATGAAACAATACCTTGTTGTATCGGCCATATCCACATCTGTAGCCATTGCTATGGGAAGCTCTAAATCCTTAAGCAGGAACTCTGTAGCCACATTATTCAGATCTTCAACTGTCTCAAGAGCCTTGATCTTATTAAGAAGCGGAAGCACGGGCTCTATCCCTTCTTTATTTCTTCTCTCTTTATCCAATACTTTTTTGTAAAGAGATATAGCATAAGCCATTTCAGGAATATCTGTAGTCTTCTGATTCTCAGCAAGCGCCTTGAAATCAGCCATCATGGTCTTTTCCACTTCCTCATCGAGCGTATTAAATCCTCCGGTCATAGGCTTATCGTCCGGAATAACGGCGGTTTTAAGCCAGTCACCATTCACATACTCGTAGAGATCATCCTGAATTCTTACAGTGTCATTCATTTAAAAGATTCCTTTCAATTAAATTATTGATATAAATTATTGACCAAGCAGTATCCTATCATTATCCAGCCTGTTGCCTGATGCTTCTGAGAACATATCAAGCAGGTCGCTTACTGTAAGTTTTTGGCGGTCCTCCCCTGACACATCGACTACAATATTCCCGTCATTCATCATGATCGTTCTGTTGCCGCTGCATAGTGCAGACTCCATGTTATGAGTGATCATCATGCAGGTTATATGATTTTCCTTCACCATCTTATTCGTGATCTCCATAACCTTCTCGGAGGTGGCAGGATCAAGTGCAGCAGTATGCTCATCCAAAAGCAGAAGCTTTGGGGTGTTGAACGTAGCCATCATCAATGTCAGAGCCTGTCTCTGTCCACCGGACAACAGCCCCACCGGATGATGCATTCTATCTTCAAGGCCCATGTTAAGGAGAGCCAGTCTCTCTCTGAATTCTCTTTTTTCTTTTCTGTCTATGGATGACAGCCATCCTCCCTTGCCGGCAGCAAGAGCCAGGTTCTCCTCAATGGTCATACCGGGAGCTGTGCCTTTAAGGGGATCCTGAAACAGACGTCCTATAACTCTGGCTCTTTCATGCTCCGGTGTCATGGTTATGTTTTTTCCATCAAGAATGATGGTTCCCTTATCAGTCAGAAACGATCCGGCTATAAGATTAAAAAGTGTGGATTTCCCCGCACCATTTGATCCGATGATCGTGATAAAATCACCATCTGCAACTTCAAAAGACAGATTGTCAAAAACTCTCTTTTCGCTGGGGGTTCCGGGTGCAAAAGTCTTATAAATATTCCTCAGACTAAGCATTGTCTCGTCCCTCCTTTCTGACTTTCATTGCCCTTATAACAAGAGGCATTTGGGACTTTAAGTAGGGGCCGGATATTGCCAGAATTACTATCACAGATGAAATGAGTTTCAGCATATAAGCCGGCATCTTAAATCTGAGCGCAACTGTATACACCAGCCTGAATATAAATGATCCCAGCAGTGTGCCTGCAATCCTGACAGGTATGCTCTTATGCAGGAAAAACACATTTCCGATAAGAAGTGATGCCAGCGCCACCGTTACCATGCCGGTTCCTATATCTATATTTGCGGATTTCTGATACTGTGCCATCAGGCAGCCGGAAAGACCGGTAAACGCATTGGCCACACACAGTCCCACAATTGTAGTCATAACCGGGTTGATACTGGATGAACGCACCATATCCGGATTATTGCCGGTAGCCCTTATTGCCAGGCCTATCCTTGTCCTTAAGAAGAAATGCTGAAAAATGCAGACAAACACTACGGCGATAAGTATCACGATCAGCTTGGAATACTCCTCCATAGGTCCGTCTGAAAGTGCATTATCCAGCCTTGTGAACACTGTATCGGTTTTATTCATGTTAAGAAGCGATGCTCCACCCATAATGGCGATGTTGACAGAATACAGTCCCGTGTTTACCACTATGCCTGCCAGAAGCGAATCAACTCCCATCTTCGTCTGAAGAAAACCTGTTACAAATCCTGACAGGATACCTGCACACATAGCTGCTACAATCGACAGATACGGATGTCCTGCCAGTGCAACTATGGCTCCGACGGATGCCCCAAGAGTGAAGCATCCGTCGGTGGAAAGATCGCATACATTAAGCATTGAATAACTTAAGAACAATGCAAGTACCGTAATAGAACTGATGAGTCCCAATTCAAGGGCTGTTTCAAGTAATGATAAACTCATATTAGTTAAAACTCTCCGCTGTTGTTATTTCATTAACAGATGTGCAGTAAGGTGCGAATGTCTCTTTGATATCCTCAAAGTTAAATCCAAGTGCGCTACAAGTCTCGGTATTAACTGTAGCAGTACCATTGTCGAAAGTCTTAACTGCAAGTGTAGCAGTATCTTTTCCGTCCAAAAGAACGTCCTTTACCATATATGCAGTCTCAACTCCGAGGTTGGCATAATCAACTCCGTATCCCAGGAATGCTCCGTTCAAGGCAAAAGAATCAGCTCCGGTGTAATGAGGGATACCGGCATTTGCCAGAGTTTCATATATAGAGAGCTCGGCCTGCATGATAGTGTTGTCCTGTGGAGTAAACACAGCATCTACTCCGTCTGTCACAAGTGCTTCTGCAGCAAGAGTAACCTCATCAACGCCGGTTCCTGTGCGCTCTACATACTCAATTCCCTTGGCATCCAGATATGCCTTGGCATCTGCAATAGGAGTTGTAGATGAATCCTGTCCGGCATCATACAGAAGACCAATCTTCTGTGCTGAAGGGTCAGCAGCAAATATCAGGTTCATGACCGCATCAGTATCAAGATAATCGGATGTACCTGTGATTTTTGCTCCAGGTGCCTCAAGAGATTCCACAAGTCCTGCCGCCACGGGATCAGTCACTGCAGAGAAAATAATCGGGATATCGGAATCAGCAGCCTGCATGGACATAGCCACCGGTGTTGCCACGCCTATCATCAGATCCACATCATCCGCAACGAAGTTGGCGATTATCTGATTGAGAACATTGGCATCTGCATTGCAGTTGTCATATTCTATCTCAAAGATCACATTATTGTCCTTGCCTATTTCTTCAAGCGTACTCTTAATATTGTCGCATATCTGGTCCAGAGATGCATCTGCTACATAGTTACACAAGCCAATCTTGTATGTAACAGCACCATCCTGACTTGCAGCCTGTGCTTCACTCTGCGTTGAAGCATCTGTTGTTCCTGCCTGTCCGCATCCGAAAAGGGATACTGCCATTACTGTTGTTGCGATTGCTGCGATAAATCTTTTCTTCATATTTTTCCTCCTTAGACGGCCAAACCGTCTTCACCTATATTGGGGGACAGGAGAAATCCCTAAAACGCAAAAAAACCTGTCCCTACAGTAGTTACTGCTGGGACAGGTACATATACTAAGACCTGCGGTGCCACCCGGCTTGGTGATCAACTAATCACCCACTTAATGCATACTATCATATGCAGGATTTTATTCACGAAGGATCCAACTCCGTCTTCCCTACTCTTTGCATTTCAGGTCGCCCTCTGAAGTCCATTCGTCATCACACTTAACGTCACACTCTCACCTTCTGCAACTCTCTCATGATAAGGAGGTGATGATTACTACTCTTCATCAACGGTTTTTAAAAAAATACCACGATTTTCAAACATGTGTCAAGTATATTTTTACTGCCGGCTACTCCGTCAACAATGTTCTTTAGCGTATCTCGTCTTGCATCAATATCGTACCATCCATAGCGAAGGCTTGATGTATAACCCAATTTAGCCAAAATCGCATGTACCTTATCCCTTCTGGGTGTCTTGGGTTTTACGCTAAAATCCCTTTTAAATTTCTGTGAAAGCTCTGCTGTACGTTCCAAAAAGTGTACTTCTCTGAGAGCGTTTATTACATCCTGTTCTGTTTTCATCAGCTCTTTTTCTTTGCCACAATAAGATATCTGTGAATTGTTCCCTCGACAAAGCCATCCTTATCAATTATCTCCTGCATTTCAAGGAGCTTATCAAAGCACTTGTCCACTGAAAATCCCGGAAACTCCCATTCGATGATGTGGGCGAACCATACAAATGCTCCAATATCATAGAACCTGATTGGCTGAAACACTTCTCCTTCACGTAATATCTCAAAACCGACCTCTTCAAACTTCTTTCTCTGGATAGGTAATTCCAGTTTCGGGAAAGGTGCCGGTACATCCGGAAGAACCATCTCTACGAGATCTCTGTCATTTTTGCCTCCCACCTGCTGTGTTCTCGTAGGGGTGTCCCAAAGATAACAGGAACTCTCCACCGCCTGTATCAAAATCCATCAGCTTCATTTCAGGAAGAAGATATTCCTCAATTATCTTCTTGTAGTCCCAAGGAAGATCATCCTCCTCTTTGTAACTGTCATATTCTTATCCATCATCTTATAAACAAACAAAAATATTATACGCAAACCACTCGCCCGGATACGGCAACAGGTCAAGCGCATTCTCCGTACAGTCATAGATTGACTCTACCACACGATTGATCGAAACCTTTCCAAAATGATCACGGTGCATTTTAAGGCAGTCATCCTCCAAAAAGCACCTCTCATCACCATTCAGATCATTTTTTTCGCAGATATCTTTTAACTTGGCAAAGCCCTCAGAGTCCTCCTTGATGTTTAGAATGCAATTGTAAAAAGAACCGCCGTCCTTAGTAACTCTAGATGCCTCAGCAAGTCCCTTATCAACAATACCGATCATGTTGGCAACACCGAAGAAGGAAACTGTCACATCTGCAGCGCCGTCCTGAAGCGGCATTTCCGTAGCATCGCAGGCCAAATATACAATATTTTTGCTTGGATACAGCTTCTTGAATTTTAAACGATCACGAACAAGGATCTCGAAACTGAGGTCTGTGGCCATAATTATAGTCTCATCCGACAGTTCTTTTGCCAGTTCTTCCAGAAGCATTCCTCTACCGGAGGCAATATCCACCACAATTTCCGGATTTGCAGCCTTTATACAGGCTACGGCTTCATTAAGGATTTTGCGCTGGTCAAGTTTTTCTTTTTCCGTCTTGGCATTTTCAATCTGCTCATTCAGCTCATCATAGCTTACCGACTGAAGATACTCACTCCAGGCATTTCCGTCCTTCTGCTCCTCTGAGCCAAAATCCGCAACACCACCGTGTATTCCAAATCTATGTCCGTTAGCGCAGCAAAGCGCACCTTCGATTACATCTCCACCGTCGGATTCCTTTATTTCAAGTGTAAAATTCCCACGACACTTTGGGCACTTCATCCTGGAAACAAGCTGTTCCATACCTCTTTTCATTTATGTACCTGCCTTATTCAGTATATTTATATCTTTTCATGATCTGGCCGATGCACCACAATACAGGGCTTCTTGAAAATGCCAGCAGAAAGTTCTCTATTCCAAGTGCAAAGAGCATTGTCAGATATATAACCCTGACTCTGTCCTTAGGTTTGGGCAAAATCATAGGAAAAAGCTCGCTGCCGGGTTACCAAGCGACTTTCCGGCTGTAAAAGCATTACTTTTTATATATTTTATCTTTTTCGAATATTTGTAGTAGGTAAGATCTTTTTCTTCGCCCTGGTACTCAAGCTCTTTCTCATTAAAATGATCATAAGTCATTCCGCACTTTTCCATGACGCGCTTAGACGCCTCATTACCTGTAAAAAAAGATGCATATACTGTCCTGAAGCCTTTTTCTTCCATACAGTATTCCAGGAAACGCTTTACCGCCTCTGTACCAAATCCCTCGCCCCAGTACTCTGAACCTATGCCATAGCCTATCTCGCACGACTCCTCATTACCATCAAAATACAGAATAACGCCGATGAGTCTTTTTGTATCTTTCATGCGAATCGCAAACATGTCATCTCTTCCAATGTATTTTGAAATATCCATGTCTTCGATTTTTTCAACATATGTGCAGATAAAAGTCTTAAGCACCTCTTTGTCGTGGGATATATTTTTAAAATAATCTTCTCTGTCAGATTCCTTTATTTCATCAATAATAAGCCTTTCTGTTTCCATTTATGCTATCCCCTTGTATCCCATTGCCTTTGCGACAATCTGAGCTATATCTTTGCCAAGCAGCATCCCCAGTAATACTTTCATATACTCTATCATTGAATGACCTCAAACCGCCTTTTTTCTATGATTATATTGTGAATGTGGCTCCAAATGCAACAATAGTCCGCTGTTTATGCATTGTTACACTGGAAAGACTCTCCATAAACTGCAAACCCATATCCTGGGTTCCCGCGTTTCTCTGCTGTTGTCTTACTTCTGCTCTTCTTGTATCCTGAACGTCGTTAAATCTCATAATATCTCCTCCTCTCAGGTACTCCGGCAAATCGGTTTCCGTCCACGTTTTATCACTTCATATGGATATCATATAGAAACAATAAAAAAGGACCCAAATATACACTTGATTTGAGTCCTTTTACACGGATTTCTATTATCAACGAACCAGCTTATTTTGTAATATAACCGGCAATATTTTTCGCTGTTTCAGCTTCCGACTGATCAGTGTTATCAATGAACATCGGGAATTTTCCCTTGTTCTTTCTAAACCACCTGTTAAAACCTACATGCGGCTCGATTTTCTCGTCGGAAGTAAAACCTCTTTCCGCAGGTCTTGCCTTAAGCCTTCTGATTATCTCTTCATCTGATGGGCAAAGCACTATAAAATCTGTGGATTCCACACATTCGGGAATCTCCTGACTTGCGATATAATCCTGTGGATTGATACATGAAACAAAGATCAGATCTTTTCCCTCTGCCATTTCAACGGCCTTCGCAAGGGTATCATCCTTATACTTGGATTCACGCTCTGTTCCCTTATAATCCCACCAGTTAAGTCCCACTTCATCAGAATCAATGCACGCATATTTAGCCGGATCAAGCAGCTGCGCTAAAGCATCCTTCATTGTTGATTTTCCGGAGCCACAGGCTCCTGTAATAATATATAATTTCATCTTGTCCCCATTTCTCCTTATCTGCGAATCATGGTGCAGTCCTTGACATATGCACCGTATTCACACATAAAGTCTTTTAATTCCTCTTCCGGGCCGGAGCATCTTTTGAACATGCTTATGGGAAACTCAGCAGGGCTGAAAAAATATCTGTCACATAGCTTCAATCCATCGGAAAACGCTATATTTTAGCATAGTAATCTCCTTCTTACTGTAAACAATCCGTTTTATGGTGTCGTAAGAAAGCGAATACTGATCCATCAGCTCGTTAATAGTCTTGCCCTTCTGAAATGCTTCCTTGATCCCAGCATTGCGCTCGCGCAAATACTGTTGGTATCCTGAAGTTTCTCCCCAGTCCTTTTTCTCTACTCCGGCCGGTATGTAGATAGTCTCTCCCGAAACATATTTCTGTATCTGTTTTAAGAGCTTTTCAGGAAAAATATCCTTGGCATTTCTGTACTTCATGGCCATCGCCTCCCTACTTGAGACATGATACCGTCCCAAGCTAATAAAAAATATATCGCAAATATCTATATGTGTTCTTTACACAAATTTTAAATGCATAGCATTCATTATACACCATAGCAATCTGATATTAATAAAATAATCAAAACTGACTATTTCAATAGCACCAAATTTTGAGATATATTCTTTGTCATAGCAAAGCGATAAAGGAGTAAAGAACTCATGAAAGTTGCAGCAATAAACGATCTATCCGGATTTGGAAAATGCTCATTGGTCGTGGATATGACTGTTTTATCGGCAATGGGAATTCAGTGTTGTCCCCTCCCCACCGCTGTACTTAGCGCTCAAACAGGCTATCCTTCCTTTTACAGCAAGGATCTGACAGGCATCATCCCTGAATATGCCAGGGAATGGGAAAAACAGTCTGAGACCTTTGACGGAATAATAACCGGCTTCATGATGAGCAAGGAACAGGCGGTTGAATCTTTGGATTTTATCAGACAGTTCAAGACAGGTAGCACTACGGTACTGGTGGATCCTGTACTGGGCGACGATGGTAGAACCTACAAGAATTTCTCGGTTGACCTGCTCTACACAATAAGGGAAATGGTCAAAGAGGCAGATATCATCACTCCAAATCTCACGGAACTGATTCTTTTGGCTGATAAAGACCCTGAAACCATAATGAAGCTAAAAGGGGACAGCTTGACCGACGAAATTTATCGAATGTCCATGCAGGTTGGAGGTGACAGGGGAAAAATAGTAGCAGTAACCGGTATACCCCTGAAAGAAAAAAATGAGGTTGGTAACTTTATTTTGGAAAACGGTGAAAGTCGGATCATTTCCTCAAGAAGTAACAACATACATTATTCGGGGACAGGAGATCTTTTTGCAGCAGTATTTCTGGGTGCATATTTATCCGGGAAAAAAGCTTTTGATGCAGCAGATCTTGCATGCAGATTTATATACGCTTCTATCGCGGCCACGCCAAAGAATACATCGCCGAATTCAGGCGTTGAATATGAGCAAAACCTCAAGATGCTAATACCATGATGGCAAGATCACGAAGTAATCGTGCCAAAACATATACTACAACGGAGGAGACACAATGAAAAAAAGGAACAGCAGAATTTACAACTTGACACTGACAGGAATCTTCGCAGCTCTTATCACTATTTTTACTGCGTACATCGGCCATATACCGGTGGGAGTAAACGGTGGATATGTCCATTTCGGCGATACCATTATTTACCTCGCAGCAGCCGTTTTGCCTATGCCCTATGCCATGGCTGCAGGTGCTATTGGCGGAGGTATTGCAGACCTTTTGACTGCACCGGCATGGACACTCGCCACAGTGATCATCAAGGCTCTTTTAGTAATTCCTTTTACAAACAAAGGATCAACTATTCTAAACAGGCGAAATTACATTGCGCCGGCGATTGCTTACTTAATATCACACACAGGTTATTTTATTGCTGAAGCTGTTATGTTTGGAGTTCAGGCAGCGTTTCTTTCCGGCCTGACAGGAGGTCTGGTACAATCCGGTGGAAGTATGATCTTTTTCCTGATTCTGGGCAAAACCCTCGACAGGGTTAGTTTCAAGTCAAAGGTGGAGGTGGCAAATGGCTGATATAATCTACACTTACAAAGACTCTGTATATGCCAATATAACCAACAAATGTAATTGCCGCTGTACTTTTTGCATCAGATTCGTAAAAGATGGTGTCGGTGATGCCGAAACTTTGTGGCATCAGGTGAATCCATCCAGAGAAGAGGTTCTGGAGGCAATTAAGAACTTTGATTTTACAGGGTATAAGGAACTTGTATTCTGCGGCTATGGTGAGCCCACATGCCAGCTGGATATTCTTCTTGATGCCGCCGCTTATGCCAAAAAGGAAAAGGGGCTTAAAACCAGGCTCAATACTAATGGACAGGGTTCAGCAGAAAATGGACATGATATAGTTCCCGAATTATCTGAAGTCATAGACAGTGTCTCTGTAAGTCTTAACGCTCCTTCAAAAAAGGAATATGAGGATGTTACAAGACCAATTCTTAACAATGGCTTTGAAAATATGCTGGAATTCACCAAAAGATGCAGAGAGGTTATCGGAGATGTCCGTTGGTCTATTGTAGATGTTCTCCCTGAAGAGGAAAAAGACAGGTGCATAGCCCTGTCTAATGAACATGATATTCCTCTTAGGATCAGAAAATTCAGCAATAACTAAACTGCCACATGAGCCAGTTCATTTATTTCCACAGCTTCTTTTCCGTTAAATACTATTTCAACAATGTTGGGCATCCAGTCCATCAGAGCTTCCATATTGCGCTTCCTAACGCTCTCTACGGATTCGCCCCACTCAGCATCCCAATTCTCGGACTTCCATCTCTCCGGATGAGGACGTAGCCCCTGATCCGGAGCGCCATTTTCTCTTTCTCTGAAGCGATCGTCAACTTTGATCTCTATGCCCATGGAATCTGTAAATCCTTTAATAGTCTCCACTTACTGTACGACATTAAATTCAATTATTTCTGCGTTTGCATAATTCTCAAAGAAGAGGTTAAGCCATGTATCGTCTTCAACCTTTCCTTCAGGATCCTGGTTAACTGTAGCAACCTCTGAGGTGTGATAATATGTAGCATTTCCGTCTGTATCGTACTCAACGGTTGCTGCCTCATCAACAGCTAATATGTTGTACTCTGTGGTGATCATTTTCTTCATCCAGTGATTGCTTCCCACATAGAGATTTCTATCGTCTACAGCGAGAGGATAAGCCGTACCGCCTGCTGTTACATATCCAAGATAAAGAAGCTTTCCATCTGCATCATATGTATAGATGTCAGCGTCAATTGCTACCATGCGCTTACCATCACCGTCGTAATCATATGTGTAATCTGAAACTAAAAGAACATCCTGATGGCAGATCTGTGCATTTGCGTATGCCTGACCGGGCTGAAGCTTATCAACAATATTTGTGAATGTATCGCATCCTGTGATGTCCATTGGCACGTGCGCATCTTCATCATCAGGTATGTTTGCGCCAATCTGCTTTGCCGGATCATAGATAGCTTCAGCAATTGCCTGAAGATCAAAGCCCTCAAGGTCCTTGGCTACTGTAGAAAGTGAGTAAGCAGCACCTGTCTCAAAGTCATACCAGTTGATAACATCAGCTGATTCACTGTCGCCTACAAAGCGGCTGTAAGTAGCCGGCATCTGTCCGCCTGCCCATCCGGTCAGGGTGATGTCATCGGTTACTGTCCAGTCATAATACATGCCGGAAATATCTGTGTTTGTGTCGCCAACATTCTGCTCTCTGGCAACATAGCTCATTCCGTCAAGGTCGAATGCCATCTGTACAAGAGTTCCCGGAAGAACTGTGCTCATAGGATCACAGTCACCGCATGCGCTCCACTTAACGTTTGTAGCGCCCTCAGGAGCACTGAAGCCATTGGGAACAAGCTGATATGCCTCGTCCTCTGTGATATCTTTCCAAGGATTTGCAATCTGAGCATTCTCAACTGTTGCTGCTTCAGGTGTAGCATCCTCTGCAATCTGAGTCTCCTCAGTTGCCGGTGCTGTCTCTGCTCCGCATGCCATCATCTGAAGCGCTAAAGTGCTCACCATCATTACTAAAAACAATCTCTTTTTCATAGTTTCTCCTCTTCATAAGTTTTATTTTTCCAACCCACAATACACAACAGACACATTATAGCACCCCTTATGTACCGTAAATCTTAAGTATTTATAAAATAAAACATATGAAACTATGAAATGGTGCGGTTTTCCGTTTATGCTCACCCGACAATGGTCATAAATCCTGCTTTAAATCAAATCGATAGATCATAACCTGTCTTTTTCCCTCAGCATACATTTCATTATCCTCAGGAATCGGTGCAGGATTATCTAAATGTCCTTCTATTCTTCATAGAGCTCCCTTTTATAAATTCCTTGTAATCAATGCTATGCCGGAGATAATCAATAATATTATTACGATGCGCTTTACCAGCTTATCATCCATCACTTTTCCGCTCATAACGCCCATAAACAGTCCCAGAAGCATAAAAGGCATCAAAACAATTGCCTGCTTAAGACTTGCTGACGAAATAATCCCCAGAATACTATATAGGATAATCCTAAATGTATTTTCAACGATAAACACTGCACTAATATTTGCTTTGAACTCACTGCTGGATTTAGTTACTCTTCCGATATAGGCAGCAAGGAGTGCTCCTACGCCAAAAAGTCCGCATAATACCCCTGATAAAACTCCAATAATCCCAAGTAAAACATTGGATTTCTTAATGCGTACATCTCTGGTTTCCCTGAAGTACATCTCCGTTCCAAGAAGTATTATGACCACACCAAATACTATTTTTATAATTCCGGAATCAACATTCTTAAGCAAAAATGCCCCGGGAATACTTCCTGCCAAAACCAGAATCGACAAGGGAATAAAGACCTGCTTCTTAAGCTCTTTTCTATTTTCCCAAGTCAATATCAGATTAGTAGGATACCCCAGAATGAGCTCAACCGGTGATATTATTACATTATTTTCCCCAAATCCTAGAACAGAAGTAAACACCAGTGTATTGGCAAATCCACATAAACCTTTTATATAAAATGCACTGATCGTCGCAATGATCCATAACCACATTTTAGGAAGCCATCTCCGTCTGATAAAATAATTAACCACACTCAACAATATATTGAATGTCGTCAAAGTTAAAATTCTTAAGATCTTCTTTGCGTATAAAGAAATGAATAAAACCATCTATACACATCATTTCATCAAAACTCTCATTCTCAGGATCTAACTGAAAGAGCTGCACCCAGTTTACGCTCCCTTCAACGAAAGCCTTTTTGTCCTCATCCGTTATTACCTGACCGGGAGGATTTGTTGCATCAAATCCCAAGTACATCTTTTCACAAATAGCTTCTTCGCTGTGCTGAACATATTCTGCATATCCCAAGAGCTTATCATTATATAAACAGTCATTTATGTATCCAAGTTCAGTCAAGCATTCATGATACAGATCAGAGTCAAAGCCTCCACAGAGATCATACAAAAAATCAAATGTAGGATAGCTGTCATGCGCCTTGAACATCACAGCTTTTTCGGTAATCTTTCCGCCTTCATATGCTCCTTCAGGAAAGTCTATAGGCTTTAGGCACGTAGCATCCTCAAAGTAAAACACTCTTGCAGATCCTTTATCTCTCGGATCTGTTCCCCACAGTAAGTCATCCTCAAGAAGACAGTAAAAGAAACTTAACATACCTTTCTTTGGAAAAAGCCCATCTTTATCATACGGGGCTAACTCTTCAAGATTGAACTGTGCAAGAAATGCCAGTGGTTCATCCTTCTCCAGATAATCCGCATGATATGTAGGCCACACAAATCCCTCCGGAACAGAAGGTTTTCCTCCTATCTTACTGGATGTAACAGTAACACTATCATTACTGCTTTGAACATCCAGCTGAATTTCATTCCTGACTTTTTCGAGTATGATCTTCTTTAATTCTTCTTTATTGTCCATAGATTTCTCCTGAGATGTGTAATAACTATCTATAAATGATTGTACATTTAAAATATGTTCAAACTGTGATAAATACAGGCATTTTAAAAGAGCTGCCATATGAAGGCATAACTCCCAGCGCTTATAAAGAAAGCCTGAAAGTTGGCGCTTAACTCAGAAATCCGGTTCCTTTTTCCTGAATAACAGGTACGATAAAACTATCGAGATAAATATTTTGTCACGCATAAAATGCACATTTATTAAAAATGCATAAAATATCAAACGTTTTTAAGGGCACAAAAAAATCTGCACTTGTGGCAAGTGCAGATAAATAGGGGTTTTGTATGATTTTAAAATATACATTTAATTTGGAAATGACACTGTTATCCTCGTTCCTATCTCCTGGCGGGAAATAACTTCTACAGTACCTTTATGTGCATCTATGATCCATTTTGCAATGGAAAGGCCAAGTCCGGAGCCTCCGGTGGACGAACTTCTTGCCTTGTCAGATCTATAAAATCGCTCAAAAATATGGCTGAGCTCATCGCCTGCTATACCGATACCTTCATCCTGAACGGCGTAAGAGGCACTGCTTCCGTTGTTTTTAGCTGAAAGCTTTATATTATTGCCTTTATCAGAGTACTTGGCAGCATTTTGGACAAAAATCCTTATAGACTGCTTGATCATGGCCGGATCACCATTTATAAAGCAATTCTCATTATCTTCAAAAAGATATTTGTGATCAGGATCTATCATTGTCGACTCTTCCCAGACCTCTCTCATTATTTCAGCCAGATCGATCCTCTCCATAGCCAGCTTCTGTCGGCCGTTATCACCTCTTGCCAGGAAAAGAAGCTGATCAATGAGTTCCTTCATATTCTCGGATTCATTCTTGATAGCCTGGATTGATTCATCAAGGACAGCCGGATCATCCTTGCCCCAGCGGTCCAGCATATTTACATAGCCCTGAATAACCGCTATAGGAGTCCTCAGCTCATGGGAAGCATCATCAACAAATCTTGCCTGCTGCATTCTGGCTTCCTGCATTCTGTACAAAAGATTGTTAAGGGCAGTTTCTATACTGGCAAGATCCTGATCTCCCGTAGATATCTTTGCTCCGTTGCTGTCAGCAGGAACCTTTAAAATAGCTTCTTCCAGCTCCTCGAATTTCGTGGTATCAAGGGGTACCTCGCTTATGGCCTCGGCCTGCAGTGCCAGTTCATTCAAGGGTCTAAGCTTTCTCCTTATCCTGGCAGTATGGGTCAGGGAAAAAAGGAGATTCAGAAGCTGATAGGCTACGGCAGAACTCAGGACTATCCCTGTAAAATAGATATAATCACCCATGGGGAAGTCATACAGCGCACTGTCAGTGAATAAATTAAGGACAACGCTATTGTAGCTCTCACCGGTTATTGAAAAACTCCTGACAATTCCATCCTCCGGTATTGTCTGGAAACTCCTGTAGCCGAATAATCCAAAAGAAACCAGAATGATCAACAAATCTATAGTAAAAAAAGCCTTCAGTTTATTAAACCAGAAAGCTGTATTTATGCCTCTTGCAATTGATGATGTACGTTTGCTTATACTATTATTCATGATTGGCCTTCTTTGATAACGTATCCGACCCCTCTTACCGTCTGAATAAGCTTGATGCCATATTTGTCATCTATCTTTGTGCGCAGATGCCTGATATATACGTCTACCACGTTAGTTTCTCCATCATAATCATAGCCCCAGATTTCGCCTATAAGGCGCTCTCTATCCAGGACTATGTTACAATTTTCCATAAGAATTCTTAACAGTTCAAACTCATAGTTGGTAAGCTCAACCGGATTGCCGTCTGCAGTGACTTCATGTCTGTCCAGATCTATCATCACATTATTTATTGATAGCTGCCTTGTGGCAGCGACAGTACTGCCCTTTCTCTTCAAAGCTACTCTGATACGCGCCAGAAGCTCTTCAATAGCAAAGGGTTTAGTGATATAGTCATCTGCCCCGGCATCAAGGCCGGATACCTTATCCATGACCGCATCTCTTGCAGTTACCAGGATTACAGGTGTATCCTTTTTTGCCCGTACTCTTCTTAGTACCTCAAAGCCATTGATGCACGGCAGCATAACATCTAAAAGAATCAAATCATAATCGTTTGATAGAGCCATATCAAGGCCGCTCCTACCGTCCTCCGCTTTATCCACAAAATTTCCCTCATGCATCAGTTCAAGTTCGATAAAACGTGCCAATTGTGCTTCATCTTCTACGATTAGTATTTTGCTCATCAGTTTTGCTCTTCATCCTTTTTGAATTCGTTTTTGATATTCTCAGCAGTCTGTGATGCCTTGTTGCAAACATCGTTAACATCTACAACCACCTTGTCCACACCTGTAAAACTGTAGGTTATTCCAAAGAACAGCCCGATAACGATCAGTGGAAGTGTGATCCAGAAAAATCCAAGTAAAAGAAGTACCAGTACAAGAAGCGGCACATTTGCAATGCTCTGGCCATTCTTGTTGATGCAGAAGTTAATCTCAAGACTCTTGTGGAATAATGTCTTTATGAAGTCACCTATTTTCTTGAAGCCTTCCTTGAAGTTATTCTTCTTGCAGTCATCTTCGTACTGGCTCTGTGCAAGCTCAAACTTCTTAACGTTTTCCATATCCTGACTCGCTCCGGCTGTATATTTGCCGGTCTTTGGCTCTGCTACCTTACCCTGACGCTCCAATGCGATAATTGCTTCAAGCATATCGTAATTGTTCTCCTCCAGAACCTTTTTTGCATCCTCGTAGGATACGCCGGTCTTCTCTCTGAGCTTTTCAACCTTTTCAAAGTTTTCCATAAATTTTTACCTCTCTTTCAGATATTCAAATATTGTTTGTTCATTTGATATCTGAAATGATACACACCCTAGATTAATATAAGATTTTTGAAAGATTAAAATCAGATTAAAAATAGATTATTTTTGATTATTTCCAATTTACAATCCATTATACCAAAGATGGATCGGGTTTTTATACTCTTTTAAGATTCTGCGTACCAAATATGGAGTAACATTATATATGTTGAAACTAACATTGTTGAGGGGGAAAAATATGAGATCTAAAATCATTTCTTTAATGCTGATTTCAGCATTGACTGTAACAATCATCACTGGATGCGGTAATTCAGCCGCAGACACTTCTACAGAACCTACCAATATAGCACAGGCAGAAACTCATACAAGCAATCAGCCGGTAAAAGATGCGGTTGCTTCAACAGACGAAGTTGTTACAGACCCTGTATCATCGGCCGTTTACGATGAATTCATAGCATCTCTCCATGCAGGCCAGTCTTACGCCTACGCTCCTATCTGCGAGGGCGAGGATGCTCTTTTGGTAACAAGCTATGTATTCGATGATCTTGAGGGTCATGAGGCAACCTATGAAGCTACTATCTATATGGAAAAAGAAGGATCCGTTGAAAAAGTCACTACTGTTCAAAGCGGTGGCACAGCCTATCCTATCTCTGTTACTGATGACAACAGCCTTATCTTATCAACCCGTAACTCCGCATTTAAGGGATACGTAAACAAAGAAACCGGCAAGTTCGTTATTACAGAAGAGGCCACTGTCAATTATGTAGAGGCTGAAGAGGGTTTATATCACAACTACAAGGACGGAACTACAGATATATCAAAGGACGCTTCATTATTTGAAGAGCTCAGCGATAAATACTTTAATTCTGAGGTACTAAGCTTCCAAAGTGCAGGCGTTGCATCTGACGGAGCTCCGCACCTTGCAGGGGCTGTATATGCAGCATACAGCGGAGATGATCTGTATAACATCACAAGTTACTATGTTTTTGACAGTAAAACTTCAGGTTCTACAGAAACACCCGATGGCCTCTCAGGTCTGCCTTTCACCTATGAGCAAAGCGGTGAAGATATTGTTTTCCATTTTGCATCAGCGGATGATAAGACAGAAGCCAAATTCGCCTGTGAAAACGCTTCTTTCCCAACCATAACCTTTACCGGTGATAATGGATCCGAAGCCGAAACTATCACTCTTACATGTCTTGGAAACGCAGATCCTTCTAGCTTTGAAGCTGCCAAGTACTACGACAATGACAACAACCTCTATATGCAGATCAAGAGCATGGATGAAACCTCCCTTACCGGCAATCTGATGCGTCAGGAGAAGATCAAAGCCGAGATTGTTGAAAACGCAAAGGAAGGCGACCTCATCTACTCTGTAAACGGAACTCAGTTTAAGGTTGTATCCTTTGAAGACGTTAATAAAGCAATTTCCTACTCCACAGATGAGGAGTTCAAAAAAGACGTTGTGGGCACGACAAGATTTGACAAATTCCTTGTAAAATGCAGCGAAGATGACTTTTATTATGCTCTTGAAAAAGAAGAATATGAGCTGGAGTATAAGGTTGTCTCAATGATGACCGACGAAAAACTTGGAAAACTCATCGAGGAAAATATGACCTTCAGTATCAAAGAAAACTGCGAGATCATCCTTCTTAAGTATGTTGAGAACGATACTGACGGGAACATTGAACAGGAATACATCATCGGAAGAGAATTTAAAGGTGACAATTATCCCGGATGGTCAGAGGGTGCCAAAGAGTATTACTTAAGTACCAACATGCTTGTAGCAATAAGCGTTGTTGATGGTGAGCTTTACAATGTGAATCAGGTATATGTTCCTTGATCAGACGTAAAAGAGCTGCTCGTATAGTATATATACAAGCAGCTCTTTCTGTTTTAATCTAAGTTATCCAAATAGCCTTTTTACTGTTTCTTCCAACTCTCTTCGTTCCTGAGTGTCATCATGAAATCTGTCTCTGTCATCTATTCCCCGCACCACATCGTGTTCATAAAGACCATCCTTGTTGCAATAAAAGAATATCTTTTTCACCCCCGAAAGCTTAAATCTGGCCTCCGGATAACCTCTTCCGATCTCCCATTTTGAAATGGCTTTATCGCTTACACCAAGCATGTCTGCCAGCTGGCTTTGCGTGATCTTATCCTTTTCTCTCAGATCTTTAATAACTGACCCTGTAACATACTGATTCATGATTTTTCCTCCTCATTTCTTATGTACTAACACCATATTAAGCCTGAGGAGATCGAATTAGTACCTACTCAAAGTAGAGGACTGTTATCTAAAGAGTTCCTCAACCTCTTTTACACTCATTTCCGTTGTAGGTTCGAATTTATCTGATGCCATGTACCTGTAGATGCTGCGAAGCAGCGCCCTGGCCTCAGGATACTGCTGCAGATTCTGTAGACCTATGGAGGAAATCATAAGCTTTCCGCCGCCGCATTTAACCTCCATAAGCTGCGTCATTGGTCGCAGATAGGCGTAGCAGTCCATTTCCGTGATTATTGTGTCCATATATTCCGGCAGGATCAGAGCTCTCTGGGTCGCCATAGGCCACCACTGATAGTTCGTATATCCTTCCGTCGGGAAGTCCTCAAATATGGGGTGTTTACTATCTATTAGCTGCCCCATTGCTCCTTCCTGCGTCGGGAAGGTTCCTACAGACCAGAAATCCGTTGAAAACTGGACCTTGATGGATTTTGGAAGGGCCTCTTTTGTTGACGGCGGTGTAAGGTATACCCTTCCGCCCTTTGCCAGCACCTCCTTCGCCGCGTCATCAAAGACTTCCGTCTCATATACGCCCTCCGGACTCTGAGGCGGCAAAGCCGCACCTGCGCCATCTCTTGCTGCCTCCACGTAAACCCATACGGGATATGTGTTCTTCAGGTCGCCCACGCTTAATTCCAGGTCGAAGCGACTGTTCTTCTTTACATCACCAAGGTCGATGGAAATCGTTCCGGCCACTGTCAACTCCCCCACTGGGAAAAGAGCTGCCTGCGTAATATCTCCCGCCGCGAGCTCCATACCATCCTCAGCCACCAACCGATATGCGACCGCTCCGCAAATGTCCTTCTTCCCGTAGTTGGTCACCTTAACTTCAGCTTCCAGCACATCTCCGGCAGAGTATGTATACCTTGGTAAAAGAGCCAGCACTGCAGCCTCTTTAAAAAACGCCCTGAATCTGGAGCTTTCGGCGAAGTCATAGGGCTTTTTCTGCAGGTGTGAGTTGAGCATTCCCACCAGGGCCGTACCCTGCCCCGGGAAATCCTGAAGTCCCAGGAGTGAAATACCGGACATGCTCTCCGTCCTCATTACTGCCTCGACTTCTTCTCTATAGGACAAAAGAGATATCTCGCCCGTGGCGTTAACTCTCTTTTTCCACTCCTCATCGGATATTCCCAGCTCTTTTACCCGATCTCTGACAACTAACAGATTATCGGCTCTGGTAACACCCTTAAAGTCCTTAAGCTCGTCAAAATCAGGCAGAATCTCGTACTGACCAACCTCAAAGCTAAACACCGGCTTGGCATATTCCTTGCGAAGATCCTGCATCACATATTCAAAATCAAATTTGGACGCCGCGTAGCGGATGTTGAAAATACCCTTATTCCCCGATTCGCGGATATGTCTGTCCTTGAAACGAGCCGATGTAAAGAAATCGCTCTTTTCATCAGCGCCCTTTGCGCCGTAGAAATTGTTGGAGCCCCAGGCAAAAAGCCTTGTTTTATCCATCCTGTGGGCAATATCAAGAAGCCTGTGCATCTCCTCTATGCCCTTATCATCAGCCGTAAGCTCATTTCCCCAGGTCAACATCACAAAGGAAGGATGATTTCCGTAGGTCCTCAGGATCTCCCTCATCTCGTTTTCGTAGTATTTCCTGGCCTCCTCAGTTCCAAAGGCCTCCCTCGGATTCCAATGGGAAAGCTCCGGCTGCATCAGAATACCCATTTTGTCTGCAACCTTAAATGCTGCCTCCGGAGGGCACCAGGAGTGGAATCTCAGGCAGTTTACGCCGTAGTCCATGTATGTCTTAACAATCTTTTCCCAGCTTTCCTCGTCCATAGGAGGATGGCCTGTCTCCGGGAAGTACGCGCAGTTTGCCTCGCTCCTTAGGAAAATCCTGCGGCTATTTAAGGTAAGCCTGCCCTTCTCATCATAGGAAAAAGACCTTACGCCAAAGGTCACTGAAACCTTGGAAAGAACCTGACCATTGGCGAGCATTTTCACTTCCAGGATCTGGAGATTCCCCTCGTACTCATCCCACTTTTTGGAAAACGTCGCCTCGCTAAGGGCCACCTTAGGAAGCCTTACTGTTAGTTCCGTATATCCTTGCCCGGCATCACCATTTCCAGATTCTGAACCGCCGACTGCACCTCTTCCGAATCCCGGTCCATCATCTACAAGCCCACCGCCGATGCCCTTAAACAGGGCTTCTTTTTCAAGGCAGTCACCGGACACAGCGATATCCACTCCGGAAAGCCTCTTATCCAGTGACAGCTCCACTGCGATCTCCAGCTCTTTTCCCATGGGATAAACAAGGACATTAGAAATAAAGCTGGGCTCCTTGTCCTCTATGTAAATCTCGCCGATAAGCCCGTTCCAGTTGGTCTGGGACTCGTCAGTTGCTGCGGAGGAAAAAACAATATCCCTGTAGGGCAGCCCGGGATAAGTGTTATCCGAAGTCAGCTCAATCCTGCTCCCCTTGCGGAGCTTGCCTGTCACCTCAAATCTGTAGGGCGTGCTGAGACTCCCTGAAATGCACTCCACAGGCTCGCCGTCAATCTTGAGGCTAAGGGCTCTGGACCTTTCAGCCACCAGGAAATATCTCTTTCCCTCTTCAATATCTCCGTCAAAAAACCTGCTAAAATGTGCCGGCCCTTCGTATGTATAATTTCTTGTAAGCCTGGAGGTTATGACCTTGCTCTCCTCCATGGTCTTATTCAGCTCTTTATTTCTGTCCTCAACATCAGGATGCCAGGGCTTTGCCACCTTGTCCGGATCTCCAACCTTGTTTTCATCCAAGGTTCCCGGCAAAACCGCCTTGACACCACTCACCTTTGAGGTTGATAATTCCCACTCGCCATTTAGGTCAATTTTCACCGATTTTTACTCCTTTTTGCGTTGTAAATACTCTGTCCGCTTAATATCATGAATATAACTGAATTTTATCATAATTAGTACTGGAAAAAAGAAGATGCGAGTAAGTGGTCGTTTTTAATAAGAATAGGAGCAAAAGTGATGGAAAAAGTGCAAATCTGGGAAGAAGCAGTTACAATCCCCACCTACGAGATCGGCAAAGCTGACAAGAACCCTATGTTTCTTGAAAAACGCGTATATCAGGGAAGTAGCGGCAAGATATACCCTTATCCCTCCACCAATGAGATAAGCCGCACAAAGACTCAAAAGAAATGGAACGCTGTCTTTCTTGAGAATGAATATCTGAAGATTATGGTGCTTCCTGAGCTTGGTGGCAGAATTCAGCGAGCCTTAGACAAGACCAACAACTATGACTTTGTTTACTACAACCGTGTCATAAAGCCCGCGCTGGTTGGCCTCACCGGCCCCTGGATCTCCGGCGGCATCGAATTTAACTGGCCCCAGCACCACAGGCCTACTACCTACAGCCCTGTGGATTACAGGATTGTGGATAGCGGCGATGGCAGTATGTCCCTTCTTATCGGTGATGTGGACCAGATGTACGGCACTAAGGTGATTACAAAGTTCACTCTTTATCCCGGCAAGGCATACATCGAGATCACAGGCCAGCTCTACAACAGGACACCTCTACCCCAGACCTTTCTCTGGTGGGCAAACCCTGCCGTTTCAGTAAACGACTATACCCAGTCCATTTTCCCGCCTGATGTTCACAATGTCTACGACCATGGGAAAAGAGCTGTCTCCCGCTTTCCAATCGCCACCGGCGAGTATTACAAGCACGATTACAGTGAAGGTGTGGATATTTCCCGCTACAAAAACATCCCTGTCCCAACATCCTACATGGCTGAAAAGTCGGATTATGACTTCGTAGGCGGCTATGATTATGATAAAAAGGCCGGTCTTTTACATGTCGCAGATCACCACATCTCTCCAGGCAAGAAGCAGTGGACCTGGGGCTGCGGTGATTTTGGCAAGGCCTGGGATCGTAACCTCACTGACGAAGACGGCCCGTACATCGAGCTTATGACCGGTATGTTCTGCGACAACCAGCCTGATTTCACATGGCTTAAACCCTATGAGGAGAAGGTCTTCAAGCAGTACTTCATGCCCTACAAGGCCGTGGGGCAGGTTAAAAACGCTACCATAAATGCTGCTCTGAATGTAGAAAAAAGATCAGACAACTGTCTCTACGTCTGTGCCTACGCCACAGCTCCCAGGCCCCGGGCTGAGATTGTCGTTTACTATGATGAGAAAGAGATTTTCAGAGAATCTGCATCTCTTTCTCCTGTTGATATCTATGAAAAAGAGCTGTCCCTGCTCGTATCCGATGAATACAAGGTGAAGGTTTCAGTTATTTCCTTGGGAAAAGAACTTGTGACCTACCAGCCAAAGGACCCGGGAATCCCTGAGTTTGCAAAGCCCGCGGAAGCCGCTAAGCTTCCGAAAGATATAAAAACCAATGAGGAGCTTTACCTGACAGCCCAGCATATCGAGCAGTACAGACACGCCACCTGGCTTCCTGACCCTTATTACCTTGAGGGTCTTGAAAGAGACCCTGAGGACACCAGGATCAACAATGCCTACGGTCTTCTCCTCTTTAGAAGAGGCCAATTCCAAGAGTCTGAAAAGTACTTCAAAACTGCCATTAAACGCCTTACCAGGATGCATCCGGCACCCTATGACGCTGAGCCAATATATAATCTTGGCCTTTCCCTGTTTTATCAGGAAAAATATGATGAGGCCTACGACGCCTTCTACAAAGCCACCTGGAGCAGTGAGCTTCAGGAGATGGGCTTCTACTATCTTGCAGTAATTGCAGCAAGAAGGGGCGACTATGAATCCGCTCTTTCTTTTGTAGAATCAGGCCTGGTCAAGAACAGCCACAATATCAAGGCCCGTGGCCTAAAAGCCATGCTCCTTCACAAGCTTAGCCGTGACGACGACGCCATTGCATGGATTGACGCAAATCTTGAGCTGGACACCTTCGATTTCCTGTCCCGCTTTGTACAGATCCGTATCTCAGACGCAGATACCGAGGCCTTCCATGCTCTGAGCCGCGACTTCCATGAAACTTACCTCATGGTGGCACGAGACCTGGCGGAAAACGGCTTTTACGATGATGCTATTGCACTTCTTGCGATGTGCCCGGTAGAGAGCCCTATGCTCCACTACTATCGTGGCGCCTATATCATGAAAACCGCCGAGAATGAGTCCAGAAGCAGCGCCGACGCTCAGAGCCGCACCGGCCATGATGGCACTGCTAACCGTGCTGCCGACGAATTCGCCCTGGCGGAGCAATGCGATCCATATTGCTGCTTTCCCAATAAACTCGAGGATATCGCCGTCCTCAGGGCTGCCATCTCCTGTAACCCGGGCGGAGCCAAAGCCTACTACTACCTGGGCTGCCTGTACTACGACAAGCTGGGCTTTGACGAAGCGATCCGCCTCTGGGAAGAATCAAGGAAACTAGATGACACATATCCTACCTTGCTTCGCAATCTATCAATTGCTTACTACAACAAGCGCGGTGAAAAGGATAAGGCAAAGGAATGCATAGAAAAGGCCTTCACTCTGGATAAGTCCGACGCAAGAGTTTTCCTTGAAATGGACCAGCTCTACCAGCGTCTGAATGTATGTCCTGAAGAAAGGCTCGTAAATTATACAGAAAATATTGCTCTTATTGAAAAACGAGATGACCTCTACGCCGAGTATGTCACTCTCCTGAACACCCTTGGCGAGTATCGAAAAGCTCACGATCTCATTACCTCCCACAATTTCCAAACCTGGGAAGGTGCTGAAGGCAAGATATCGGCTCAGTTCAAGCTTTCTCTATTCATGCTGGCCAAGGCTGCCTACGAAGAGTCAGATTATAACAAGGCAAAAGATCTTTTGACCGAGGCACTGTCCTATCCTGAGAATCTTGGTGAAGGCCGCCTTGAAGGCACCAAGGACAACAACCTCTATTACCTGCTTTCCCTTACCGAGGAGAAGTTGGCAACTTCAACTGTGAACGATTCAGGTAATTGTGCCAACGCAACTGCACAGGACTCCTTAATGGCCGCCTCGCGTCAGCACCTGCAGGCCGCCACTCTCGGCGCATCCGAACCCGCGGGTGCAATGTACTACTATGACCAGCCGGCGGACATGATTCTTTTCCAGGGCCTTGCCCTTGAAAAGCTTGGGGATACAAAGGCCGCTAACAGCCGCTTTTACAAGCTCCTGGACTACGGCGAGCAGCACCTTAGAGATGAATTCCTCATGGATTACTTCGCAGTCTCCATGCCTGATATGTCCGTATATGACACGGAAATGAATAAAAAGAACAGGTCACACTGCTACTACCTCATGGGGCTTGCCAATCTTGGCCTTAAGGACAAAGAAAAAGCCAAGGCCTGGTTTGAAAAGGCCCTGGCTTTGGATAACGCGCACCAGTCATCTATCATATATAAGTTATATAACATTTAATCGAAATACTTTTCGCCTTTATCCTCCTGCTCAAATTTGAGCTCATTGAGCCTGGCTGTTTCAGCAATCGCCTCTTCATAGCCCGTCAGGGCCGCGAAGGGTGCGAACTGAGCAGCCCTGTTCTCAATCGGCATCGGCATGTGGTGCTTAGACACCGGTCGGTCCATATGTATGATGTCGTCGTACTTTCCGCTCTTATTATCCATAGCTTTGATTACAAAAATTCTATCAGTATACGGTTTCCATTACCTCTTTTATCTTATCATAGGCAGGCTTTGGTTCGTAATTAGAGTCAAATATACGTGAATTTGTAGTATCACCTTCTCTGTAGTGATCTACAAGTCCAAAAAGAGTGACATTAGTTATATTAGCCGGCCCGCCGCCTGCTGTGTCCATGTCATGGAGCAATGTAAATATCTGTCCGTACTTATTGGCCTGCTGCTCAAATGTCACAACGTTTTCTTTATCAACACCGACTGAGAGCTCAGTTACCTGTATCTCAAGCTCAAGCTCTGCAAACTTTTCCATAGCTCTTTGGATATCGCTGATTGGCGGATAATCAATTCCCCAATAGCCCTGCATTCCGATTCCATCGATCAGACCTTTTTCTTTTAGATGTGAGCAAAGCTGATAGATACCCTCCGTCTTGGGTGCCTGATAGGTATTGTAGTCGTTGTAAAAGAGCTTAACATCCGGATCAGCGTATTTTCTCGCATATGTGAATGCCATCTCCACATAATCAGGGCCAATAGTGTCATACCACGGATTAGGATCACTTCCAACTTTTGTCCTGCACTTGAAAAAGCTGTCAGGATCAGCGCTCTCAGGATCCACCGCCTCATTTACTACATCCCAGCAATAGATTACTCCTGGATACTCCTCCTGAACATGACCAAGAAGCTGTTTAATATAGCTCTCCATACGGGCTAGCATTGTCTCCTTATCTACATACTCGCCGTCATCAGTATAACCAACTCTGAAGAACCAGTTAGGGGCCTGAGTATGCCAGACAAGCGTATGTCCGCGCATCTTCATTCCCGTTTCCTGGCACCACTTGAGAGTGTCGTCAATCGCCATGAAGTTAAGCGCCGGCATTCCATCTCCGCTCTCTATGCTCTCCTGCGATCCTGCCTGATCAAGAATATAAGCACTCTTCATCATATTTGTCATGGTGCATGAATTAAAGTGCTTGAGCGACAATTCTTTATACTCCGGGATATTGATAGTATTATTCTGTGGCATACTGCCATTGATACCAACACCTAAAGTAAAATAGTCCGCACATAACTCCTTAAGCGGTGTATCATAGAGCGGATCTGTCTTATCTTCTTCCGCTTCCGGGGCATCCGCTGTCTCAGCTGTATCTGCCTCTGCCTCTGCCGTCTCTTCCTCGGATGCTGCAGCTACAGATTCGTTGACCACAGTCTGTACTTCACTATTATCTACTGTAGTTACTTCCGCACTTTTTCCGCATCCTGCCAAAAGAGCCATAATCATGACTCCACATATTACCCCTGTTCTTTTCATATCCTTCTCCTTTTATAATTGTTCCGGTATAAATAACCGAGTAAACCCAATTATACTCAGATGCGAATATGCTTGCTATTCAACAAGGCTAATCTGTTTATCAAATATTGCTAAAACCGGTGTTTTTAGCGGATAAACACACCAAACACGCTTTATGCCTTGTGCCCACCGATCTGATTGTTCCTATCTCTTCCTGTGGCGCCCTCTTCAAAGGACAATCCCTTCAAAATAGCGTTTTTTCCAAATCTCTTTTGGATGGCCAAAGTAGCCTCCTGAAGCGCCTTCTCTTTTTCCAGCTTCTCCTTACGGATCTTCTGCTCTTCATCCCGCTTCTCATAGTCCACAAAAAAACTCATCTGCTCATAGTTTTCCGCTATGCCGTCATTCTCTTTTGCCTTCTCCTCACTTATCACATGGCCGGCACCAATATTGATACGCCTGATGAGAAGATCAGGGTCCACCTGTTCATCAAATATCTTCAAAACGGCATCCGTGATAATCCTGGAAAGGCAGGTAAATTCACCCAGATTCTCGCTTCCGTGGGCATGTTCCGGCACGCTTCTGCCATAATAGTCCGTGCTGATCTTTCCCTTTATCTTTTTCAAAACCTCGGGATTTTCAAGGCTCTCCCTGTCATAACCGATATACAGTCCCACCTGGTCTGTCAGCTGCCCGTTGTCCATAAGCTGTAATGCCAACGCATCAGCCATCTCCGCCACCACGATCCTTGCCTTATCGGCAGTATAGGCACAGTGTAGAACCTGTCCCTGGCTAATGCTGTTATTATCAGGTTTATAGGCCTTTATAAGCTCCATGGTGCAGGGTTCATAGCCCCAGGCATGGTCGATCAAAAGCTCCGCGTTGATTCCAAAGGCCTTATACAAAAGATCTTCATTATGAAACTCCATATCACCGCCAAGACTACATCTGGCGATATCTCCCATGGTGTAAAGGCCCATGGCGGCCAGCTTTTTCGCGTAGCCCCTTCCAACTCTCCAGAAATCCGTAATAGGCTGGTGATCCCAGAGTTTTTCCCTATAGCTGATCTCATCCAGCTCTGCTATCCTGAGTCCGTTTTCATCGGGCTCTACATGCTTTGCCATTACATCCATAGCTACCTTGCACAGATACAGGTTGGTCCCGATTCCTGCCGTAGCTGTTATTCCGGTGGTATTCCACACATCCTGTATCATCTCTGAGGCCAATTGCCTTGGAGTTTTCCCGTAAATGGAGAGATATTTGGATATATCAATAAAAACCTCGTCAATTGAGTAAACGTGGATATCCTCCGGCGCCACATATTTAAGATATGTCTGATAAATCCTGGTGCTGATCTGAATGTACCTTGCCATATGCGGAACAGCAGCAATAAAGGAAAGCTTCAAGGATGGATTCTTCATAAGCTCCCCGTCATCATCCGACTCCCCGGTAAACTGCCTCCCCGGAGCCTTTCGAAGACGCTCTCTGTTTATTTCCTCCACCTTCTGCTCAACTTCAAAAAGCCTGGCCCTGCCGGGAATACCCCATTTCTTGAGGCTCGGCGAAACTGCCAGGCAAATTGTTTTACTCGTCCTGCTTCTGTCTGCCACCACAAGATTTGTAGTTAATGGGTCTCTGCTTATATCCTGGCACTCAACCGACGCATAGAACGACTTAAGATCAATTGCTATAAATGCACTTTTCATACAAGAATTATACACCGAAAAACAAGTCGCTTCATCTGCTGAAGCGACTTGCTCTATAACTAGTAATCCATGATCTTCTGCAGCATATCCATCTGGTCGCCGCAGTACTTTGTATATACTTCGGACATAGCCTCCCTGAAGCGGGCTTTTTCCTTTGGAGAAAGCTCTATAACTGTGATGCCGCTATCCTCCGCTACTTTCCTAGAGCTCTTTTCCCTTTCCGCCCAAAGCCTCCTCTCATAAAGAGCAGACTCTCTCGCGCAGTCGCTGATTATCTTCCTGTCAGCCTCCTCAAGATTGTCCCATATAGCCTTGGAGCATATCTGCAACTCAGGCACTCTGGTATGCTCATCAATCGTATAGTATCGTGCCACCTTGTAATGCCGCATGGACTCGTAAGAGGGCCAGTTGTTCTCCGCTCCGTCAACAATTCCCTGTTCCAGAGCAGAATACACCTCCGAATACACGATCTTTGAAGGATTTGCCCCCAGAGCAGAAACCATATCCGCCATCATGGCAGATTCCTGAACTCGAATATTCATTCCCTGAATGTCTTCCAAAGTCTCTATTGGCTTAACACTGTAGAAATTTCTTGCTCCGGCGTCGTACCAGGAAAGTCCCACAATTCCATAACTCTCAGGCTTTGACAGGAACTCATCTCCCAGTTCTCCCGACAGAACTCTCCACATGTGCTCCGAATCTGTATAAAGATACGGCATCTGAAGAACGTTCATCTCCGGCACGAACTCAGCCAGCTGAGATAAGGATACTCTGGCAAAAGCAATTCCGCCGTAGCTCATCTGCTCGATAACTTCACTTTCGCTTCCAAGTTCAGCTTCATATTTAACTAAAACCTTGATCCTGCCACCGGTCCTCTCATAGACCAGGTCTGCAAACCTGTTTGCTCCCAGGGTTGTAGGGTAGTCCTCAGTCTGGTTTTCCGCGTACAAGAAAACATACTCCGGAGGATTCTCCACCGCTTTTCCCGATTTGAAGATCAAAAGAGAAACACTAAGAGCCACCGTTACAATCAGGATCAAAGCAACGATAATTATCAGCACTTTTCTTTTCATGATCCCAGTACTCCACTTCTGTACTCGCTTGGCGTCATTCCGGTCTTTCGTTTAAATAGTCTGGTAAAATAATTTGCATCCCGATATCCGGCTTCTATGCTGATATCCTTGATGTTTATCATTGGATCAGCAAGCAGTTTTTTTGCGATATCCATCCTGTATTCGTTGAGATACGCAATGAAATTCATATCAAAGTTCTGCTTAAACAGCTTGCAGAAATAAACATCTGAATACCCAAAAACTCCTGCTATGTCCTGAAGGGCAATATCTTCCCGATAGTTGGTTTCGATATACTCCCTCACAGCGGTAATGAAGTTGTTGGGTACGACAGGTTCCTCTAAAACTTTTGACTCTCCCGGGGCGAATCCGTCGCTTTCATTCTCTGCCTTTTCGAACTTGCCATCACCGCCCTGTCTTTCTAAGCCGCGCTCCTTCGCCGCAATCCTTGCCGCGTCGCAAAGCATAAAGGCCTGCTCCAGCACGCTAACAAGATCCTCATCGGAACCGGGCTTTAAAAGATAGTCCAGGGCCCTGACCTCAATGGCCTTCTTGGCGTATCCGAAATCATCATAGGCCGTCAGGAAAATGATCCCCGCCTCCTTGTTCTTTTCTCTTATGGCTTTAGCCGCCTCAAGTCCCGTCATTCCGGGCATTGCAATATCAAGGATTGCTACCTGACACTCTTTTTCCTCAAATATTTCCACGGCCTGAATACCGTTTTCCGCCAGATATACTTCCACCTGATCCGGGAAAAATTCCAGTATTTTCTTATTTACCACCTGTCTCTCGATAGGCTCGTCATCTGCTACAAGAATTCTGTATTTACTCACTGGTTGTCCACTCCATGCAAAGGAATACTGATCTTAATCGTCGTTCCCTCATTTTCCTTACTGTCAATCTCAAGACTTCCGCCATCATACATGGCCCTGATTCTGCGGCTGATATTGCCAAGGCCGATTCCTACTATATCAGCATCAATAATGGTATCTTCACCTACCTGGAGCTGCCTCCTGATCTTCTCGAGAGTCTCAGCCTCCATGCCTGCTCCGGTGTCCGAAACATCCATCAAAAGCCTGTCACTCTGGCTTCGGATCCAGATAGTTACCTTTCCGCCCTCGACCTTTGGCGAAATCCCATGTATCACTGCATTCTCCAAAAGAGGCTGGAATGTAAAGGTGGGCACAATAAACAGGTTCTCATCCACCTCGCACTTTATCTCAAACTCTACTCGCGCCCCAAACCTCATTTTCTGGAGGTACATATAATCCCGGGCAATCTTCAGCTCCTGGGATAAAAGAGCCTCTTTTGCCTGAGTCTTTAAGTTATATCTAAAGAGTGAGCTAAGGGCCTCGGTCATCTGCTCAGTGGTCTTTGCTCCCTCAAGATTGGCTGTTCCTGCTATTACATTTAATGTGTTAAAAAGAAAATGTGGATTGATCTGACTCTTTAAGAGCTCAAGGTTCATGGTCTCAAGCTGCTTCTCGATCTCAAGATTCTCCATCTCCTGAACATGGAGCTGATCAAGAGCCTCCCTCTTTTCCTCCATGGCTTTGATGTATTCGCCGGTGGCGAACTTCATCTTATTAAAGGCAGCCACCATGTCTCCCAGCTCGTCCTTATTATCAACTTCCACATCATCAATAAAAAAGTCATTGCCGGCTATCCTTTGGGATGCGTGGGCAAGTTTTAAAACCGGCTGAGTCACGCTTCTGTTCAGCATTTTTGAAACATTTACTACCAGGATAAAAAGAAGAATACTCAGCCCTGCTATGATAAATGGCACCCTGAACACCACCGGTAAAAGCTGGCGATAGTTCTCATTTCCCTCCAGCATGGTGGAATCCACAAATCTCTGGGCATACTCAGAAAGATATTTCTGCATGCTATACACGTCATACAGCTTGGAAACGTACATACTCTCAGAGTTGTGATCGGTAATTACCTGATTTCGGTAGCTGCAATAGACCTCGTAGGCACTTCTAAGAGACTGAAGCTGTGCAAACCTGTTGTCCCCAAGATGGGCATAATTTAATGACACCGCGTATATGGCATTGTAGGTGGTCTGTTTGCTCTTTTCCCACAAAACCTCATCCACATCTCCTGTATCTCTTATGAAGCTGTCAAAAGCCTCAATTTCATCATTTATGGCGGTTACAATCTCGCCACTGGTGGAGTTGTCATCCATAATCTGGCTAAACTCAATGACAAACAGCTCAACTATCCAGACATCAAACAAAAGCGCAGCAGTGATGGCCACAAATGCGCTTATGGTAAACACCCTTATTTTGTTCTTAATGGTGAGGTTTTCCCAAATATTTCTGACTTTTTTCATACCCTTAAATTCAGAGAAAAAGCAGCGTTATAGTTATGAAAATAATTATAACGCTGCCTCTTAGCAAATTCTATTAAAACTAGGCTCTTATCTTATCGCAGAGGAAGTTGTAAAACTCCTCTTTCTCCTGACCCAAGACTCTGTTTGTAAGCATATAACCGTGTCTGTCGTCAGACATGATAACGATCATGTTACGCTGCATTATAGCATTCTTAATCCTTTTCCAGGGCAGACTCTCGCTCTTTTCCCCGGTTGTGACCAGCACTCCCCTGTCACTAAAGGATAGCTCCAGATTCCTTGGCATATCATCCAGCTGCCTTGCACTTGCGCCTAATACAGCAAGTGGCTGTATCACCGGGAAAAGAATACAGCCAAGCACCATAAGGGATCTTATGATATCAGAAGCCGCTCCCCAGAATCTCAATGTCAAAAGAATCATTGCCACGGTAAAAATAATATTAACTATGCCGGTTGGTGATTTGTAGGTTCGTCTCATGGCAATCAGCCACAGATCCGACGCCTTCACATCACTTTTATACTTATACTTCGATTCCATACAGAGTCCTTAATTTGGATATTTAAACTGGCACCGGTGCGAAACCGACACCGCTCCTTACTTCATAATGAGATTTGGAAGGAACATACTGATCTCAGGAATGAAGGTCAGAAGCATCAAAACTATGATCATACAAAGATAGAATGGCAGTGTAGCCTTAACTACTCTCTCCATCTTAACCTTACCAACCGCGGAACCAATGAAAAGTACCGCACCTACAGGAGGTGTCAGCAGGCCGATACCGCAGTTGAGCACTATCATTATACCAAACTGGATCGGATTGATGCCAATTGATGTAGCGATAGGAAGAAGGATTGGTGTAGCGATCAGGATGATCGGCGCCATATCCATGATACAGCCCAGTACCAGAAGAATCAGGTTCAGAAGAAGTGCTATGAGCACAGGGTTTCTTGTGAGACCGATGATCGCACTTGCTGCGAGATCCGGTACATGGAGCGTTGTCAGGCAATATCCGAAGATACTGGATGTAGCGATGAGGATAAGCACGATAGAAAGTGTATCAATACACTGTTCCAGCGTTTTCCATACACCCTTGAGGTCCAGTCCCTTGTAGATAAATACGCTGACGATAAGGCTGTAGATTACAGCGATAGCAGCTGACTCAGTAGCTGTAAACATACCACCAACAACGCCTACAACAACGATGATTACTGCAGCCAGTGCCCAGAAGGACACTCCGATCTGCTTGATGAATGCCTTGAAACTAAAAGCATCGCCCTTCGGATAGTGGCGTCTCTTTGAGATGATGTAGGATCCAATCATCAGTGAAGCTGCCAGAAGTGCCCCGGGGATGTATCCCGCCAGGAACAAGCTTCCTACGGATATTCCTCCTGCGCTCATTGCATAGATGACCATATTGTGACTGGGAGGAACAAGTAGGCCTTCGCAGGAGGAAGTGATAGTAACCGCTGTTGAAAAATCATCATCGTATCCCTGATCTACCATCATTGGGATAAGGATACTTCCAAGGGATGCTGTATCTGCTGCTGCGGAGCCGGAAATACCGCCGAAGAAATACGATGCCACAATATTAACCATGGCCATTCCTCCGGTCATCCATCCAACGCAGGCGTTAGCTAGATCAATCAGCTTTTCAGAGATTCCACCGGTACCCATAATACAGCCCATTGTGATGAAGAATGGCACAGCCATCAAGCTAAAAGAGCTGATGCCCTTTACCATCTGCTGGCATACGGTTGTAAGCGGAAGTCCCTGATACAGAAGGCAGAAGATTGATGACAGCGCTACAGCATACGCAATCTGAAATCTTAAAAATATCATTACGAGAAAGCTTATAAGCAAAATCGCAATGGCAGTTGTATTTGCAGTCATTACTTCTCACCCTCCTTTACAAAAAAGCTTTTAATGTGGTTGTAAATTGCTTCCAGCTCAAAGATGATCATCGCAAATCCTGCAACAGGAATAGGAAAATACATCCAGAATCTTGAAAGCTTGGGAAGTGAGACATAGGTTCCCTTACTGCCGATGTTCATTGCATATTTCCAGCCTACGATAAGCATTACGAAGGCCAGACCCATAACAAAAACGTCAGCAAGCAGGTCCAATATTTTAATAACATTTTTTGGCAGATATACATCAAAGGCCGTCATACGGATATGAGCGCCGCGTCTGATTGCCAGAGCAGCTGACAAAACAGCCATATAGGACATAAGAGTAAGGACAATCTCCTCACTCCACGCCGGGTCCGGTACGAAAGAAACGTATCTTCCAAGCACGCTCATGCTGGTGATCAGAATGTCCGCCACCAGCAAGAGCTTGCAAATAAGCAACATTACTTTGTAGGTCACATCATACAGAGGCCTTATCTTATCCACCGTTTTAAAGAAAGAATTCATACTTGTCCTCTCCGCACGGTTTATTATATTTGTGATACAGATTCAGTTATCACTTTCCAAAATCTACGATCTTCTGATAGTAGTCCTCAAGGCCCTTGATATTCTCTTCGATTACAGGCTTAACTGCTTCCTGCCAAGGTGTAATGTCATCAACTTCGATGATTGTAGCGCCATCAGCCTTAAGTTCTTCAAGAACTTCCTTCTCCTTCTCTTCGGAGATTGAACGATTGTACTCAGATGCAGCCTTTCCAGCTTCAATAACTGCGTTCTGCTGCTCTGCTGAAAGCTTGTTCCATGCTTCGTCTGTGATGATAACCTGGATAGCACCAAGAGTATGTCCGTCAAGGATCATGTATGGGGCAACCTCAGGGAATGCATTTGACTTGTAGTTAGCGATTGGCTGCTCAGCACCATCAACAACACCGGTCTGAAGAGCTGAGTAAAGCTCACCAAAGCTTACAACTGTAGGAGAAGCGCCAAGGCCTTCAACAAGACCGTTCATAACAGGGTCGTTGGAAACACGGATCTTCTTGCCCTTGAAGGAATCAATTCCGGAAATCTCATAGGTTGTGAAGAAATGACGGAAGCCTTCCTCACCATAGAAAAGACCTCTTACACCGCTGCCATTGTCTGAAGGCTCCTGAAGGAATTCTGTTGCAAGATCTGATGTAGCAAATTTCCAGAAGTGATCACGTCCTGTGAAGATATATGGAAGTGAAAGAAGCATTGACTTCTGTCCGCCGTAACTTGTAAGAGCGAAAGCTGAAATACGTGAAATATCGATTGTACCGCCGCCGCCGAGCATTGTATCAAGGACATCGTTCTCTGATCCAAGAACGCCGCTTGCCTGAAGATCGATCAAAACAGAACCATTAGTTCTTGCCTCAACCTCTTCCTTGAACTTCTGGTCAGTCATACCAACGATAGTGTCAAGTGGGTTAACCTCAGCCATAACAAGTGTTATTGCATCAGCTGCAGGAGTTGTCTCTTCTGCAGTCTCTGTAGCTGCAGTCTCTGTTGTAGTCTCAGTTGTAGTCTCAGTTGTCTGAGTCTGAGCTGCAGGTGCTTCAGTTGTTGTGGTTGCCGGAACTTCAGGAGCAGATACGCCGCATGCTGTCATGGACAGAACAGTAGCTGCTGTGATTAATACAGATAATAACCTTTTTTTCATTACAAAACCTCCCTTTGCATTGTTGTGCGCAGAACGCGCAAGATAAACGTTATTGTCAGGCAAATCTCTGACAATGTCATTATATTCGAAGGGCAATTTCTAAAAAATCGGACATTCTTAGCATTGAATAGCACATTTTTAACATTACTATTGATAGCCTGGGCAGTTGTGCGTAATATCTAAACATAGGCAATAATGCCAAGTAAACAACGGGAGGGAATACAAATGAACGCAAATGTAGCTATCAGATCAGAAAGAAAAGTTCAGGATCTTGGAGGCGGCGTAAAGCGCAGAGTTTTGGCCTACAACGATGATCTTATGACAGTTGAAGTAATCTTTGAAAAAGGCGCTGAGGGATCAGTCCACACTCATCCTCACACCCAGTGCACCTATGTGTTATCGGGAAAATTCGAGTACTCCGTAGAAGGTGAAAGAGTAACCTTAAATGCAGGAGACTCAATCGTGGTTCCTCCGGATCTTCCACACGGCACAATATGCCTTGAAGCAGGCACTCTTATCGACACCTTCACTCCCATGAGAAAAGATTTTATAAACGAATAAAATTTTTCTAAATATTGATAACCATTCGGTGATTCTACCTCGCTTATTGATATAATGTATGGTGAGGTAGAATACCATGAGACCTAAAACCGCCAACAAAAGAATACTGATGTTTCCCTTCCTTTTGGCAGTGGTCACCGTGGTGATGGTGATCTTTGGAAGCAATATTTTCGTGGAGCCGGCTCCATCACTTTCTCGACTTGATGAAGGCTGGTCTGTTTCCTATGGTGGTAATGAGTATTCTAATGTCACCCTCTCAGAGCTGAATCTTGGCCGCGTGAAAAAGGGTGATATCATCATCCTGTCTAACACTATCCCCGCTCAGCGAATCTATGCCCCTACCATTATGTTTAAGAATGTGCTGTCGACAGTTGATGTGATTATCGATGGCAGATATGCATACACCTTTGGTCATATCTATGATGACGAGGGGAAAATGGTACCCAAAAAGATACATCTGGTCACATTAGATGATATGACCTCCGCGCATAGCATAGAAATCATGCTCAAGGTCACGGAAGATCGAGCATTTAAATATATCTTCCCAATATACTGTGGAACAAAACGGGAACTGATAAAGAACTTCCTGCAGCGCCAAAGACTGTCAATTTTCATCGGTGGCTTTCTTATCATGTACGGATCTCTTCAGCTGGCTCTGGAGGTCTATCTTTTCCTGACTCACAGACAAAACAGTTCACTGATTTTCAGCGCCTTTATTTCTCTGGTATTTGGCATTTATACCTATGCCTACAAGGATATTTTCTGCATCATGAGCGATAGGGACTATTTCTTCTCACAGCTTGAGTACGTGGCTCTTATCTTAACACCTCTGTCCATCACTCTCTTGCTTTATTCCACCTACCCTTCTCTGGCAAAAATAAGACTGCGCATTTTCCTGGTCATTAATACCATAATGCCCATAGTCTTTTTCCTTTTGAGTGTCAGCAATACCATCCATTTCAACCACTTTGTTCCTGTAATACAGATTGTAGCTTTTGTAGAAAACCTCATAATCATTCCTCCACTGCTGTCAGGCACGGTTAAAGCCCATAATGAAAGAGTTAAGTCCGTCACTTATACAAACATTGACGCCGATAATTATCTTCTTATAGGTTTTGTTATCCTCATATTCTTTTCGCTTTTGGAAATAATAAAATTCAACTTTACCGTGTATATATCCACTTCCGATGGCATTTATTCAAGTATTAACCTTTTGACCATAGGAACACTGTACTTTATCATCTGCCTGTTTATTTATTATTTCTTCAACGGAATCGACCATATAAACACAATATTTTTAAAAGAGCACCTGGAAGGTCTTGCCTATACTGACGCCCTTACAGGCCTGATGAACAGAGCAAAATGCATGCAATATCTTGCCTCAGTCCACGGTGAGTACGCTGTCATAAGTCTTGACCTGGACAAGCTTAAGACCATTAACGACACCTATGGTCACAGTGAGGGAGACAAAATGATCAAGGCCTTTGCGGATCTTCTGGTCAAAGCCTTTGAAAAAGCCGACATTATCGGCAGAACCGGCGGTGATGAATTTCTTGTGGCCTTTGAAAATCCTTCAGCCACAATCTGCGATGAATCAATAGACAGGCTTCAGAGGCTGATGGGTGATTTCAATAAGGAACACCGTGAATGTTTTACCTTATCTGCCTCAGCAGGTTATGCATACAGCTACGAGGATAAAGAAGGTAAATTCGAGAACGTATTTTATCTTGCCGACACTAGAATGTATAGAATGAAGGAGGAACATCATGTTTAAACGACTCCTCTATCTCTTTATTGCATTTCTGGTGTTCCTAAGCCTTATGGGCATAGGCAACTACAGCCTTAGACCTGAAGGATTAAGCAAAGTCTATGTTCTTAACGACGGCTGGAACGCCCGTTACAACGGAACAGAATACACAGATATTAAGCTCTCAGACCTTCGAGAGCTTATTGGCAGCGTGACAAAAAAGGGTGATTTTATCGTATTATCCAGATATATCAGCAGTTTGAAATATCACACCGCGCCTACTGTTATGTTTGAAACAAGATTCAGCGCCTGGAGAATAAGTTACAATGGAATTCCTTTTGTAGAAAGCCATTACAAAAATCTTCAAAACGGCAAATTCATCGGCTGTGAGAATAATTTCATCTCCCTTCCTGCCATTGACACCAGAGCACTGATCACAATTGAGCTCAAAATAAATGAAGATGGTGCCTACAACTACTTTGAGCCGGTTATCTACGGTAGTTACAGAGATGTACTTCTTTACGTGGTGTACAATCACCTATTTGTTGTTATGTCATCACTATTTCTGATCATATTCGGATTACTGTTTTTCTTCATATCCATTGGTTTCAAAAGTACAATCACAGAGGTCAACACCCAGATATACTCCTCTCTCCTGTATATCACTTTAGGTGTATGGTTCCTTGCCCAGTTCAAGCTCTTTGACATGTTCTTAACCACTTATAATCACCAGACTGAGCTGGAGTATATTTCACTGTATCTTGCAGTACCCTTAATGTATATGGTCATTGGCTGTACCCAGAACGTTATAAGGCAGAGGCTTTTTGTGCTTTTCGCCCTTCCGGGGTCCATAGTTGCTCTACTTCCTATTGCTTTGCACCTGCTTAATATCGGCCACATGAATCAGTATCTGCTCCTGTACCAGGTGGACGCCCTGATTCTGTGCGCATTTATGATGGCCTTACTGGTAATAAGTATTCGGAAAAAGAAAGCTGCAAATTCACAGATGGTACAGTTGATAGGTCAAACTGTTCTCGCCTTCTCATTTATCTTTAATGTCATTTTCTACTACATGGAACTGGCGGGAATTTCGCGGCAGATCATGCTTTCCAAAAAGGCTGTCCCCATGGGCGCCATTTGTATGGTTTTTGCATCCCTGATCAACTATTACGTGTACATTTCAGAAACCTATGCGAAGAAAAAAGAAAACGAATCTTTGGCCCACCTCGCTTATGCAGATGGTCTTACCAATATCCCAAACAGGTCAAGATATGAGAAGTATCTCAATGACCTTAACGAATCCGGAGAGGACTACTGCATTATAAGTATCGATCTCAATGGTCTTAAGTCCGTAAACGACAATCAGGGGCATCTCATGGGTGATAAATACCTTACGGATTTCAGCATGGCTTTAGAAGATGCTTTTAGAGGAAAAGGATTCATTGCCAGAATCGGCGGCGATGAGTTTGTTGCTATTTTAAGGGACAAAAACATCCTGAATGCAGACATCTGTATTGATGCTTTGAATAAATCTCTTGAGGATATGAATGAAAAAGATCCAGTTATCAGCCGCTCCGCAGCTGTAGGATGTGCCTACAAGCACGAAACGGTTACCCGGAGTTGGAACGCAGCTTATCTTCTGGCAGATATGCGAATGTACGAAAACAAAGCAAAAATAAAAGCAGGGCACTAGTTGTCAGGTAACCAAAACAACTAATGCCCTGTATTTTTCATGATAATACATTAGCAAATTCTTTTTCCGGCATAGGCTTGTAGAAATAATAGCCCTGAATATAATCACAATCGGCATTCAAAAGGAATTTGAGCTGTTTATCAGTCTCAACGCCCTCTGCTGTTACCTTTGCCCCTATAGCATGGGCCAACTGAATAGTTGATGTGATTATAGCCTCTGTCTTGTCATTTATTCCGATCTTTCTGATGAATCCCAAATCCAGCTTGATTATGTCAAAATCAAAGGTTTCAAGCATTGACAGTGAACTCATGCCACTGCCATAGTCGTCCAGCAGGATCTTGATTCCGGCTTTTTTCATCTTGGTAAGATACTCCATCGCCTTCGTCTCAAGATCAGCATAAGCCGACTCCGTAACTTCAATCCTGATCATTTTCGCAGGAATACCAATCTGCTTAATTCGCTCTAAGATGCTCTCGATAAAGGCGAAATCATAAAAATCAACTCTCGAAAGGTTAATGGCACATGGAACTGCGTTGTTTTTATTCTTTAACCTTTCTGCCACGAAATTGATTCCACAATCCAGCATAAAGCTGTCCAGAGCAGAAATCTTGCCCTCTTCCTCAATGACAGGAACAAAAACTCCCGGGGATACCATGCCCAGATCCTTATGCTTCCATCTGATAAGCAGCTCGGCACTTACTATATCTCCGCTCTTGGCATCGACTATAGGCTGATAATAAGCCTCAAACTCCTTATCCACCAAAGCTCTTTCAAAATCGGATAACAGGAACCTCTGAGTGACATATCTTTCCTTCATGGCATCATCATAATATGCATAAAGACGATTTCTCTTTCCGTCACCTATAGTCTTCTCCGCCAGCTTAGCTCCGGCCAGAAGCTGGGTTATTTCAATTCCTGAATTCCTTATGGAATAAATACCGCATCGAATTTCCAGGTTAAATTCTTTGGATTCGATGATAAACGTCTGATTACACATAGTCTTAAGATTCTTTTCCTTAAGATTCTCATCTGATGTGATCAGGACATAGTGGTCACTTTCAAGTCTTCCCATAAGTATAGGCTTGAGATGTTTGCGCAGTATATCTCTTGTCTGGAAGATGACCATATCGCCTTTTTGGTTTCCAAAGAGTTCATTTACTGCCTTAAAGCCCTTAACATTCGTATAAACCAGAGAAAAATGCTCATTTTCAGGCATCTCTGCCAGGAAGAGCCTCGCCCTGTCCACAAATCCCGTTCTGGTATATTCGTCTGTCATCCAGTCATGGTCAAGGGCTGTGGTGATATCAAAGAATATGACCATGAGCCAGTCATCATATCCCGGAATTTCTCTTACTCTTATGTTCTTGGCACGGCGGCCTGCGGGCGTATCCACATGAACAGTTCTGACATAGTCGCCTCTGTCCTTCAGCTCTTCCATTATCACAGAAAGCTTTATCTGATCAAGGAAGGATTGCCGCTCCTCCTCAACAACTCCTATTGATATGGTTTCACAGATATCACTGTACTTTAATCTGCTTTTTACAAAGAACTCCTGCAGCTTTTCATCAAGATAATAAACCTCACAGGTCTCATTTTTTTTATGAACACCTGCAACCATATCATAGCCATCTTTAAGAAGTGTCTTAATGGTGGACTGTTCAAAATATCCCATGTAAGGCACAATAATCCCGGGTTTAAGAGTCTTAATATCTCCATCCTCAATAATATCTCCGATACCCACAAAGGATGTCTTTCCGTCTTTTACCTTGAAATAACTGCCATCAGTGATCAGATAGAATCTTCTGCCATAGCTGTCCGGAATGACCACGTCATTTAAATAATCCTTGCCATCTATGGTCTTTCCTTTTACATAATCCATATGTGGGATGATCTGTACATTTGTAAGGTCCAGCCCCGCTGAAAATCTGACAAAGTTGGGATCTACTGCCTCCCCTTCTCTCTCAGGAATTAAATATACACTATAAGCTGCATTACAGGACCCGGCGCTTAGTCCGATAACAAGGCCCTTGTAATTAGTAAGAGCATCCTTAAGCCCGATTCGCTTCATATACGCCAACTGCGTAGGAGCATGACCTCCGGACAGATATATTACGTTTGACCAGGAAATAAGTTTGGACAGAGCCTGTCCTGATTCGTTCTTGAGTATTTTTACATCCTTAACGGGAATATCTTTGAATTCAAAAGCATCCAACACCCTCTGGAGCTGGTTTTTGATTTCCTTATCAGCATCGGGATCAGCTGGCACATAGAGAAGCTTTGCAGAATCAGGCCACTCTTTTTTCAGGTCATCAAAAAAACCGTAACACTCAGATGGTGCTACTTTTTTGTATTTATCCGAATCCTGATGAGGTATGAAACTACTGGTTAAATATACAACCATATGTCCATTCTCCAAAGCTGGGAAATCTGGGTGAACGGTGCCAGTATCATTATATCATGTATTTACCTTGTATGTTCGATAAATCGATTATTTTATGTATAATTTAATAATTATACCGTTTTAATATTTGCCGACAGCTTGCCGTTTGCCAGAATAGCCAACTGCCTTGTGGCACGGGAAATTGCTGTATACAGGCAATGCTTACCAAGCTCATTGTCGGGATAGAACTCATCCTCGCCATCCGCCAGGATCACATGGTCAAATTCCAGTCCTTTGGCCAGTGCCAGCTCTATGAAGAATGGTCCGCTCTTTGGCAGAGAATCCTCCTGTGCTATAAGCCTTGGAGCATCCTCTCCAAGAAGATCATGAATTCTTTCAAGGTTGTAGCCGTTTCTGCAGATAATGGCTGTAAGACCGTCCTTACTGCCAAATTCCTTGATAAGACTCTTAAGCTCTTCAATGTACTCCTTATCAGAGCTGCAAACCTTTACAAAGGTCTCTTCTCCCGGCCGCTTAACGGAGGATACCATCATCCTCTTTTCCTCAGGAAGAATTGATGCAAACATCTCTGTTATTTCAGGAGAACTACGATAGCTGGTCAAAAGAGGCAGCTCCACATATTTCTTGTTGTTGGCTGTAGCCAGCTCCTCTATTTTGGCAAAAGTCAGCGTACCTTCTCTGATGGCCTGAAACTCATCTCCAAGCAGCATAAAGCTGGCATTAGGGAAGAATTTCCTGAATACCATCATCTGTGCAAGTGTATAATCCTGAACCTCGTCAACCATAACATAACGCATGTTACGGTCGCAAAGCCCCGTCAGTTCCATCTTTGTGTACAGCCATTCAGCTGCTGTAATGTTCTGACTTCCAAGAATTCTCTGGGCAATTCTTGTGATATTGATCCAGTTACAATGTCTTATATTTGTCAGGGCGCCGCCAAAATCATTTTCGATTCGGTTATTATCAGCCTCTTCAGATTTAGACTCTCCCTCCACCTCATTAGAGATGTTATCTTCCATGTTTCGGAGGTTATTCTTGGCTCTTTCCTCCAGCTCGTCCATGGCTACCTGCATCAGGCGCACTCCCATAGGGAACTGGCTGTACTTCTTAACTACCGCAAACACCTCATTCTTTGACATCACCAGCTTTTCCTTCTGGGTTACATCAAAGAAATCCTCAACTTCCGGAGTCAGTGTAGGCAGAACATCGTGTATCTTTTTCAAAGCCTCATCCTCAGTGTAATCATATTCGTTATCCTGGAAAGGCACTTTGACCATATCCATGAATTCCTGCCATGTGAGAGTCAAAGGATTGGTCTCACCAAGATCAGGAAGAACATTATCAATATAATCCCTAAACACAGGGTTCAAGGTCATAAGGCATACCTGATCCGGGCGCAGGGTCTTTCTTTTCTGGTAGAACAGATAAGCAATTCTCTGAAGCAGAACTGAAGTCTTACCACTTCCTGCAATACCGTTTACCACCAGCACCGGCACATCCGGATAACGGATGACGGTATTCTGCTCTTTCTGAATTGTGGCAGTAATAGCCTTCATCTTGTCGGAATGGGACTGGGACAAGGATTGAAGCAACATCGGATCCTCAATGGCAATCTGAGTATCAAAATAAGAAATCAGCTTGTCCTTCTGGATATCAAACTGACGGCGAAGCTTAAGATCTACAGGGATTTCCCTGTCCTCAACAGTGTAATGGGTATGACCGTTTTCCTGATTATAGTAAACCTCGGCAATGGGAGATCTCCAGTCCACGATCATCTGGTCATAGCCGTTCTCGGAAATGGCTGCGCGGCCGATATAGTAATTCTCGGGCTCTTCGCCATCATCAAACTGAAGCTGAATCTCTGCAAAATAAGGAGATTCCAGAAGCTTATTTACCGTATCCAGGCGCTTGCCCAAAGAGCTGCTCTCAACGTTATATGTATCTATATAACGATTCCAGACCTCAATTTCCGCAAGAGTCTCCATGGTGGTCTCCGCATCTGCATAGTCGAAGCGGATATTATCACGAATGTCGTTCTTGTCGTCTACAGCCTTTTCGTTGAGTGCATCAATCTGACCCTGAAGATCCTTCTTCATGTCCAATAGCTTGTTATAGGTCTTTGTTAAATGCTCCTGCTCTTTGTTTAATACTTCTTTTTCCATAAATAATTCCCTTTACGTATGGATCAATATACCTGAAGATTTCCCCATGAATCGGAAGGTAATAATCCAATATATGTTTTTCCCTTGTTTATAGCGATCTCAGTTCCATCTGCATTGAAGTACTGTGTAATTCCCGTATCACTGACCTTTGTCCAGATAATAGGAATAGCCTTTCCGTTGGTTATATAATAACCATTGCCGGATCCCACAACATTGTAGGTCAGATAGCCGTTTTTATCCAGGTTTTTGAATGTAGTATTCTGAAGAATAACATTCTTGAAGGTCAGTGGCTGTCCATCCTCAGCATCGGTGTGAAGTGCATCATATTCGTAATAATCATATGTTCCGGTCCCTACATTATACAGGAGCTGACTCTTGTTGTGAACGAAGATTCCGGACATATCTACAACATTTGCCACCATTTCGCTGCCAAGCACTGTATCCTCCGGGTAAAAGACAAAGTGGCTGGGCCTTTCCGGTACCTGAGTATAGGATGCAGAAATCTTGTTATTAACCATTCTGGTCACCAGTTCCTGACCAAAAACATACTCTGTAAACTCTGTTGCTTTACCATTATTCAGCCTTGTAAATCCGCCGCTAAGATGAGTTGCGTAGGGCTTTTTCAGATATGACTTAATATAAACCGGGCCACCGTCATGGATAAGCACAGCGTTGTACTCGCCGCTTAAAATAACATTTGTTGTTCTTGTACTTCTGATACTTCCTGTCTGCTGCAGGTTTGCCCAGTCCTTATAAATACACATAAGTCTGGTGATGCGGCCGTTGGCGGTGCTGTTCATCATCTCATAGACAATATCAGCCTCTGCTGTGCCATAGTGTGCCAAAGCCTTCTTTTCGTTATCAACCATTATGGCCACTGGCCTCTGATTAACAAGTTCATCACTGATCTCCAGACCTGTAAGCTCAGATGTACCTGCAAAAGCCGTTACAGACATCATAGATGCGCAAAAAACGCTCATTCCCAGCGCCAATACCTTCTTTAAATTCAAACCCATAATTCCCCCTCCTGAGTATGTTTTATTTTTCAAAGTGAAGCTTCTCGTCTTTATATGATTCAATATGCCCCATATCATTGAAAAGTTCTATTCTTGGTATTACCAATTCTCCCTGCTGCGCCGTAAAGTCTATTATTGAGACTGAACATACCCCATAGGGCATGGATGTAAGTACAAAAGGAAAAGGCAGATTAAGAAGATGTGTATACATCATTGCTCCCGATCCGCCATGGGCAAACAGGGCGATAGTATCGTTATTTTCCTCTCTGCACTCATAGCAGCCATTCTTACGGGCCAGGCCATATCTTCCAAGAAGCTCATCAAAGCCCCCTGATATTTTTTCATAAAAATCCATACATATGTTGTCACGGAAAAAGGGATTATTCTCCCAATCAACAGGCTTTGCATCCTCTGCAGCGTCCGTGATCACTCTGTAGGCAAGAGTCCAGGGATGCCCTTCATAGGGAATCCTGAAAGCTTCACCCACATCCTTTGACTTATTTCCCCAGTTAATCTCGTGCATGAAATCAAGCACCTGAATGTCAAGGCCGTGGTCCTTTGCTGTATAAGAAGCTGTCTCTTTTGCCCTTCCCATAGGAGATGAATAAATTGCCTTTATGTCTTCAGCCTTCAGTCTTGAAGCTGTAGCCTTCGCCTGTTCCCTGCCATTGGCCGTAAGACAGTCATTTTGATAATCCGGTTCTCCGTGCCTTACAAAAATAAGTCTCATGCCTCGATTGCCTTTCTTTTTTTCTTCTCACCCAGAACAATAACGATCACCATGCCAATAACAGTAGTGATAAGAAGGAATGCGGAGCCTTCAACACCAAAGAAAGGATCATAAATGAAGGAAATATCTCCTCTTGCAGCCTCCAGTTTCCAAATTGAAAATGTGCTTACGATTCCACTGTTAGGAAGACCGAAAATAATATTCTGAGTAAAGTTCCATGCTGCATGTGCTGCCATAGGAAGCCAGATGCTGTCGAAATAGTACACAAACAGTGAATAGAACAAAGCAATCGCCACCAGATGAAGAATCGGAACAAGTGAGATTCCGGGGTTAAAAAGATGCAGAGACATGAAAATAACTGCATTTCCAATTATTGCAACCCAAGGTGATCTATAGCCCTTTCTAAGGCGCTGATACAGGAATCCTCTGCAAACGAATTCCTCAGAAGATGACTGAACAAAAACAGCTATGAACATAACTATAAGGCCAAGAACACTGCAGCCTTCAAAGGTTAGATGAATATCTCCGTGGATTACCGCCGCCAAAATTCCAAAGGCGTTCTCGCCAAAACCAATAAGAAGTCCCAGAAGAAGCATCTTAATGGTATTACCTTTTTCCTGTGTTCCTGATGCCTTAAGAATGAATCTGTTGTACTTTGTTATAAGGCAATAACCGCCAAAGCAAATCCACGTTACTATTGTGGCTGCGTACATAACAAACAGTGACCAGAATCCGTCATCAACAATGCCCGGGAAGGCTCTCACTACAGCTCCCAGCGCATTACTCTCAATAATTTGTGTAACAATAAAAACAAACAAAAACAGCAGAAAAATGGTAAAAATACTGTCGTGCCAGGTAAAACCGTCGTTGTGAATCTTTTTAAATATAGATTTCTTTTCTTCCATGTTCATTTTCCCCTTTTACTTTTTCATACTAACCATTTTAAACGTCTTAAGCCCTATTGCTCAAGTCCACACACAAAATGTTCACATCTTTTTAAGTTTTGATTAAGGTTTGTCATGTAATATAAAAATCATCAAGAAGCCCACCACTTCTTGAGCCCCACACACTTTTTCATATTCATAACACACAAGACCACCTGAACTACGTTCAGGTGGTCCCTCCCAAAAAATAAAATCCCCGTGTATTTATAATAATTTAATTATTGGACAGCTTCCTTATCAAGGTGAGCGATTCTGCGCAAACCAAGTCTGTGCCACCAAAGCCATGCTCTGCATTCGGAACAGGAATGAGCGTTGCATTAGCCATAAGCTTGGCCGCTTTTTCAGAGCAGGATATAGGTACGACACTATCTGCTGTACCATGGATAATCAGAGCTTGTCCGGTATAATTTGTCATAACCTTGTAAATGTCAAAGGACAGAAGATCTAAATAGAACTTGCGATTAACCGTTAATCCAAGGAATGTTGTACTGTCCGGAACCTGGAGGAAGCTAAAGAGCATTCTCATTGAAGGCTCCTGAAGCACATAAGCAGGATATAAAGCAATAAGCCCCTTTACATCATTTGGTCTTGTTCCTGCCACATATGTAGCTACAAAACCGCCCATGCTCTCTCCCATGACGAACATTCTGCTGCTGTCCACAAAATCAAGGCTTCTGATACCATCAAAAACCGTATTAAAATCAGCGATTTCTGTGACAACAGTCATGTCTGTCATCTCTCCATCGCTCTTAATATCCATTCCTCCGCCAACAAAGTCAAAAATATACGCTACAATACCGTTTTCAGCGTACATTTGCGCAAGTCCCTTCGCATAATCACTGTTGGCATTATATCCATGGGCTATGATAATTCCTGGGAAAAGGCCCTCTCCTACAGGACGGAAAAGCTCTCCGTAAATCTTAAAACCATCCCTGGTAAATTCCTTTACTTCAATTGTGGTTTCCCACTTCTTCTCGGATACCATTACCGGGGTTAGCGCTGTGCCGTTCTTAGCCGTAGCACTGGATCCGCATGAATAAACTTCAGAGGGCACAAAAGTATTCTCTGCGGCAACTGTTTCTACAGAAGTCCCATCATTATGTGTAACCGATTCAGTTGCGACATCCTTGCCGCATCCGCAGAGCAACATAAGTGCCAATGCTCCGCACATGATTCTCTTCCCTTTCATGTTTGCCTCCAATAAAAAACTCCTGGGCATAGGAATTCGCCCAGGAGCCGCAAAAGTATTTTACACGAGCTTGTTAAACATTTCAACAAAAGATTATTTATTGCACAGCTCTTTTAACAGCTTAAGAGTTTCAGTTCTAACTGTATTATTCATTCCGAATCCGTGTCTTCCACCGTTAACAGTAACGAGCTTAGCATTCTTCATGGTCTTTACAGCCTTCTGAGAATAAGAAATCGGTACAGCTTCATCGTTAGTACCGTGGATGATCACAGCCTTACCCTGGAATTGTGCCATTATCCTGCCAATATCAACGGTTGCAAGGTCGATGAAGAACTTACGACCAATTGTCATTCCCATAAATGTTGCATGCTCAGGAATAAGATTAAATCTCAGCATCAGCTTTACGCCTTCACCGCCCATATTGTAAGCAGGATACATGGCGATAAGACCCTTGATGTCCTTTGACATGGTTCCTGCGACATATGTGGCCACAAAACCTCCCATGCTGTTGCCCATAACAAACATTCTGGTATCATCAACGTACTTGTAGCTCTTAACAGCCTTAAATACGACCTTGAAATCAGCAGCCTCGGAAAGTGCAGACATGTCTGCCATGTTACCTTCACTTCTGCTGCTTGCTCCGCCACCCTGGAAATCGAAAATACATGCTACTACTCCGTTTTCAGCAAGCTGCTTGGCAAAATCTCTTGCATAATCACAGTTTGAGTTCAGTCCGTGTGCGATAACAATTCCAGGGAATGGGCCATCCCCTACAGGGCGATAAATCTCTGCATATATCTTCTTGTTGTTTCTCTTGTAGTTCTTAATTTCCTTCTTTGTTGCCCACTTCTTGTCACCAACCTTTGTCTTTGCCGGTGTTGGAGTAGGTGTGACCACCTCTGTTGTGGTCTTATTTGTGGCCGCGTATGCATCTACCTTTCCGCAGAATAACAAGGCCAGCACAAGCGCTCCACATAATAATCTTGCTTTTTTCATACTCCCTCCTACTTTTTTAAAACTTCTCATAGAAAAACTCCTGAGCCCATCATGTCTCAGGAGTAAATCTTACACATATATTACGTTGTTGTTACATAAAATTCAATATTTTTCTCAAAATTCTTATCAGCCCTTAACCTGGAAATTGATGATTTCTCCCTCCATAGCCTCTTTAAACATCTCTGAAAGCTTTGTATCGTCATTAACCTTCTTTGATCCAACGTAGTAGGTTGCATTTCCGTCTGTATCAAAGGTCTCAGAGGCCTCTTCAACTACCACAAGCTTGCCGTTCTTAACGGTATTCTTGGCAACTGTGTGATGTGTAGCTGTGATGATCTTGCCATCATACATAACGAGAGGATTGGCTGTTCCGCCTGACTGAAGGGCTCCAAGATAAACCACTGCGCCATCCTTGTTATACATGAAAACGTAGGAGTCAATTGCAGCGCTTATGCCATCCCAGTCATAGCAGCCTGTTGATACCAAAAGGACATCTGTGCCATCAAGGGTTGCATTGGCATAGCCCATGCCCGGCTTAAGGTCATTTACAATCTGGGTAAATGTGTCATACTTGGATATGTCTACCTTTGAAAAGTCGATGGGAATGATTTCATCTAATGGCTTAAAGGTAAGCTGCTTGTGGTTTTCCGATTGCTTAACAGCATCCTTATAATCAGGTGAATAGCCCATGTCCTCAAATTCTTTATCGGTTAAATTGCTTTTGATCGCATCAGCGAGAGCTAAAAGGGTGTAGTCATACATCCCATCTGCATCATTCTCGGGAGCCTTGGCATTGACCTGTGGAGCAAGTCCGCAAGCGGTAAGTGCAAGCATCATTCCTGTTGTTAAAGCTACTAAACTCTTCTTCATTTTTCTTTTCCTCTTTTCTATTTTTCTATTTCGTTTTCTTTTATTGTTTTCAGATTTATCCCAAAAATAAGTTCGTCTTGTTTCTTACAAAACCAATATAGCTCCGTCACTATCACAGAAGTATCACACGATGCGAAATTGTATTTGCTGGCCTCCAAGCCCAATCGGACGCAAAAAAAGACCTGCCATAACAGACAGGTCTTCATAGTTTTTTATATAGAGTTAGAATTTGAATTTCAGGTTTGAACTGCTTCTGTAATATACCGGCAAGGTCTCGATCGGCGCATCGGCCATAATCTCCCGGCCGCCCTCAAAACTCTCTCCCGTAAAGGCATTGATCCAGCTGCAGCCCTTCGGAAGATAAACTGATCTTTTTGTCTGTCCCTGGTGACAAACCGGTGCCACCAGAAGGTCACCACCAAACATGAACTCGTCCCTGATCTCCCAGGTTCTTTCGTCCTCCGGGAACTGGTAAAAGAGTCCTCGCATGACCGGCGCTCCGGTTTCGGAAGCTTCCTTCATGACGGATCGGGTATAGTCTCTAAGACTCTCACGAATCTCGATAAAGTGCTTCATGATCTCGTAGTTTTCGTCTCCAAAGCTCCATATCTCATTTTCAGCTCCCGTAACCTCTCGTACTTCCCCAGCTTTATTGATGATATCAGTGTGAGGAACCCTGCTTCCATGCATTCTCATTACAGGGCAGAACGCTCCGAACTGGAACCACCTTATCAGAAGTTCCTTGAACTCATCAGTCCTCACATCGCCACCGTGGAATCCTCCAATATCCGTAGTCCACCAAGGGATTCCGGCAATTCCCATCTGAATACCGGCAACAATCTGCTTTCTGAAGTCCTCCCAGTTTGACATGATATCCCCGGACCACACAAGAGCTCCGTATTTCTGACTTCCAACCCAGGCACAGCGGATAAGATTGACAATGTCCTCCTGGCCGCTGTCCTTCTGTCCCTTGTAAAAGAGCTTTGCATACTCTCTGGGATAAACATTTCCAATCTCCATTACACTGCCGTCGTGGTAATGGTAGTTTTCGTAATCATAGCCGGTAAACTCAGGCTCCGCCTCATCAAGCCAGAAAGTCTTGATTCCAAGGTCGTAGTAGTTCTTTTTGATTTTCTCCCATACATACTTCCTGGCACGAGGATTAGTAGCATCCATAAAGAGATTGTCCCCATGGAACACCATCTGCACATCTACCCCTGACCGACTCTTAACCAAAAGTCCCTGCTGCTTCATCTCCAGGAAATTCTCGCTTCTGACATCCACCTGAGGCCAGATGGACACCATACACTCTATTCCCATCTCTTTTAACTCATCTATCATAGCCTTCGGATCAGGGAAAAACTCCTCATCAAATCTCCAGTCTCCGCACCTTGGCCAGTGATAATAATCTATGACGATCACATCGATGTGAACGCCTCTCTTTTGGTACTCCCTGGCCACATCTATAACCTGCTGCTGATTGTAATAGCGAAGCTTGCACTGCCAGTAGCCAAGGCCGTATTCAGGCATCATAGGTGCACGGCCCGTAACAGCAGTATAGTTGTAAATAATTTCCGAAGGAGTATCTCCTAATGTGATCCAGTAATCAAGCTGCCTGCTCTCTTCAGCCACCCACTCAGTGGTATCCAGTCCAAAGTGAACCTCTCCGATGGCAGGATTATGCCACAAAAAGCCATAACCTTTGTCTGAAAGCACAAATGGTATGCTTGCCTGAGAATTCCTGTGGGCCAGCTCCAGATTGCAGCCCTTAAGATTCATGGTCTCAGTCTGATATTGCCCCATTCCGAACAGTTTCTCATCAGGATCCGAAACAAAGCGAGCTCTGATCTTATAGACGTCTCCACCTATTCTCTTGAAAACCCTGGCCTTTAACGCCAGCGCATTGCCATGTGGGATCTCCTGTAAAAGAACTTTTCCCGTCCTATTGTCCTTGAAAGTAATCTGGAGAGTATTTCCCCAGGGCTGAGCATAGCAATCTGCAGTAATCGCGCCGTTTCTTATGGATGCTCTGCGCCCCGGATCCGAAACATCCCATTGATCATATGATAAATCGCTGTCATTCAGAGTTATATCCAAATCGTGAAGGCTTCTATCCGGCTCCTGAAGCGCCGGACTATAGTCCACAACATCGCCCAGAAACACCGATCTGACCCTGAAGCTGTTCTTGCCCCAGGGCTCTATCCTCAAATTTTCTCCATTTTCCCTGAAAATAAGTTCGTCGTTGTCAAAAGGCTTCTTGATGTAGTCGTCCGATCCAAGACCAAGACCTAGAATGACGTCAGACTTCTCCCCCTTCGCCGTGA
>JAILMY010000074.1 GCA_024692165.1 Butyrivibrio sp. | reverse complement strand
ATCATCTGTTCTTCAGTTTAACTTTGAGGGCTGCTGTATTAACATTCTTGATACTCCGGGACACCAGGATTTCTCAGAGGATACATATCGTACACTGATGGCAGCCGATTCCGCAGTCATGGTAATTGACGCCAGTAAGGGCGTTGAGGCTCAGACCAGAAAGCTCTTTAAGGTCTGCGCCATGAGCCATATCCCGATTTTCACATTCATCAACAAGTTGGACCGTGATGCCATGGATACCTTTGATCTTCTTGATGATATCGAGAACAACCTTGGTATTGCCACATGCCCAATGAACTGGCCTATCGGTTCAGGTAAGAACTTCAAGGGAATCTATGACAGAAGAGAGGGACATATTGTTACTTTCTCCGAGACCCAAAAGGGTACCAAGGAGGGAAAAGAGACCTTTATCGCCCTTGACGACAAGGCCGGAATCGATGCTGAGGTTGGCCAGGAGGCCTTTGAGAAACTTCAGAGTGAGATAGAGCTTCTTGACGGAGCAGGTGCTGAATACGATCTTGAGAAGGTTAGAGCCGGAAAGCTTACTCCGGTATTCTTTGGATCAGCTCTTCAGAACTTCGGTGTTGAGCTTTTCCTTCATCACTTCCTTAAGATGGCAACACCTCCAACAGGTCGTACATCTTCAGATGGTGAGAAGATTGATCCTCTTGAGAGAGATTTTTCAGCATTTGTATTCAAGATTCAGGCTAACATGAACAAGGCCCACAGAGACAGAATCGCATTTATGAGAATCTGTTCCGGCAGATATGACGCTGACAAGGAAGTTAAGCACGTTCAGAGTGGCAAGGTTATGAGACTTTCACAGCCTCAGCAGCTTATGGCTGATGAGCGCAAGATCCTTTCAGAGGCCTATGCCGGAGATATCATGGGCGTATTTGATCCGGGCATCTTCTCCATCGGAGATACAGTATGTATGCCTAAGGATAACATCGTCTATGAGGGAATTCCTACCTTCGCACCTGAGCACTTTGCAAGGGTACGTCAGGTGGATACCATGAAGCGTAAGCAGTTCGTAAAGGGTATCACACAGATTGCCCAGGAGGGTGCTATTCAGATATTCCAGGAGTACAACACTGGTCTTGAGGAGATTATCGTAGGAGTTGTTGGTGTTCTTCAGTTTGATGTATTGAAATTCAGGCTCCAGAGTGAGTACAATGTAGATATAATCCTTGAGAATCTTCCTTACGAGTACATCAGATGGGTAGACAATGAGGATGTTGATATGGCTTCTCTTGTTGGAACCTCTGATATGAAGAAGATTAAGGATATGCATGACAGACCACTTCTTTTGTTTATCAATGAGTGGAGTGTCGGCATGACCATGGAGAGAAATAAGGGGCTGGTTCTTTCTGAGTTCAAGAAGAACTAAGGATATTTTATGGGGGAATACTAAGAGTGAGATTATTGCTTTCCAAAAAGAGAATAGTTTCTTTTTTAGGCATTCTTTTGTCAGTTGCCCTTTTGACAGGCTGTCAGTATTCAAGTCTTGATGAGTATTTGGAACTCCTGGGAATGAAGGATTCTTACCAGGAGGAGAGCGCTCAGAATCAGACTTCTTTAGATGACAGCTTTGTGATTTCAGAGGATTCACCTGTAAGCGCAGATGGCCTGCCACCCCAGGATAATGACTCTGCCGGTGATGGCATTGAAGCTGATGTCATTGTATCGGAAGAGTCAGTTACTCAAGGCGACGGATCTGAAGCTTCTACGGCAGATACCAGGTTTTCCTCTTCATACAAGCAGCTAACGGAGTCGGAACTTAACGATGAGATGAAGGCTGCCAGGGAGAACGCCGGAATAACCGATGAGGGTCTGGAAAGGTTAAGGCAGGCCCAACAGGGACTCTATGCCTATGAGAGACTGACTTCCTCCGGCAAAACTCTCTACGTAGAGATTTTGGCCATACTACAGAGTATGTCGGAAAATGTACCGGTGTCCACCACCAGCAGTGATGCTCTTGATCTTGTTTTCAATTATGTCATGATCGATCATCCGGAGATTTTCTATGTGGATGGTTACAGGTACACCAACTACACAATTGATGACGTGGTTACGAAGATGAGCTTTTCCGGGAATTATACCTGCAGCATTGAAGAAGCAGGAAGGAGACAGTCTCTGATCAATCAGGCTGTAAATGAATGTCTTGCCGGAGCTCCGTCTTCAACGGATGATTATTACGCAATCAAGTATGTCTATGAGTATCTTATTCAGAACACTGAATACGACGCATCTAATCCTGATAATCAGAATATATGCTCAGTATTTATCGATAAGAGAAGCGTGTGTAACGGATACGCCAAGGCTGCTCAGTATCTACTGAATAAGCTTGGTATACAGTGCCTTTTGGTTACAGGAACAGTCGATACCAAAAAGGCCAGAAATGTGCGTCATGCCTGGAATATGGTTCTGTGCAATGATACCTATTATCACTTCGATGCTACCTGGGGAGATTCATCCTATCAGGTGGACAACGGTGAGAGCGCAGATGCCACAAGACTTCCGGCTGTAAACTATGATTATCTGAATGTCACCACCGATGAGATACTAAGAAACCACACAATTTCGGATGACATTTACTTTCCGGTGTGCACCAGTATCAAGGACAATTACTATGTCCGGGAGGATGAGTACTTTACCAGTACGGAAATGGCTCTGGTAAAAGAACTCTTTGACAGAAGATACAATGACGGAAGCGGAAGCGTTGTGATGAAGTGCGCCAGCAAGGATATTTACGACAGCTTTTTTGACCAGCTCATCACTGAAAGAGGCGTGTTTGAGTGCATGCAGGGAGACGCATCAACAGTGTCCTATACTACATTTGAGGACACTAATACAATAATCTTTTGGCTATGACTATTGCTGTTATTTTATGCATATTCATGGTATAATTATTCAGTGATAGCATCTATATTAACAAAGAGGTGTATTAAATGGGAAAAGAATTAGCAGAAATCGGATCAGTTAAGATAGCAGATGATGTAGTTGCAAGAATTGCTGTGCTGGCAGCCCTTGAGGTGGACGGCGTTTCAGCTATGGCAGGCAACTATACAAGTGATGTACTTGAGAAGGTTAGCCGCAAGAATCTTGCCAAGGGTGCAAAGGTTATGCTCAGTGCTTCTGAGGTTAAGGTTGACCTGGCTCTTATGATGGCTTACGGCTTCAATATTCCGGCAACATGTCAGCAGGCACAGACTCGTGTTAAGTCTACAATCGAGAACATGACTGGTCTTGATGTAACTGATGTAAATATCAGAATCGCCGGTATTACTATGCCAAAGGCCTGATAACTTTAGTCAAATAACAGAATGGATAATAATATGAACAGAACTGAACTGAGAGAGCAGATTTTTCAGCTGCTATTTCGTGTTGAATTTAATACCCCGGAGGAAATGTCTGAGCAGGAGGAGCTCTTCACAACTACAAGTGATCACGAGTTTTCCAAGGCTGATGCGGACTATATCAGGGACAAATATGAGAAGATAGCAGAAAAGCTACCTGAGATCGATGCAGCCATCAATGAGAAGACTGAGGGCTGGAATACAGATCGTATGGCTAAGGTTGAGCTTACCATCATCAGACTTGCTGTATATGAGATCAAGTTTGATGAGTCAGTTCCTACCGGAGTTGCTATCAATGAAGCTGTTGAGCTTGCCAAGAAGTTTGGACAGGACGGCTCACCGGCTTTTGTAAATGGAGTGTTAGCTAAATTTGCGCAGTGAGTATACAGTCACACAGGTTAATGCGTACATCAAGAATATGTTTACCCAGGACTTTCTCCTGCAGTCCATAACGGTCAAGGGAGAGGTCAGTAACTGCAAATACCACTCTTCAGGACATATATACTTCACCATCAAGGACCAGGGCGGAGCTATAGCCTGTGTCATGTTCAAAGCTGACCGGGAAAGAGGCGGCCTTAAGTTCGGTATGCAGGAGGGTCAGCAGGTCAAGGTGACCGGCAAGATTGATGTATATGAACGAGATGGAAAGTACCAGCTCTATGCCAGATCGATTGAACTGGACGGAGCCGGTGCTCTTTATGAGCGCTTTGAAGAGTTAAAAAAGAGACTTAAGGAATCCGGAATGTTTGCAGAGGAATACAAACAGCCGATTCCATCATACATACAGACTCTCGGTGTAGTTACAGCACCTACCGGAGCAGCAGTCAGAGATATCATCAATGTTGCTACCAGAAGGAATCCACATATCCAGATTATTCTTTATCCTGCCATTGTTCAGGGTGATCAAGCTCCCGAGAGCATTGTAAGAGGAATAGAGACCCTTACAAGAAAAAATGTCGACGTGATCATTGTAGGACGAGGCGGAGGTTCTATAGAAGATTTATGGGCTTTCAACGAGGAAGTGGTCGCACAGGCTATTTTTGATTGCCCTATTCCTATTATTTCAGCAGTTGGACATGAAACAGATACAACCATAGCGGACTACGTGGCCGACAGAAGGGCACCTACTCCTTCCGCAGCCGCTGAGCTGGCAGTTTTTGAATATGACAGATTCCTTCAGGATCTTCAGGATTACTCTTTTACCTTAAACAGGTCCATGGGCAGGAAGATAACAGCTCTTAAGATGTTGCAGGACAGATACAAAGAGAGTTTGCGTCTCCTTAGTCCCGCCGGAAGAATCAAGGACAGACTTCTTAGATTGGATCAGTATCAGGACAGTCTGCAGGGGCTTATGGACAAGAAACTGGTGGATTTAAGACATCGCCTGGATCTGGACATAGAAAGGCTCAAGGGTTTATCTCCACTGGACAGACTTAAGGGCGGATATTCCTATGTTTCTGATGAAGCAGGTGGAAATGTCAGGAGCATCGATGGCGTTAAAAGAGGAGATAAGCTCTCTGTTTATGTTACAGACGGCGTTATAAGTACTGAGGTTACGGGAACTGAGAAAATCGCCAGATAAAGGCTTTTTGTAACAGTAATACTAATTGATAGGGGATCGTAATGGCTAAAAAGGATGAGAAAGCAGAAGAGAGAAAACTCTCTGTAGAAGAGGCTTTTGCGCAGATAGAAGAAAAAATAGAGGCTCTCGAAGCCGATGACATAACCCTGGAGGACTCTTTTAAGGAGTACCAGGAGGGAATGAAGCTTTTAAAGCTCTGCCATGAGGCTATTGAAGAGGTGGAGCAGAAGGTTCAGAAAATTGCCGAGGACGGCAGCTTGGAGGATTTTGAGTAATATGGGTATGGATGTTGAGAAGCTTTTACTTGAGAAAGCCTGCCATGTTGAGGAAATCCTTAAGAGGAATCTTCCTGCCGGGGATGGCTATGCTGATGAAGTTATAGAGGCCATGAATTATTCACTTATGGCCGGAGGAAAGAGACTTCGCCCCGTGATGATGCTGGAGGCTTTTAATCTCTTTTCCGGGGGATCAGTGGATGAAGCAGTTGTGGAGCCCTTTGCTACCGCAATCGAGATGATACACACCTATTCGCTTGTACATGACGATCTTCCTGCCATGGACAACGATGAATACAGAAGAGGCAGGAAGACAACCCATGCAGTATATGGTGCCGGAATGGCAACACTTGCCGGTGACGGCCTTTTGAATCTTGCCTTTGAAACTGCAATTAAGGGCGCTGCCACGGGAAAAGAGCTGGCGGCCTACGACGGAGAGTGTGCAAACCGCTATTTGGAGAGCCTTGGCATTCTTGGGAAAAAAGCAGGGATCAGAGGCATGGTAGGCGGACAGTGCGCCGATATAATGGCGGAGAATGCCACAGATATACCTGAGGACAAGATGAAGGACATCCTTCACTACATAGATGAGAACAAGACAGGAGCTCTTATCGAGTGCAGTCTTATGATCGGCGCTGTTTTGGGTGGTGCCGGCAAAAGAGAAGTTGAACTTATAGAGAAGGCCGGCAGCAATGTGGGAATAGCTTTCCAGATTCAGGATGACATCCTTGATATCATCAGCACCCAGGAGGAACTGGGAAAGCCCATCGGCTCTGATGAGAAGAACGGCAAGAGCACCTATGTAAGTCTCTATGGCATGGACAATGCTAAAAGCAAGGTAAAAGAACTGTCGGAGGAAGCTGAGGGTATCCTTAAGGATCTGGGCTTCGAAAACAGCTTTTTATCAGGACTTTTCGAGTATCTTATTTACAGGAAAAAGTAAGATTTAAGATTATATGCAGGGTATGAAAGGGGCGGCATATGCTTCTTGATCAGATAAATAAAACAGGGGATATCAAGAATATCGACAAATCGGATTATTCGGAGCTTGCTTCGGAAATCCGTGAGTATCTTATAAAAAAAATATCAGTGACCGGCGGACACCTGGCATCTAACCTGGGAGTTGTGGAACTCACCATGGCGCTTCATATTGCCCTGGATCTGCCAAAGGACAAGATCATCTGGGATGTGGGCCATCAGTGCTATACCCACAAGCTTCTTACAGGCAGAAAGGATCAGTTTGACACTCTTCGCCAGTATGGCGGTATCAGCGGCTTTCCAAAGAGATGTGAGTCAGACACAGACTGTTTTGACACAGGACACAGCTCCACATCAATTTCAGCAGGCCTTGGAATGGTTAAGGCCAGGGATCTTAGCGGTGATGATTATCATGTGGTTTCTGTTATCGGAGACGGCTCTCTTACAGGAGGCCTTGCCTACGAAGCCCTTAATAATGCGGGTAAGCTTGAGACCAACTATATCATCATTCTTAACGATAATGAGATGTCAATTTCCGAGAGCGTTGGAGGTATGAGGAAGTACCTCAACAACGTTCGTACCAATGACGGATATCTTAATCTGAAAGAGGATGTTTATGCTCAGATTAAGGATTCAAGTCCCAAGATCGTAAGCAGTATCAGAAAGGCCAAGAACAGCTTTAAGCAGCTCTTTGTCCCTGGAATGGTATTTGAGAATCTGGGAATTACCTATCTTGGCCCGGTGAACGGACATGACATAGATGGCCTTATCAAGGCCATAAAAGAAGCCAAGAAGATGAAGAAGTCTGTTATGATCCATGTCATGACCAAGAAGGGCAAGGGCTTTGAACCTGCAGAGAGACATCCTGCCAGGTTCCATGGTACAGAGCCTTTCCTTATCGAGAATGGACTTCCTTCACATCCGAGAACCACAGCCAATTATCAGGATATTTTCAGCACAGTTATGTGCAAGCTTGGTGCGAGAGATGAAAAGGTTGTGGCCATCACAGCTGCCATGGCAGACGGAACGGGACTTAAGAGATTCCGTAACATGTATCCCGACAGGTTTATCGATGCCGGAATCGCAGAGGAGCATGCAGTAACCTTTGCGGCAGGAATGGCAATTGGCGGATACAAGCCTGTGTTTGCAGTATATTCATCTTTCCTGCAAAGGGCCTATGATCAGATAATGGAGGACGTGTGCCTTCAGAACCTTCCTGTAGTGTTTGCTGTAGACAGGGCAGGTCTTGTGGGAAGTGATGGCGAGACCCATCAGGGAATATTCGACCTTTCCTATTTGTCCAGCATGCCAAACATGACTATTATGGCTCCCAAGAATAAATGGGAACTTTCCGATATGCTTAAGTTTGCAGTGGATTTTAATGGTCCTACCGCAGTCAGATATCCAAGGGGCAATGCCTACGATGGTCTCAAGGAATACAGAGCGGACGTCGTATATGGTAAGTGTGAGCCAATCTATGAAGAGAAGGATGTATGTCTTTTGGCTGTGGGAAGTATGGTTAAGATCGCCGAGAAAGCCCGCATGATCATTAAGGACAACGGCATCAACTGTACTTTGGTGAATGCCAGATTTGTTAAGCCTATTGATACGGACTACCTCAAGATTGCCAGCAAGTCCCACAAGCTCTTTGTTACTATTGAGGAGAATGTGGCTTCCGGTGGCTACGGCGAGAAGGTAAGAACCTTCTGCGACGATGAGAGGCTGGATGTGAATGTGCTTAGCATCGCGATTCCTGACCAGTTCGTAACTCACGGAAGTGTTGATAAGCTTCTTAAAGAGCTTTCCATGGACGCAGAGTCCATCGCAAGGCGAGTTATTGATGAAATAAACAGATAAGGATTACATATGGCAAAAGAGAAAGAAAGGCTTGATGTCCTTTTAGTAAATAGAGGACTTGCCTCATCAAGAGAGAAGGCAAAGACCCTTATCATGGCCGGAGATGTTTTTGTAAACGGTCAGAGAGAGGATAAGCCGGGCACTACCTTTGAGGAGGCCAAGATCACATCCCTGGAGGTCAGGGGAGATACGCTTCCCTACGTAAGCCGCGGAGGTCTTAAGCTGGAGAAAGCAGTTAAGAATTTTGGCTTTTCCCTGCAGGATAAGGTTTGCATGGATATTGGTGCATCTACCGGCGGATTCACAGACTGCATGCTCCAGAATGGTGCAAAAAAGGTTTATTCGGTGGATGTGGGCCACGGACAGCTGGATTGGAAGCTTCGAAGTGATGACCGTGTTGTCTGCATGGAGAAGACCAATTTCAGATATATGGTAAGGGAAGATATACATGATGATCTGGATTTTGCTTCCTGCGATGTTTCTTTTATCTCTCTTACAAAGATATTGCTGCCGGCAAGAAGGTTGCTTAAGGATGAAGGCCAGATGGTGTGCCTTATAAAGCCCCAGTTTGAGGCCGGTAAAGAGAAAGTTGGTAAGAAGGGCGTAGTAAGAGATCCAAAGGTTCATGAGGAAGTAGTTCACAGAATCATGGATTTCGTTCATATAGCAGGTTTTCAGGTTTTGCATCTGGAGTTTTCTCCAATCAAGGGACCTGAGGGAAATATCGAGTATCTGATCCATATCAGTAAAGATCCTGCAGAAAATGAAAGAGTAAAAGACCTTACGGAATCCGAAGGGGAAAGGATTCTACGTGAAACAGAGAATGCCGGCAATGGTTTTTCTCATACACCGGAAATGGAGAAGCTGATCGGGGAAACTGTAGCAGCAGCTCATGAGGGCCTTGATAAGGGGTGAGTTATGGAGCGGTTTGTAATCGTAACAAATAAGAATAAGGATAAAGACCTTGAGCTTACCGGATACATAAAGAAATATCTTGAAGAACACGGTAAAAACTGCATTATTGCGGATAAAAAGGTCAACAATATAAAGCATCGGGAAGGAAGAGAGTATTTAAGCTATATTCCCGAGGATACGGATTGCGTTATTGTTCTCGGCGGCGACGGAACAATGCTTCAGGCCGCAAGAAGCGCGGCATATCATGATATTCCGCTGATCGGTGTCAATCTTGGAACTGTGGGATATCTTGCGGAAATTGAACCGGCAGGCATTGACGAAGCACTGGACAGAATTATGTCCGGGGATTACTATACCGAGAATCGTATGATGCTCTATGGTACTGTGGGAGAGAAAAATGATTACTCCCTGAACGACATCGTTATTACCAGAAAATCAGCGATGCAGATGCAGACCGTTAACTACGATATCTATGTTAATGACATGCTTCTTAGCAATTATCATGCTGACGGAATCATTATTTCCACACCTACAGGTTCTACGGGATACAGCATGTCGGCAGGGGGACCAATCGTAGAGCCTTCGGCGGATCTTATTCTTATAACTCCTATATGTCCGCACACCATAAATTCCAGAAGTATGGTACTTCCTGATAACATGAAAATTGAAGTGCTTATCAGAGAAGGCAGAGAGGGGCAGGACCAGAATGTGGTAGCTTATTTTGACGGAAGCGGCAAGATAGAAATGACCACAGGTGAGAGGATATGTATTACAAAATCCAATAAACATACAAAGATAATCAAGCTTAACAAAGTTAGCTTCTTGGAAGTACTTGGTAAGAAATTCAATAAATAATAAATCGGAGGGAGAGGTGAAATGAAGAGATCAAGGCATGATAAGATTATTGAGATTATCGCCAGAAACGATGTTGAGACACAGGAGCAGCTTGCCTGTCTTTTGAAGGAGGCGGGTTATGACGTTACTCAGGCTACTGTTTCAAGAGACATCAGACAGATGAAACTCAGCAAGCAGGTAACTGAGGATGGACGACAGAAATATGTTTATTCCACAGCGGACAGCGAAGCCATGCAGGATAAGTACATCAGCGTGCTTAAGGCCGGTTATGTGAGCATGGAAGTTGCCCAGAACCTTCTTGTTATCAAGACTGTATCAGGAATGGCAATGGCCCTTGCTACAGCTATTGATGCTTTGGAGCTTCCGGAGGTTGTTGGATGTATAGCCGGAGATGATACTATCTTTGTTGCAATCAAGACCAACGAAGAAGCTATTGCTGTTGAAGATCATTTCAGGGAGATGCTCAGATAATCCTATTATCCGGGTTTATAATTCATGAAAAAAGACGGGGTTCTCACTTTTTAGAAAGTCGGTGAGTTATGTTATACAGTTTACACGTAAAGAATCTTGCTCTTATCAAGGAGCAGGAGATTGATTTTACCAAAGGGCTTAATATCCTGACCGGTGAAACCGGTGCAGGTAAGTCCGTAGTCATCGGATCTGTTAACCTTGCGCTGGGAAGCAAGGCTGATCCGGGACTGATCAGAACCGGGGAGGAATACGCATTAGTTGAACTGGTCTTTGGCCTGGAGAGCGATCTGCAAAGAAAGCTCCTTCTGGATATGGACATTCCTGTTGAAGAGGATGGAACCGTAGTAATCCAGAGAAAACTGATGCAGGGAAGGAGTATATCAAAGGTATGCGGGGAGTCTGTCACAGCAAGACAACTCAAGGATATATCTAATATTCTCATAAATATCCACGGACAAAATGATCATCAGGAACTTCTTCAAAAAAAGAAACATCTGGAGATTCTTGATGATTATTGTATGGATGGGCTAAAAGCCTTTTTTGAAAAGCTCGGCCTTGAATACAATAATATGAAACGCCTAAAGGCAGAGCTTGAAGAGACTGACATTGATGAAAATGCAAGACAGAGGGAGCAGGAGCTTTTGGAGTACGAGGTTAATGAGATTTCCGAGGCTGCTCTGATTCCCGGTGAAGATGAAAAGCTTGAGAGCGTTTATCACAAGATGGTCAATTCCCGCAAAATCTCAGAGGCCGCAGGGATGGCTTATGCTATGACGGGCTCAGGAGAGAGCGAGGAGAGCGCTTCCGACATGGTGGGAAGAGCTGTAAGGGAACTTGGCAGCGTAGCCCACTATGACAAGGAACTGGAGGATATTCTGGCACAGCTGTCTGATGTGGAGAACCTTTTGACAGATTTCAACCACGCACTTTCAGGCTATATCAAGGATCTTGAGTTTGACGATGAAGAGTTTAAGGAGACTGAGGACAGGCTCAATGTTATCAACCATCTGAAGGATAAGTACGGCGGAAGCATTGAAGCTGTTTTGGAGTCTTTTGAGGAGAAGCAGAAGAGACTGGATACTTTGACAGATCTTGATGCTCACAGAAACAAGCTGGAAAAAGAGCTCTCTGAGAGCAAGAAGAAGGTTCTGGATCTTTGCGGGTCCATATCAAAGGTTAGGGCTAAGGAAGCAAAGGAGCTGGCAGATAAGCTGAAGGCTGCTCTTATTGACCTTAATTTCCTGGATGTAAGATTTGAGATTGATGTAAGAAGCAACGAGGAAAATGTGACCTCTAAGGGCTATGATGATGTGGAGTTTATGATCTCCACCAACCCCGGAGAGGAGCTTAGGCCTCTTGAAAAAATCGCCAGCGGCGGTGAGCTTTCAAGAATCATGCTGGCCCTTAAGACTGTGGTTGCAGACAAGGACGATATCAGTACCCTGATCTTTGACGAGATCGATGCAGGTATCAGCGGTAAGACAGCCTGGAAGGTTTCTACCAAGCTTGGAGAGCTGTCAAGAGATCACCAGATTATCTGCATTACACATCTGCCACAGATTGCAGCCATGGCTGATACCCACTTCATGATCGAAAAGGGTCTTGAGGATGGAAGGACTGTCACAAACATTTTTGCCCTGGATGAAGAGGGCGGCAATAGAGAACTGGCGAGACTGCTTGGCGGTGAAGAAATCACAGAGACCACATTACAGAATGCTCTGGAAATGAGAAAAATGGCCAGAGAGCAGAAGTAAGACCTGTTTTGACATACGGAGATGATTAGATGACAATCGACAACGATGATCTTATGAATAGTGTCATAGCGTCCCTGGGGAGAATCGATACGATTTCCCTGGACGAAATGCCTAATATTGATCTTTATATGGATCAGCTTACGACCTTCATGGATGAGAGGCTTAAAAAGACCACAAGGCATCCTGAGACCGACAAGATTCTTACTAAGACCATGATCAATAACTATGCCAAGAATGATCTTTTACCTCCTCCCGTGAGGAAGAAGTATTCAAAGGATCATCTTATTCTTCTGATCTTTATTTACTATTTGAAGAATATATTGTCCATTAACGACATACAGACCCTGCTTGAGCCACTGAAGGAGAGGTTCCATGTAAGCGACAATGAGCTTAATTTAAGCAGAATTTATGAGACCGCTTATGAACTCCAGAATGAAGAGCTGGAGCCGGTTATTGAGGACCTTAAAAAGAAATATGAAAGATCCCTTAAGACCTTTGAAGACAAGAATCTTAGTGAGGAAGAGAGAAAGCGTATGCAGCTCTTTTCCTTTATCTCTCTGTTGTCCTATGATGTGTATGTAAAAAAGCTTCTGATCGAGAAGATGCTGGATAATATTACAGCGACTCAGGACAAGGACAAGTCAAAAGGCAAGGGCAAAGAAAAGGCAAAGCCGAAGGAAAAAGGGTGATAAGCTTATTTTTACCCCTATTATCAGATTTATGAAATAAAGGAATTTAGATTTACATGGGAATTTACGATACACTTAATCTGCAGCAGAAAAAAGCAGTGTTGCAGACTGACGGACCGGTGCTTATTCTTGCAGGAGCCGGATCCGGAAAAACAAGAGTTTTAACTCACAGAATCGCGTACCTTATTGATGAATGCAACACAAATCCCTGGAACATCATGGCCATTACCTTTACCAATAAGGCCGCCGGGGAGATGAGAGAGCGAGTAGATAAGATTGTTGGATTCGGAGCAGAGAGCATCTGGGTTTCAACCTTCCACTCCAGCTGCGTAAGGATACTGAGAAGATACGCAGACAGACTTGGATATGCCAACAATTTTACCATCTATGATACAGATGACTCCAAGACAGTAATGAAGGACATCTGCAAGAAATATCAGCTGGAGACTTCCACCTTAAAGCTTAGAAATATAATGAACAGCATTTCCAAGTGTAAGGACAATCTGGTTTCTCCGGAGGAATATGCTCTTTCTACTCAGAATGATTTTATAAAGGTCAAGATTTCCAAGGCTTACACAGAGTATCAGAACACTCTGAAAAAGAGCAATGCCATGGATTTTGATGACCTCATTTTTAAGACAGTGGAGCTCTTTAAAAACTGCCCTGATGTGCTGGATTCCTATCAGGAGAGATTCCGCTACATCATGGTGGATGAGTATCAGGATACCAACAATGCCCAGTTTGAACTTATAAGACTACTGGCTGACAAGTATAGGAATCTTTGCGTTGTAGGTGATGATGATCAGAGTATCTACAGATTCAGAGGTGCAAACATCAGGAATATCCTGGATTTTGAGAAGGTTTATCCAGATGCCACCGTGATAAAGCTGGAGCAGAACTACCGCTCAACACAGCAGATTCTGGATGCTGCAAATGCTGTCATTCAGAACAACTACGGCAGAAAAGACAAGGCGCTTTGGACAGATGAGAAGAACGGGGATAAGGTGGTTCTTCATCAATTTGATACAGCCTATGACGAGGCGGAGTTCATAGCATCGGATATCGGCAGGCTTAAGAGAAACGGCAAGCTTAGCTACGATGATGTGGCGGTTTTGTACAGAACCAACGCCCAGTCAAGACTTTTGGAAGAGCGTTTCGTAGTGGAGGGAATTCCCTACGATATCGTAGGCGGTACAAACTTCTATGCCAGACGCGAGATTAAAGATCTTTTGGCATATCTTAAGACCATCGACAACGGAAGTGATGATGTGGCTGTTAAGAGGATCATCAATGTTCCTAAAAGGGGTATCGGAGCCACAACCATAGAGCATGTTCAGAACTATGCGGACGAGAGGCAGATAAGCTTCTATGATGCTTTGTGTGAGGCTGATCAGATTGTGGCGGTGAACAGAAGCGCATCCAAGCTTAAGGACTTCGTCACTATGATCCGTGCCTTCAGGACCAAGCAAAAGAGCATGTCCATTGAAGAGCTCATTAAGGACGTTATTGATGTCATTGGATACATGGAGTATTTAAAGACCCTGGATGAGGATGATGATTCCGGTGACAACGACAGAGCAGGGAACGTGGACGAGCTTATTTCCAAGGCTTCAGCCTATGAGGAAAACGAAGAGATTGAACTTCCAAGTCTTTCCGGATTCCTTGAGGAAGTTGCTCTTGTGGCGGATATAGACAGGATTGGAGAGAACAACGAGAAGGTTCTTCTTATGACACTTCATAGTGCCAAGGGACTGGAGTTTGAGCATGTTTACCTAGCAGGCATGGAAGAGGGTGTTTTCCCCGGCTTCATGACTCTTCAGAGCGAAGATTCAGATCCTGAGGGTATCGAAGAGGAGAGACGTCTTGCCTATGTTGGTATCACCAGAGCTAAGAAGTATCTTACTCTTACCGCTGCCAGGCGCAGAATGGTAAGGGGCGAGACTCAGTACAATCGCCTAAGCAGATTCGTCTGTGAGATTCCAAGTGGCCTCCTGGATAAAAAGGGAGGCGACGAGAAGCCGGCATTTCTTTTTGACGACGGCGACAGCATCGACGAGTACGAGGGGGTTGAGAGCAGCTACGGAAGAAACTGTGCCTACTCCAACAGATATTCGGATGATGATGATCATTCTTGCAGTAGCAAATCGAGAGGTGGTAATTCAGAAGGGTATTCCGGTATCAAGAAGAATTATGCGGATGCTTTCAGGAAAAGCAGCGCATCCGGGAAGAACTCTTTAGGTACTGGTGTGGGAAGCAGCTCCGGAAGATCGGATCTGGCCAATTCTTACAAGCTCAAGGCGCAGCCTAAGCCTCAGAAGAAGATTCCAAGGGCTCAGCCTTCAGACAAGCCTTACATCGCAGGGGCAGCAAAGACCTTTACCAAGGGCTCTCTGGCAGGACTTTCCAAGGGAATGCCCACCAAGATGGAGAAGCCTGAGTATGTGGCAGGGGATAGGGTGTCACATATCAAGTATGGGGTTGGAACAGTAACTTCTCTTGAAGCTGGACCTCGTGACTACAAGGTTACCGTAGAATTCGATGACTGCGGGCAGAAGATCATGTACGCAGCCTTCGCCAAGCTCAAGAAGGTTTAACGAGATTTTTATTATTTGTGCACATTTAATCGTGATATACTATTAATAGCAAATTTTCTAATGAGAAAGGGGTTACCATGGAAGTAAAATCTAAGATTGATGACATCATCGAAATGACACGTATCAACGAGTTACTTGATAAGAGAGAAGCGGCCAATGCTAAGAAGCCTTCCAATGTGATCCTTTGGGCTTTAGCTGTACTTGGCTCTATTTCAGCAGTTGCAATCATCTCATATCTGGTATATCGCTATATGACTCCTGCCTTTGAGGATGATTATTATGATGACGATTTCGACGATTTTGACGACGATTTCGACGACGAGGATTTCATCAAGGAAAGCTAAGTATTAAATCGTGAAAAAGAAAGAGTTAATTGAAGGAATAGTAAAAAGGGTAGATTTCCCTAATAAAGGAATTGTAGAAACTGCTGAAGGGAAGGTCGTTGTAAAGGGCGTCCTTCCTGATCAGAAGGTTTTAGTTCGCATACAAAAAGTCAGAAAGGACAGAGCGGAGGGAGCCCTGGTAGAAGTCTTAGAGGACTCCACAGACGCAATCGAAAGTCCGTGCATTCACTTCGGAAAATGCGGTGGATGCAGTTATCTTACAATGCCCTATGTCAAGGAACTTGGACTTAAGGAGCAGCAGGTAAGAAGTCTTTTAAAATCAGCATTTGAGCGGCAAACACAGAGATGTTCATGGGAGGGTATAAAGACCAGCCCTATTAAGTTTGCCTACAGAAACAAAATGGAATTCACCTTCGGAGACGAAGTTATGGGCGGTCCTTTGTGCCTTGGTATGCATAAGAAGGGCAGCTTTTATGATATTGTCACCGTCAGTGGCTGCAGAATTGTAGATGATGATTACAAGGCCATTCTGTCTGCTACACTGGACTACTTTTCACCTATGTACGAGAGGAAGGAAATCTCTTTTTACCATAGGATGAGACAGGTGGGATATCTTCGCCATCTGCTCGTGAGAAAAGCTGTTAAGACCGGAGATATATTGGTGGATCTTGTAACCACAACCCAGGAAGAGCATGATCTTACCGGTTTCAAGGATGCATTGCTGGCATTGCAGCTTGATGGCAGGATTGCAGGCATTCTTCACACAAGGAATGATGCTCTCGCTGATGCTGTCATCGATGAAGGAACAGAGATTCTCTATGGACAGGACTTTTTCTATGAGCACCTGCTGGGACTTAAGTTCAGAATCACTCCATTCTCATTTTTCCAGACAAACAGTTTGAGCGCTGAGGTACTTTATCAGACTGTACGTGACTACATCAGAAGTCTTTACGATCAGAAGAAGATCAGCGAGGACGGCGTTATTTACGATCTTTATTCAGGAACAGGCACTATTTCCCAGCTTCTTGCTCCGGTTGCAGACAAGGTGATCGGTGTCGAGATCGTGGAGGAAGCCGTCGAGGCCGCCAAGGAAAATGCCAGGATCAACCATCTGGACAACTGCGAATTCATCGCCGGTGACGTCCTTAAGGTCCTTGATGAGATTGAAGACAAGCCCGATCTTATTATCCTTGACCCTCCAAGGGACGGCATAAATCCTAAGGCCCTTCAGAAGATCATAAGCTACGACGTTCCATACATGATCTACGTCTCCTGCAAGCCCACCAGTCTTGCCAGAGACCTTGAAGTCCTCCAGGGCAGTGGTTACAACATGACAAGAGCCGTCGCAATTGATCAGTTCCCTTGGACCAATCATGTGGAGACTGTGGTGTTGCTCACAAAGCAAGGTACCTGACAATCCTTGAATTTACGCACTTTTGCGAGTTTTTCTCCTTCAATTATGTGGAAGAAAATCGCAAGGAAAAACTCCTGATCCAGAAAATCACCGTGGCG
>JAILMY010000039.1 GCA_024692165.1 Butyrivibrio sp. | reverse complement strand
AAAAGAGGAAGGCCAGAAGGCATATGAAGTACTTGAGACATATGTTGGAACAGATCTTGAGCACAAGGAATATGAGCCACTTTATCAGTGTGCCAAGGATGAGGCTGACAAGCAGCACAAGAAGGCATTCTTTATCTACTGCGACAACTACGTAACTATGTCAGATGGTACTGGTATCGTACATATCGCTCCTGCATTCGGTGAAGATGACGCAAGAGTAGGACGCAAGTACGACGCACCTCTTGTACAGATGGTTGACAGCGAAGGTAGACTTAAGCCTGAAACTCCTTTCGCAGGCTACAGATGCAAGCCTACACAGAAGGAAATGGATGAAGGCGCAATCAGCGCAGATCCAGAGGTACTTAAGGACCTTGATGCAAGAGGACTTCTTTTCTCAGCACCTAAGATGGAGCACGATTATCCTCACTGCTGGAGATGTTCAACACCACTTCTGTACTATGCTCGTTCTTCATGGTTCATCAAGGTTACAGAAGTTAAGGACGACCTTATTCGCAACAACAAGGAGATCAACTGGGTTCCTGAGTCAATTGGTAAGGGACGTTTTGGCGACTGGCTTGAGAACATTCAGGACTGGGGTATCTCCCGTGACAGATATTGGGGAACTCCACTTAATATCTGGGAGTGTGATGACTGTGGCCATCAGCTCTCTGTAGGTTCAAGAAAAGAGCTTGCTGAGCTTTCAGGAGATCCATCTGCAGAGACCTGCGAGCTTCATAGACCATATATTGATAAGTATGAGATCACATGCCCTAAGTGCGGCAAGAAGATGCACAGGGTAAAAGAGGTTATTGACTGCTGGTTTGACTCAGGAGCAATGCCATTTGCTCAGCTCCACTACCCATTTGAGAATAAGGAGCTCTTTGAGAAGCAGTTCCCTGCAGAGTTCATCTCAGAGGCTGTAGACCAGACAAGAGGATGGTTCTACTCACTTCACGCAGAGGCTACACTTCTTTTCAACAAGCCTGCATTCAAGAACGTTATCGTTCTTGGCCTTGTACAGGATGAGAACGGACAGAAGATGAGTAAGTCAAAGGGCAACGCTGTTGATCCTTTCGATGCTCTTGAAAAATACGGTGCAGATGCCATCAGATGGTACTTCTACACAAACTCAGCTCCATGGCTTCCGAGCCGTTTCTCCAGCGATGCAGTTATGGAGGGACAGCGTAAGTTCCTTGGAACACTTTGGAACACCTATGCGTTCTTCGTACTTTATGCTAATATCGATGGCTTCGATGCAGCTAACTACAAGCTGGAGCTGGATAAGCTTACAGTTATGGATAAGTGGCTCCTTTCTAAGCTCAACAGCTGCGTAAAGGCTGTAGATGAGAACCTTAACAATTACAGAATTCCAGAGGCCGGCAAGGCACTTGATAACTTTGTTGATGAGATGAGTAACTGGTATGTTCGCCGCAGCCGTGAGAGATTCTGGGCAAAGGGAATGGAGCAGGATAAGATCTCTGCATACATGACTCTTTACACAGCTCTCGTAACAGTAGCTAAGGCAGCTGCTCCTATGGTTCCGTTCATGACAGAGGAGATCTACCAGAACCTCGTAAGAAAGAGCTTTGTAGATGCTCCTGAGAGTATCCACCTCTGCGACTTCCCTGCTGTAGATGAGTCTCTCATCGATTCCAAGCTTGAGAAGGACATGGAAGAGGTTCTCGACATCGTAGTTCTTGGACGTGCAGCAAGAAATGCAGCTAACATCAAGAACCGTCAGCCTATCGGCCAGATGTATGTAAAGGCTGAGCAGACCGTAGGCGAGTTCTATACAGATATCATCAGAGAAGAGCTCAATGTAAAGAATGTTGAGTTCACAGATGACGTAAGAAACTTCACAAGTTACAGCTTCAAGCCACAGCTTAAGACTTTGGGACCTAAGTACGGCAAGAACATCGGCGCAATCAAGAGCTATCTTGAGGGTCTTGATGGAAATGCCACAATGGATGAGCTTAATGCAAACGGCAACATAAAGTTTACAGTAAATGATGTAGATGTAGAGCTTGTTAAGGAAGACCTTCTCATCGAGATGGCTCAGAAAGAGGGATTCATCTCACAGGAGAACTGGGGAATCACAGTTGTTCTTGATACAAACCTCACTGAGGAGCTTATCAATGAAGGCTTTGTTCTTGAGGTAATCAGTAAGGTTCAGACCATGCGTAAGGATTCCGGATTCGAAGTAATGGATCACATCAGGGTTTCCTTAAACGGCAACGACAAGCTTGCGCAGATCGTTAAGGCCAATGAAAGTAGCATCGCTACTAAGGTTCTTGCCAACGAAGTTGTTTACGGCTCTGATGTAGCAAATGCAAAAGAGTGGGATATCAACGGTGAAAAGGTAACAATCGGCGTAGAGAAGGTTTGACAATAGCTAAATATAGGCATATTATTAGTTTCAAGCAGAAATCGAAGGGGATTTTGAATTCCCTTCGATTTTTAAGTTTAGGGATATTTAATAGATGCGTGTACGCTTTTGCGGTAAAATAAATGTGTGTGTTTGTTTTTTTAAATAAGACATGCAAGAGGAGGCAATATGAAGAAAAAACAGCTATCATTCGACAAAGACTTATTTAAGCGCAGTGTACTCTACAATGTAAAGACCCTTTACAGAAAGACTTTGGAAGAGGCCACTCCACAGCAGATCTATCAAGCAGCAGCTTATGCTATAAAGGATGCTATAGTAGATCACTGGATGACAACCCAGAAGGCAGTAGCAGAGCAGGATCCAAAGACAGTCTATTACATGTCCATGGAATTCCTTATGGGAAGAGCATTCGGTAACAACCTCATCAATCTGCAAGCTTATAAGCCGGTAAAAGAGGCTTTTGATGAGCTTGGAGTAGATGTTAACCTGGTGGAGGATCAGGAACCGGATCCGGCCCTTGGAAATGGCGGTCTTGGAAGACTTGCAGCGTGCTTTTTGGATTCCCTGGCAACCCTGGGATATCTGGCATATGGCTGCGGTATTCGCTACAAATATGGCATGTTCCGTCAGAAAATTGAGGATGGATATCAGGTTGAAGTGCCGGATACATGGCTTGAAAACGGAAATCCATTCGAGCTCAGGAGAAGTGAGTACGCCAAGGAAGTTAAGTTTGGCGGCTATGTAAATATGTACACCGATGAATACGGAAGGACAGTATTCAAACAGGAAGGCTACCAGGTGGTTAAGGCTGTTCCTTATGATCTTCCGGTTATCGGCTATGGAAACGGTGTTGTTAGCACCTTGAGAATCTGGGATGCTGAGCCTATCCAGTGCTTCCAGCTGGATTCTTTTGATAAGGGCGACTATCAGAAAGCTGTTGAGCAGGAGAATCTTGCCAGCCAGCTTTGTGAAGTCCTTTACCCCAACGACAATCATATTGCAGGAAAAGAGCTGAGACTTAAACAGCAGTATTTCTTTATTTCAGCTTCTGTTCAGACTGCAATAAAGAGATATTTAAAGCGTCATGACGATGTAAGACATTTCCATGAAAAGAATGTCTTCCAGCTCAATGATACGCACCCAACAGTAGCAGTTGCTGAGCTTATGCGAATTCTGGTTGACGAGTATTATCTGTCCTGGGATGAAGCATGGTATGTAACCACGAATACCTGCTGCTACACAAACCACACCATTATGGCAGAAGCTCTTGAGAAGTGGCCTGTAGATCTTTTCCAGAGACTGCTTCCGAGAATATATCAGATTGTTGACGAGATCAACAGAAGATTTGTGGATCAGATCATGCGCACCTATACAGGATCAGCCGGAATTGATGTTCAGGCCAAGATCCGCAGCATGGCTATCCTCTATGATAATCAGGTAAAAATGGCGCACCTTGCCATCGTTGGCGGACATTCCGTAAATGGTGTTGCCAAGCTCCACACCGAGATCCTGAAAAAGAGAGAGCTCAAAGACTTCTATGAGATGATGCCTGAGAAGTTTAATAACAAGACCAATGGTATCACCCAGAGAAGATTCCTTATGCATGCTAATCCGCTTCTGGCTGAGTGGGTTACAAAGAAGATCGGTGATGAGTGGATCACGGATCTTTCCCAGATGGACAAGCTCAAAGCCTTTGTCAATGACAAGAAGGCCCAGGCTGAGTTCATGGATATCAAGCTTAAGAACAAAGAGCGCCTTGCAGCTTATATCTTAGAGCACAACGGAATCAAGGTTGATCCTAAGTCAATCTTTGATGTTCAGGTCAAGAGACTTCATGAGTACAAGAGACAGCTTCTTAATATCCTTACTGTAATGTACAAGTATCATGATCTTAAGACCCATCCAAGCAAGGACTTTTATCCTAAGACCTATATCTTTGGTGCAAAGGCAGCAGCCGGTTATCTTACAGCTAAGCTGACAATCAAGCTGATCACCTCTGTTGCGGACGTTATCAATAACGATCCTGCAATCAAGGGCAAGATCAAGGTTGTATTTATCGAAGATTACAGGGTTTCCAATGCAGAGCTTATCTTTGCTGCAGCAGATGTATCCGAGCAGATATCTACAGCAAGTAAAGAGGCATCCGGAACCGGAAACATGAAGATGATGCTTAACGGCGCCGTTACAATCGGTACTATGGATGGTGCGAATGTTGAGATCGTCAATGAAGTCGGCGAAGAGAATGCATTTATCTTTGGCCTGTCTTCTCAGGAAGTCATGGAATATGAGAAGAACGGAAATTATAATCCGATGGATATCTACAATTCAGATCCTAACGTAAAGACTGTGCTGGATATGCTTGTAGACGGTACCTTCTCCAAGGATAAAGAACTCTTCAGACCGCTGTATAACTGCCTTCTTAATACAATTAACTCAAACAAGGCAGACCAGTACTTTATCCTTAAGGATTTCGAATCCTACATGGATGCACAGAAGAGAATATCAGATGCCTATGCCGATAAGAAGCGCTGGGCAAAGATGGCTCTGATGAATACAGCCAGCTGCGGTAAGTTCTCATCCGACAGAACAATTCAGGAATATGTGGATGAGGTTTGGCATTTGGACAAGCTACAGATTGAGGTTAAATGATGATATAAGAAAATCGCAGGCTGTTTTCAGCCTGCGATTTTTAGTTGGGATCGTTGGATTCCATGTGACGCTCTTCAATGAGCTTTTCCACCTGCAGAAGGTGCTCCTTACTGCCGGCGCGATCGCTCTTGGGGAGTGTCTTTCTGTATACAGAAGGCGAAATGCCTTTTTCAAGCTTAAAGGCTTTGGAAAATACCAGGGGATCAGAGTATCCGCAGGATATGGAAATGGACTCTATGGGAAGCTCTGTAAGCTGCAAGAGTTCTACTGCCTTGGCAATCCTATAGCTTGTAAGATACTGCTGAGGGGATATTCCCAGGTTCCTTTCAAAAAGAGTGTACAGATAGCTGCGGTTGATGCAGACGTAGTTAGCGATATCGGTAACCTTAATGGGATTACAGTAGTTGCTGCGGACATAAGCCTGAGCTCTGGTGACATAGTCGTTGTTTGATCCGGAGTCGCTCTTTGGAGTGACGGACATTCCGGAGGCGATAAGGGACAGGAAAAGTGAGAGATTTCCGTTTCTTCGAAGTGCATCCTCAACGCTGAAGGTGTTGTGGTCCATCATGTCCTTCACCAGATCATAGATTTCTTTTGACTTGTCGCTCTTAAAAATGGGCTGTTGCAGAGAAAGACCGAGCTGAGATACGATTTCCTGTGCTCTTCGACCGCCGAATCCCACCCAGACATAGGTCCAGGGATCCTTGTCATCGGCAACATAGTAGGCAAGCTCATCGGGAACTATGAGAAATCCATACCCTTCTGTGAGAGGATATTTTTTTCCTCCAATGGTAAAAGAGCCTTTGCCGCTTAGGACAAAATGTATCATAAAATGAGGCTTTAACGCAGGGCCAAAGCTGTGGTGAGCTTCAGTCTGCGAAAGGCCGCAACAGTATACATAAAGGTCATCGGATTCTTCTGTGTTAAAAAGAAGTTTGTAGGCTTTTTCCATAGCTTTCTCCATATCGGACTAATTAGAACGTTTTTTTCATATTAGCAGTATAAAGTGCAGGAGTTCAAGTCCCCAATATTTGCGGGGCTTTGAATTGTTTTTTTGCCGTATTTACTGTAAAATAAGATAGCGTTTTCGTTAATGGTTTGATTTATGAAGATTTGTTGTGGAGGCAATTGTGGATAAAAACACTCAGGAACTGATAGATGCCGGAAACGACATTTTGAAGAGCGTTTCAAAGGCAATCGATACAAATGACTACAGCAAGCTGGCTTCAGAGATCACAAATACAGTGAAGGCAGTGAGCATTGATCGCAAGACAATATATGCAAGCGGTGCAAAACCCAATTACGGTGGTCAGCAGAATTATGGTCAGCGAAGCTACAATGCAAGAAGAGCTCCCAAGCCGTTTCCTTTTTTACAGAAGAGGATCAGCAGATATAACGGCCTTGCAGAGATAATTTTTGGAGCATCAGCAGAATTCTTTATTCTTCTGCCGCTTCTTCTGGGATCATTCTTTACCGGATCCATACCATTTGTTATTACAATGGTAGCTCTTTGTGCACTTGGCGGAATCTTTACTTTTAAGGGAATTAAGAAGCTCAAACTTGCCAAGAAGCTTTATCAGTACGGCAATATCCTTAAGAATGCGGAATATTTTGCGATTACTGATCTTGCCAAGGCATCGGTTAAGTCTGATGAAGAGGTTTTAAAGGATATCAAGGCTCTTATCAAGGAGGGGTATCTTCCAAGAGCCAAGCTTGATTCATCCGAGACAACCTGTATGATCACAGACGCCGCTTATGAGATGTACCTTGGAGCAGAGAAGGACAGAATTGCAAGAGAGGCTAAACAGGCTCAGGAGGCAGCAGTTCTTGGAAGGAGCCAGGCTGCGGACAGCTCACTTCCAGCAAATGTGCAGCAGCTTATAAATGAAGGCAACGAATATATTTCTTTTGTAAAAAATATAAATGATATTATTCCCGATAGCGAAGAGATGTCCAACAAGCTCTACAAGCTTGAAGGCATCATGAACAGGATCTTTGAGCAGGTAAAAAAGGATCCTTCCAGTGCGGATGAGCTTCATAAGCTTATGAACTATTATCTGCCCACTACCAAGAAGCTTCTTACGGCTTATGTGGAACTTGATAAGCAGCCGGGAGGCGGTGAGAACGTCCAGCAGACCAAGAAAGAGATCGATCTTGCCATGGATACAATAAACCTGGCTTTTGAGAATCTTTTAGACAGCCTTTTCCAGGAAATGGCATGGGATATTTCATCTGATATTTCTGTAATGAAGACCATGATGGCTCAGGATGGATTGACAGGGAATAGCGGAATGGCTATGGCTACTGCTTCAGGGACTGCCACAGCCGCGATGCAACAAGAAGAATGATTAAACTGTATTTATAAGAGAATACGGTTGGGATTTAGGAGGAAGACATGGGAGAAGATTTTAACTTTGACGCAGCTCCGGCTGCACCAACACTTTCATTTGGGGCTGAGGAACCGGCTGCTGCAGCTGCTGCGCAGGAAGCACCTAAGGAAGAAGCAGCCAAGGACAACGGAAACGTTGCAATGGAGGCACAGTTATCTGCAGAAGAACTCAAGCAGGTTGAGGATTTCAGCAAACAGATTGATATCTCAAATTCAACAGGTATCATGAACTATGGTGTAGGAACTCAGAAGAAGCTTGCAGATTTCTCTGAGAAGGCCATCGACAATGTCAGAACCAAGGACATGGGTCAGGTTGGCGACATGATCACAGATCTTGTTACACAGCTCAAGAACTTTGATATTGCAGAGGATGAGAAGGGATTCAAGGCTCTTTTCAAGAAGAGCGCCAACAAGATTGAGGGCTTAAAGGCTAAATACAGCAAGGTTGAGACTAACGTTCAGACAATCAGCAACGAGCTGGAGAGACATCAGGTTACTCTGATGAAGGACGTTGAGCTCCTTGACAGAATGTATGACCTTAACCTCAACTATTACAAAGAGCTTACAATGTACATCCTTGCCGGCAAGAAGAGACTCGAGGAAGAGAGAAACACTACTCTTATAGAGCTCCAGAAGAAGGCTGAGGCTTCAGGACTTCCTGAGGATGCCGAGAAGGCTAAGGACTTCGCAAACAAGTGCGACAGATTTGAGAAGAAGATCTACGATCTTGAGCTCACAAGAACAATCGCTATGCAGACAGGACCACAGATCCGCATGGTACAGAGCTCAGATACAGTAATGGCCGAGAAGATTCAGTCAACTATCGTTAATACAATTCCGCTCTGGAAGAACCAGATGGTTATCGCTATCGGCATCGAGCATGCTACACAGGCAGCTCAGGCTGAAAGGGAGGTTAACGATATGACTAACAAGCTTCTTAGACAGAATGCAGATGCGCTTAAGGTTGCTACAATTGAGAGTGCAAAAGAGGCTGAGAGAGGAATTGTTGATATCGAGACTCTTAAGCATACAAATGAGTCCCTGATCACAACTCTTGATGAGGTTCTTAAGATCCAGACTGAAGGTAAGGCTAAGCGCCGCGAGGCTGAGGCTGAACTTGTTCAGATTGAATCACAGCTCAAGGACAAGCTCCTTGCAGCTGCAAAGCAGTAATCATAAGGCGTTACAACATAGCAGATATTCTAAAAGAGCTTCGAGTTTTCGGGGCTCTTTTTTAACATTTTGACAGGTTTCCAAAACAATGTGGTATAGTAATACTGCAGAGATAAATGTAAGATATAGGCACAATATTACGGACTTACAAGATATTTTCATTTTGTTGGAGAGTAAGATAACAGTAGTTGAAATGTTATAGGAGGATTTATGATCGATCAGAAAATGAAGCAGTCAGTGCTTGAGAACTTTGAGAAGACCTTTGGTAAGAAGGAGGGTGTAAAGGCATATTTTGCTCCGGGAAGAGTTAATCTCATCGGAGAGCACACAGATTATAACGGCGGACATGTTTTCCCATGCGCTCTTACTATCGGTACCTATGCAGCAGTTGCAAAAAGAAATGACAGAATGGTTCAGTTCTTTTCTGTAAACCAGGACAGATTCGGAGTATACGGAGTATCGCTCGATGATATCGAGACTCCTTCAGATAAGGCAGGATGGACAAACTATCCTATCGGTGTGATCTGGGCTTTTGCTAAGCGCGGATTTAAACTGGACAAGGGCTTTGACATGGTTATCAACGGTAATATTCCTAACGGTTCAGGCCTTTCATCATCAGCTTCTCTTGAGGTTCTTACAGGCTTTATCTTAAGAGACCTCTATGGCTTTGATGTAACAAATCAGGATATCGCTCTTATCGGACAGTATTCTGAGAATAATTACAACGGATGTAACTGTGGAATCATGGATCAGTTTGCATCTGCAATGGGCAAAGAGAATAATGCAATCTTCCTTGATACAGCAGATCTTTCATATGAGTATGCACCAATCAAGCTTGATGGCGCTAAGATTGTAATCGCTAATACCAACAAGAAGCACAAGCTTACAGATTCTCAGTACAATGCAAGACGAAGCATGTGCGAGGAAGCTCTTGCTATTCTTCAGAAGAGCGTAGATATCAAGGGCCTTGGTGATCTTTCTATTGAGGAGTTTGAGGCTCACAAGGATGTTCTTACAGATCCTGATATGCGCAGAAAGGCTAAGCACGCCGTATATGAGAACCAGCGTACAATTGAGGCTGTTAAGGCTCTTAAGGCCGGAGATATTGAGCGTTTTGGTGAGCTTATGAGACAGTCACACGAGTCACTTCGCGATGACTATGATGTTACAGGCGTTGAGCTTGATACTTTGGCTGAAGAGGCCTGGAAGATCCCTGGAGTTATCGGCTCCAGAATGACAGGCGGCGGCTTTGGAGGCTGCACAGTTTCTATCGTTAAGGACGAGGCTGTTGAGAACTTCAAGAAGACCGTTGGAGAGAACTATCTTAAGAAGATCGGCTATGAAGCTACCTTCTATACAGTTGAGATCGGTGGCGGCCCTGAAGTAATTTAAAGACTTTCAGCAGACTCTTTTTCCTCCAGGTTGGAGTTGATGAGGGTCAGTATCTGCTGACGGCTCAGGGAATTAAGGTCTTTGGCTATAGGAAGCATGGCCTCAAGCTTTTCCCGTATCTTAGCTTCGTTGTAGCCAAGCTTGGTCTTGTAGATATCAACTAAAAGTCTGTAGGTGCCGGAGATATCGGTCCTGGTTCTCATGGCAAATTCAAGAACCTGCATGGCATCTTCATAACGGCACTGATTGTAAAGCTCCTGTCCCCATTTCTGAAGGGCGATGACAAGGGCAGTATAGTTCTGGTCATACTGAGACAGGGCGGTGATATTTGCAGTACCGTATTCCAGCTTAAGATCGGTATTGGTGATACCGGTAAAATTTACTATCTGTTCGTCTTTCAGAGCAAGCAGTTCATCTTCTGCGCTCTGAAGGATGCTATTATCCCCGGCAGTACCGAAGGGGAGAAGATCTACTGGGATATGAACGTATTCCAGATTATCCAGACTCTTTTTTCTGACACTATTGGAACGCAGCTCTTTTTCCCAAAAAGCTTCTTCTTTTTCCTCGACCTTCCTGGAAACCCTGCGCATACCGAGATTGCAGATGATGCACAGAATTATGAAGCTTGCTAAAAAAGGGAATTTCATCTATAATATCCTTTCAGTAAAAATCAAAGAAGTCTATGAATTTATAATAGCACAAAGCTTTAGAGGGAGCATTATGAAAAAGTTTATCCAGGGAGCGATTCTCTTTTTAACTGTGCTGTTACTTCTGCCCGGTATCGAGACAAAAGCAGCAGATGGTCGGAAAATTGCTAAGGGCGTATTTATCGGGAATATCGACGTTTCTGATATGACTGTCACCGATGCCAGAAACATTATTCAGGAGAGATTTGATCGAATTGCCGGCAGTGAGCTCACACTGACAGCCGGAGAAGATAAGAGTCTTACCATAAGCGGAGCGGATCTTGGAGTTACGTGGAAGAATCCGCAGGTTATTGAGCAGGCTTATGCTCTTGGACACAAGGGCAATATTATTCAGAGATACAAGGCACTTAAGGACCTTCAACACGAAAATTATACCTTTGATATAGAATACGGCTTCAACGACGTGGCTCTTGGAGATATAGTTGAGAACCGCTGCGGTTCTTTTAACCAGCCCAGGGTAAACTACTCTTTAAAAAGAACTGCCGACGGATTTACAGTTAATCCGGGCCAGGTTGGATATGTTGTGGATGTACCTGAATCTATTTCGGTTATCAAAAATCTTGTGACCAGCGGTTGGAACGGCGACAACACAAGTATCGCCATAGTTGTAAAGGAAGACGGTCCCCTTGGCAGTGAGGAGGAGCTTTCAAAGGTTAGAGATGTTCTTGGAACCTATACCACAAGCTATAAGACCTCCGGTGCATCCAGAAGCGCCAATGTAGCCAACGGATGCTCGCTGATTAACGGAAAGACCCTCTATCCGGGTGAGGAATTCAATGTTCTTGATGCCATTACTCCATTTACAGAGGCTAATGGATATTTCCCGGCAGGTTCATATCTGAACGGAATAGTTGTAGAGAGTATCGGCGGAGGAATCTGCCAGGTTTCTACAACCCTTTATAATGCTGTACTTAAGGCTGAGCTGGGAGTCACAGAGAGGCACAACCATTCTATGATCGTTACCTATGTTGAGCCCTCTGCGGATGCGGCTATTGCTGAATCCGGCGGCAAGAACTTCAGATTTGTCAATACTACAGAGTCACCAATCTATATAGAAGGATACACAACCTCTGATAAGCACATTACATTCACCATCTACGGCGTCGAGACAAGACCTGCAGACCATAAGGTTAGCTATAAGAGCGAGGTTTTGGAGACTACACCGGCTTCCGAGGATGAATTTGTTACTACTAATGCTGAAGGTGTAGGCTACGTCGGAACTCAGTCTGCCCATATCGGTTACAAGGCGCAGCTTCGCAAGATTGTGACTGAGGGTGGTGTTGAGGTCAGCAATGAAGTTATCAACTCAAGCACCTACAAGATGGTTCCTAAGATTGTGACTATCGGCACCAACGGAGCATCGGATATTGATATGGCTCAGCTTAGAACTGCAATTGCCACTAAGGATGTTGGAGTTATCAAGGCAGTTGCTTCTGCTATTCTTGCAGCCAAGAATGCTCAGGGTACTGACGGAGCAGAGGCAGCGGCACTGGCAGCCCAGGCGGCCGCAGATGCAGCAAGCGCCCAGCTTCAACAGCAGGAAGTAGTAGAGGACATGGAAACCGTAGCAAACTGACATTGCGTGAATGCACAGGTTTCTTTCGGAGAATTGATGAGAATCGGAAAAATAACTGAGAATGCATTAAAAAGATCAGTTTTAAAGCAGATAAAAACAGAGTTTAAAGGAAAGACAAGCGCAGCTGTAGGGACAGATTGCGCTTTTTCTGATGAGAAAAAGACGTTTGTGACCATATGTCCTTTGACGGTCAGTCTTAAGGAAGCGGGATTTTATTCTGTAGTAAAGGCAGTAAATGGAATCGTATCCCAGGGACTTAGGGCGGAGCAGATAAGCTTAAGTATTCTTTTGCCAAAGGATGCAGATGAGCCGGTGATCAAGAAGATTGTGGCGGATGCCATAGAGGCGGCCAAGAAGTGCGGCGTAGTGTACAGCGGCGGACATACTGAGGTTACAACAGCTGTTACAAGACCTGTTGTAACGGCAACCTGCATCGGGGTAATGAGAGAAGATGAGGCTGCGAAGGCTCTTTTGACAGGAAAGCCAAAGGCAGGGCAGGAGCTTGTCATAACCAAATGGGTGGCCCTGGAAGGAACGGCAATGCTGGCGGCTGAGAAATTTTCGGAGCTTACCGGCAAGTATCCGGTGCCCTTTATTGATAATGCCAGAGAGTTTAAGGACTATCTGGATGTGGCACAGGAGATGGAAATTGCCATGAAGACAGGTGTCAGTGCCTGTCACGACCTCTCAAACGGAGGCGTTTTTGCAGGGCTTTGGGAGTTTGGTTCAAGGGCCGGAACAGGACTTAAGGTTGATCTGAAAAAGATTCCCCTTAGGCAGGAAACCGTGGAGATATGCGAGTTTTTTGAGATAAATCCCTATCAGCTTTTGTCGGGAGGAGCGCTTTTGATGGCGACAGATAATGGAGAAAAGCTGGTAAGTGCCCTGGAGGAAGAGGGAATTCCTGCGGCCATCATAGGAACCCTGGAAGAAGGCAAGGACCGCATACTGATAAACGGTGACGAAACAAGATTTTTGGATCTGCCCCAGGCAGATGAGATACATAAGGTTCTGGGATAAAAGTTAAATTAATCAGGGTGTGAATAGAACCGTAAGTGTAGTATGATAGAAAATAAGATTTTAAGCGGAGGGAGAATATAATGGGAACCAGAGAAGAAATACTGAACATCATAGAGAAGAACAGCCGCATTGATGTACATGAGCTCAGCGTGCTTATCGGCGCGGAGGAGATCCTGGTGGCCAATGAACTTAAGGCACTGGAGGACGAGGGCATTATCTGCGGATATCACACTATGGTTGACTGGTCAAAGACAAGTCTTGATAAGGTTAATGCGCTTATAGAGGTTAAGGTTACTCCTACAAGAGGTCAGGGCTTTGACAATATTGCGGAGCGCATTTATAAATATCCTGAGGTAACCAGCGTTTATCTTATGAGCGGCGGTTTTGACCTGATGGTTATTATTGAGGGCAAGTCTCTTCAGGAGGTTGCAGGCTTTGTAAACAACAAGCTGGCAACACTGGATACTGTGCTTAGCACAGCCACCCACTTTATTCTCAAGAAATATAAGGATCACGGAACAATCCTGACCAAGCGCTATGAAGATACAAGGGAGATTGTGTCACCATGAGAAATCCTATCGGAAGTAAAGTAGTAGACATAAAGCCATCGGGTATCAGGAAGTTCTTTGATATAGTTCACGAGACAGAGGGAGCTATTTCCCTTGGTGTTGGCGAACCTGATTTTGACACCCCATGGCATATAAGAGATGAGGGTATTTATTCCCTTGAAAAGGGCAGAACCTTCTATACATCAAACTCAGGTCTGGTGGAGCTTCGAAAAGAGGTTGCTGCCTACATGAAAAGATCTCAGGGAATCGATTATGATCCCACAAATGAGATATTTATTACTGTGGGAGGATCTGAGGCTATCGATCTTGCCTTCAGAGCCATGATCGACGCCGGTGATGAGGTGCTGATCCCACAGCCCAGCTATGTTTCCTATGAGCCTTGTGCAATCCTGGCAGATGCTAAGCCTGTCATCATTGAGCTGAAGGAAGAAAATGAGTTCAGACTTACTGCAGAAGAGGTTCTTGAGAAGGTTACAGACAAGACCAAGATCCTGGTACTTCCTTTCCCCAATAACCCAACCGGGGCTATCATGGAAAAAGAGGATCTGGAGAAAATCGCAAAGGTAGTGATCGAGAAGGATCTATATGTCCTTTCCGATGAGATATACGGAGAGCTCTCCTACAAGAATAAGCATGTTTCAATTGCTTCTCTTCCGGGAATGAAGGAGAGAACAATTCTCATAAACGGTTTTTCCAAGGCCTATGCCATGACAGGATGGAGACTTGGATATGCCTGTGGTCCTGAGGTTATCATGAAGCAGATGGTGAAGATTCACCAGTTTGCTATCATGTGTGCTCCTACAACCAGTCAGTATGCGGCTGTAGAGGCTCTTCGAAACGGCGATGATGATGTTAACATGATGAGAGAACAGTACAACCACAGAAGAAGATATCTTCTGAATGAGTTCAAAAAGCTTGGGCTTCCCTGCTTTGAACCCTACGGTGCTTTCTATGTTTTCCCATGCATCAAGAAGTTCGGTATGACCAGTGATGATTTCTGTACCCGCCTTCTTAAAGAAGAGAAGCTGGCGGTGGTTCCGGGAAATGCGTTTGGTGACTGCGGAGAAGGATACATTCGAATCTCCTATGCCTACAGTATGGAAAATCTGAAAACCGCCATGGAACGTTTCGAGCACTTCATAGAGCGTCTCTGAGAAATCAAGAAGATCAGAATAAGTGTGAAAGATAATACTTGGATGCGAATCATTCGCACGAGTCATCTGATTTACAAAATAAAAAACAGAAAAATGTCGATTTCTTTGAATAACATGAAATGAGACATTTTTCTGTTTTTAATTTTAGTAAATCATGACGAGGAGAAGTGAGCAGACAAGTATTATCTCACACATTTGTTTGATATATGTTGGTTTCGAAAAATTTGTTAAATCCCTGCCATCCCGGCTCCTGAACGTTGTCCATAAGCTCAGTAAAGGTCTCCATCTTGGCGTCTGTATTGTCTGCCAGATTGAGGGCCACAGCCTCCATGATGGATGGCTTCTTTGGGGATCCGTACTCGTATTCGCCGTGGTGGGCAAGGATGCAGTGTTGAAGCTGTTGCTTTAAAAGCTCCGGGAAGCCCGGGATGTTGGCAGCTTTTACACCAACCATTTCTGCGCCCATAACGATATGACCGATGAACTGTCCCTCGTCGGTGTAGTCATTTACAGGGAAAAGACTGAGCTCTCTGGTCTTGGCAATATCGTGAAGGATCGCTGCTGTAAGGAGCAGGTCCCTGTTGAGCTTTGGATAAGATACGCAGTAGTAATCGCAGAGCTTGGTAACACTTAAGGTGTGCTCCAAAAGTCCGCCGATAAAGCCGTGGTGCACGGTTTTGGCTGCGCTGGATTTCTTGAAGGACTCAACGAGCTTCTCATCCTTTATAAAGAATTCCTCTAAAAGCTGTTTAAGATAAGGATTCTGTATGCTGGCGATGATGGTAAGAAGCTCCTTAAACATTTCATCAATATTCTTGGAGGATACAGGCAGGTAAAGTGCCGGGTCATATTCATCCTCGCGGCATTTTCTGGCTCTTTTGACATTTATCTGAAGAGCTCCGTTAAAGCTTGTAACCTCGCCGAAAACATCGATGTAATCTGTATCATCAAATTCATCTATGCCGTCACTGTAGGGTTCCCAGACCTTGGCATCAATAGTGCCGGTCTTGTCCTGAAGGGTTACGGAGTAGTACTCCTTACCGTTCTTGGTGGTGGCGATCAGCTTGTGCTTGCACATATAAATATCTGCAACTCTATCTCCAGCCTTTAAATCCTTAATAAACTTCATTAAAAACCTCATTTCTAATTGGTAATACCAATATATTACTAAGGTTACTGAGCGGAGGAACCGGACAGTGTAACCTCAATTTCCATATCAATGTAGTCAGTAGGCGCCTGCCTTCTAACAGTAACTGTAATTATATCATCCGGGGCAAATTGAGCAAGTCTGTTTATGAGATGCTCGTAGCTTAGTATCTCTTCGTTGTCGATGGCTTTGATAATGTCACCGCTTTGTATCCCGGCTCTCATGGCAGGAGAACTCATCTCGGTCTTTATGACATAGGCTCCAGCCGGTATGCTCTGGCTGGACTGAACATCAGAAGGAACGGTGGTTCCGTGGATTCCAAGATACGCTCTCTCTTTTCCGTTTGAGAGATCCTCTATAAGGGCCTTGAGCTCTGTGATGCCGATGGCGCAGATGTTATCGGACAAATCCTCCGGGCGGTGCATTGTATCGATGATTCCGATGACCTGTCCCCTGAGATTAATGATAAATCCGCTGCCCTGGGAACTTCCGTTGATATCGGTGGTGATAAGCTTGTAGGATGAATCCACCAGATCCAGAGTAGCTTTTTCGCTGGTGACGATACCATAGGATATGGAGCCCTGAATTCCGATGGGGTTACCGATGGCGATTACCGGAAGACCTGTAAAGCTGTTGGTGTTGGAGCTTCCGAGGATTGCAGCCATTATTTTTGACCTGGTGTTGGCAGTGGTGGAGCTCTTTCTTACGGTAAGAACGCACAGACCTGTGATACTGTCACTGAGCTTGATGTCTGCAGGAGCTTTTGTGTTGTCACAAAAGGTTACTTCTATGGATTCTGCGTCTGTAACGGCGGATCCGTTTACGAGAATGTAGTAGAAGTTGCCGCTGTCTGCAACGATAAGTCCGGAGGTGGATCCACTGCTCTCGAAAGAGGAATTGAACCAGTTGGTGTCGCTGGTGGTGGATGTTACCTGAACAATGCTGCGGCTGGCTTCTGTGGCTACCGACCGAAGGGATGCCATCATCTTGCTGTAATCCGAAGAGTTGAAGGCATAGGCTGCAATTGCCTGATCTATCTGATCTTTCTGGTTGGCTTCAAGGCTCATGGCCTCAACTGCGGCAATTTCGCTGTCATCTGCAAACATCTTCTCGGGAGTTAATTCATCACTGGCTGATTCTTCGGGAAAAGAGACTGTCTCCGGCTCTTTTTCCGGGTAGAGTCTGTCGCTGAAAACCGGCTGGAGTAAAAGAAAGGTAAAGCAGGCAACTATGCCGAAGATAACTGCCAGTGAGACGGTGATCAAAGTTCTCATTAGGAGCTTCTTGCGGTTTACCGGGCGCTGCTTGATCTTTTCGCTGATAAAAGCGGTGTTGGCCAGTTTCTCTCTATTATTTTCATCCTGATTAAGTGGCATGATCTTTCCCCTTAGAAATATGGATCTAGTGCATAACAATACCTGATTAATTATATAGACTTTTTTCGAGGAATACTAGCCACAAGGTGCGCATAGATGATATCATGTAATTTGGGTAATTGTGATGATTGCCACTTTTTTAAGGAAACGAAACAGAAAAGATGAATTCAAAAGCTTTACGCGTACTTGAGTACGACAAAATCATAGAGAAACTTACGGATCATGCGTCCTCTGAACCGGGCAGGAAGATGTGCAGGCAGCTGGTTCCCTCATCTGATATCAAGGAGATCAGAGCAAATCTTGTAAAGACCCAGGACGGCATTTCCAGAATCTTCAAAAAGGGCTCGATTTCATTTGGTGATAACAGAGATTTTACCGGAGCTTTAAAGGCACTTAAGATCGGAAGTTCGCTGGACATACTCAGTCTTCTTCGTATTGCCGCATTTCTGGATAACGTAAACAGGGTAAAGGCCTACGGAAGACCTGCCAGAGATGATGAAGCACCGGATTCTCTCGCAGAGAGCTTCAGTATGCTTGAGCCTCTGACATTCGTGTCAAATGAGATTCGCAGGTGTATCGTGTCTGAGGATGAGATCAGCTCCGACGCAAGTCCGGCCCTTAAGCATATCAGGCGTACCATCATGCTTACCAATGACAGGATCCATGAGCAGCTTCAGAAACTCCTTAACGGTGCCATGAGGAGTTACCTCCAGGACGCGGTGGTAACCATGCGTGATGACAGATACTGCGTGCCTGTAAGAGCCGAGTATAAGGGACAGATAAATGGTATCGTACATGATCAGTCCTCTTCAGGATCAACCCTGTTCATTGAGCCCACAGTAGTGGTAGAGCTCAATAACAAGTTAAAAGAGCTTGCGCTTCAGGAAAATGCTGAGATAGAGAAGATACTCCTTGAGCTGAGCCTTCAGGTGGCTGAGCACGTGGATGCCATCAGATATAACTGCGACATAATGACGGATCTGGACTTTGTCTTTGCTAAGGCATCCTATGCCCTGGAGATAAATGCCATTACTCCGATTTTTAACGATCACCATGCCTTTGATATCAAGAAGGGCAGACATCCGCTTATCGATAAGGACAAGGTTGTGCCTATTGATGTATATGCAGGCAGAGATTTTGACATGCTGATCATCACCGGACCCAATACCGGTGGTAAGACAGTTACTCTTAAGACAGTAGGTCTTTTGACACTAATGGGACAGGCGGGCCTTGCTATTCCTGCCGGAGATCAGTCTGAACTGTCAGTATTTAACGAGGTTTATGCGGACATAGGAGATGAGCAGAGTATTGAGCAATCTCTTTCAACCTTCTCATCCCATATGACAAATACGGTATCGATTTTGGAAAACGCCGATGAGAACTCACTGTGTCTTTTCGATGAGCTGGGAGCCGGAACGGATCCTACAGAGGGTGCGGCGCTTGCCATTGCAATACTGAACGATCTTCACAAGAGGAAGATCAGGACTCTCGCCACAACCCACTACAGCGAGCTTAAGGTCTATGCCCTTAATACACCGGGTATCCAGAATGCAAGCTGCGAGTTTGATGTGGAGTCCCTGAGACCTACTTACAAGCTTCTTATCGGAATTCCCGGAAAGAGTAATGCCTTCGCAATCTCATCAAAGCTTGGCCTTTCCGCTGACATAATCGAAGCGGCCAAGGAGCAGATCGGAACCGAGGATAAAAAGTTTGAGGATCTTCTGGCGGATCTTGAGAGAAACAGAAAGACTATCGAGAGAGAAAGCCTTGAGATTGAGGCCTATAAGAAAGAGGTTGAGGATCTTAAGAGACAGCTGGAGCAGAAGTCAGACAGGATCGACCAGCAGAAAGAAGACATCCTTCGTCAGGCCAACGAAGAGGCAAGGAACATCCTTCAGGAGGCAAAGGATCTGGCGGATGAGACCATCAGAACCTTCAGAAAGGCCGGACCAAATGCTTCAATCCAGGATCTGGAGAGAGCAAGGACTAACGTGGGCCAGAAGGTTTCTGAGAAGAACAAGGCTATGGCTCATAAAAAGGAGACTTCCAAGGAGACTCATCCTATTCTCAAGGAATCTCAGCTTAAACTGGGCGAGAGTGTAAAGATTGTGTCCATGGGCCTTAAGGGAACCATCAGTTCCAAACCCGATAAGGACGGTAATCTCTATGTTCAGTGCGGAATCATGAGAACAAAGGCCAACATCAGAGATCTGGTGCTGGTTTCTGATGAGGACGGCAAGGCTGCCATGAAGAAGTTCTATGGCAGAAATGCCGGCAGTGGTAAGATGGATCTTTCAAGGGCTGCCAGCATCAGAACAGAGATAAACTTGATAGGAAAGAACAGCGATGATGCTATTTCCGCCTTGGATAAGTATCTGGACGATGCCTATATGTCACATCTTAACAACGTGAGAGTTGTGCACGGAAAGGGCGCAGGAATCTTGAGACAGGCCGTTCATCAGTATCTAAAGAGTGTTCCTTACGTCAAGTCTTTCAAGCTGGGCGAGTTTGGAGAAGGCGACGCAGGAGTCACAATCGTTACATTTATAAAATGACAACTATAGTTTCAACTACAACACAGAGGTTGTAAGGGGGATACATGGCAGCAAAACAGAAAATCTTAATTGTAGATGACGACAACAATATCGCAGAGCTGGTTTCTCTTTATCTGGTAAAAGAGTGTTTTGAGACCAGAATCTGCAATGACGGAGAATCAGCTATCAATACCTTTGATACCTTCAATCCTAATCTGGTGCTTCTGGACCTGATGCTTCCGGGAATTGACGGATATCAGGTGTGCAGAGAGATCAGATCCAGGTCTCAGGTGCCGATCATCATGCTTTCAGCAAAGGGAGAGGTTTTTGATAAAGTTCTGGGCCTTGAGATGGGTGCAGATGATTATATGGAAAAGCCCTTTGATTCAAAAGAGCTGGTGGCAAGGGTAAAGGCTGTGCTCAGACGTTTCAAGCCACAACAGGCAGAGCCTCAGCAGTCGGATGATAAGGTGGTAAGATATCCTGATCTCGAGATCAATATGACCAACTATTCCGTAACCTACATGGGAGAAAGGGTAGATATGCCGCCCAAGGAACTGGAACTTTTATATTTCCTGGCAGCATCACCAAATCACGTTTTTACAAGAGAACAGCTCCTTGATCAGATCTGGGGCTATGAATACATAGGAGATACCAGAACAGTTGATGTTCACATCAAGAGACTTCGTGAGAAGCTCAGTGACCATGAGAACTGGAGACTGGCTACAATTTGGGGAATCGGTTATAAATTTGAGGTACAACAGTAAATGAAGAGAACTCTTTATTTAAAGTTTCTGGTGGCATATCTTTTGTTTGGCATCTTTGGATTCATAATTGTTGCGACCTTTGTTTACAGCATGACCTATGAGAGACTTCGAAGAGACAATGCTGAGAACATGTACAAGGTGGCAACCCAGGTGGCCAATACTTATGCTGCAGATCTGTACAATTCAGAGACATCTCTTGACGCGGTTCACACACAGCTGGTGGCACTGTCACAGTATATGTCAGGTGCTCCTATCTGGATTGTAAACCCTTCAGGAAGACTTGTTCTTGACTCCTCAAGAGTTCTGGACCCGGGGCAGGAAGTGGTGATCCAGGATTTTGATCCCACGGTGACCGGAAATTCCTACTACACCACGGGAACATTCTGGGGGAGTTTTAATGAAGAGAACCTGAGTGTTTTTGCGCCTATTACAGCCAATTTCAAGGTGCAGGCCTACGTTGTAATACATATGCCTGTTTCTGGAATTCAGAAGTCAGCCAATGAGTTTCTGAATATTTCATACCTTATGCTGATAGTTTTGTTTTTGCTGTCCATGATCATTCTTATCTTTTTTACAGAGCTGGTTTATTTGCCTCTTAGAAAGATCACGACAGCTACAGAGCAGTATGCTGCCGGTAACATGAGCTACGAATTCTCTGTTGAATCTGAAGATGAGATAGGATACCTTGGAGCGTCCCTGGCCTATATGGCGGGTGAAATCTCAAGACAGGAAGAGGATCAGAAGAAATTCATAGCCAATGTTTCCCATGATTTCAGATCTCCCCTTACTTCCATAAGAGGATATCTGGTGGCCATGCAGGACGGAACGATCCCGGAGGAACTTCACGGAAAGTATCTGGGAATCGTTATTAACGAGACCGACAGACTTACCAAGCTTACCAACGAGCTTCTGACACTGAATAACCTCAATACCAAGGGAATGCTCCTTGACAGGACGGACTTTGATATCAATCAGGTCATCAGAAATGTGGCTGAGAGCTTTGGCGGAACCTGCATTGACAAGAATATCGGAATTGAGCTGGTTCTCACCGATGAGAATATGCTTGTTAATGCGGATATGAGTAAGATTCAGCAGGTTCTTTATAACCTGGTGGACAATGCCATCAAGTTCAGTCACAAGGACTCCACCGTAAAGATCGAGACTACCGAGAAGCACAGCAAGGTCTTCGTATCAGTTAAGGACACCGGAATCGGCATTCCTAAAGAGGACCAGAAGCTTATCTTCGACAGGTTCTACAAATCCGATGCATCCCGTGGTAAGGACAAGAAGGGCACCGGCCTTGGCCTTTCAATTGTAAAAGAGATCATCAAGGCCCATGAAGAAAATATTAACGTCATCAGTACCATGGGCGTTGGAACAGAGTTCATTTTCTCTCTTCCAAAGTCAGCGGTCATGGACGAAGTAATATGATTGTAATTATTTGATTGGAGATTTACATGCATATTGTTTTGCATCAGCCGGAGATTCCACAGAACACCGGCAATATAGGAAGAACCTGCGTTGCCACAAACACAAGCCTTCACCTTATAGAACCCTTGGGCTTTCGAATCAATGAAAAAGAGCTAAAGAGAGCCGGAATGGATTACTGGGAAAAGCTCGACGTCACAAGATATGTGGATTATAAGGATTTTTGCGATAAGCACCCGGGTGCCAAGGTGTGGATGGCCACTACCAAGGCAAAAAAGAGCTATACCGAAGTCTCTTTTGGCATGGATGATTATATAATGTTTGGCAAGGAAAGCGCCGGAATTCCGGAGGAAATCCTGGTGGATAATGAAGAAAACTGCATCAGGATTCCCATGGGAGAAGAGATAAGATCTTTAAACCTGTCCAATTCTGTGGCGATAGTGCTGTACGAGGCTCTGCGCCAGAACAATTTTGCAGGGCTTGAAAAACAGGGAGAGCTTCATCGTCTTCACTGGAAGGGTTGACGGTTTCAATGGGATCGAAGAGGTAAGTTATGAGTAAAAAGGAAGAATCACAGAGCGTTTTTGTTAAGGACGCAGTTTTTGAAGTGACGATAACCGATATTGGAAATGACGGAGAGGGCATAGGCAAGATAGACGGCTATACCCTCTTTATTAAAGATGCGGTAATTGGCGACAGGGTAAAAGCCAAGATTATGAAGGCTAAGAAAAACTACGCCTACGCTCATCTTGAGAAGATTATCGAGCCCTCCGGGTACAGAGTTGAGCCGGCCTGCCCTGTTGCAAGGCAGTGCGGAGGGTGCCAGACCCAGTGCATGAGCTATGAGAGGGAGCTTTTATTCAAGCAGAATAAGGTCAGGAACAATATAGTACGCCTTGGAGGATTTGATGAAGCTTTTGTAGATTCCGTGATGCAGCCTGTCATCGGAATGGAAGAGCCCTGGAGATACAGGAATAAGGCACAGTTTCCCTTTGGAAAGGATAAAAAAGGGAATATTGTGGCCGGATTTTATGCCGGAAGAACTCACAGCATCATTCCTGTGAGCGATTGCCTTATAGGTACACCTGAGAATAAGGAAATACTGGATATCATTATCAGACATATGACTAAGAACTCTATTGAGCCATATGACGAGGTCAGTGGCAGAGGACTTGTGAGGCATGCATTGATCAGAAAAGGATTTACCAGTGGGCAGATCATGGTTTGCCTGGTGCTGAATTATCATGGATCCGGTGATGTATTTGTTAAAAGTCAGAATGAGCTTGTGACTAAGCTGTCTAAGGTTAAGGGAATGGCCAGCATTTCTGTAAGTATAAATACTGAGAAAACAAATGTTATCATGGGCACCGAGATCCACACAATCTGGGGTCAGGACACCATAAAGGACACATTGTGCGGCTTTGAATTTGATATCTCGCCCCTGTCCTTTTATCAGGTTAATCCCATTCAGTGTGAGAAGCTCTATGGAAAGGCTATTGAATATGCAGGTCTTACGGGAAAAGAGACGGTATGGGACCTTTATTGCGGCATTGGAACTATAACTCTTTCCATGGCCAAAAAAGCAGGCCATGTATATGGAGTTGAGATCATTCCGGATGCCATCGAAGACGCAAAGAAGAATGCTGCCAGAAACAACCTCTTAAATGCTGATTTCTATTGTGGCAAGGCCGAGGAAGTCCTTCCGGATTTCTACGCCAAGGCAGTTGCGGCTGGGCCGGAAGGTGACGGAGATAATAGTACAGGCAACAGATCCGCTCTGCACCCCGACGTTATTGTGGTGGATCCTCCAAGGAAGGGCTGTGACGATAAGTGCCTTGAGACAATGCTTAAAATGGCTCCTGATCGTATCGTCTATGTGAGCTGTGACAGTGCCACACTGGCAAGAGACCTCCGAATCCTTGTGGATGGCGGGTATGAGCTCAAATCTGTAACTCCCTGCGATATGTTCAGTCATACGGTTCATGTGGAGACGGTATGTTTATTGTCCAAACTTCATTAGGCGAAGCACCATGTCAACGTAAAAGTAGATATGGATGAACTTGATCTAACAAGTGCCGAAGCCAAGGCTACATACAAGGAAATCGAAGAATGGGTGCAGGAGCACTATGGATTTCATGTAACAAACCTTAATATTGCACAGGTTAAGCAGAAGCATGGAA
>JAILMY010000032.1 GCA_024692165.1 Butyrivibrio sp. | reverse complement strand
GTGTGCATGTACAGCTACGGGGCAGCGACCATCGTGGTTCCGGTGTTTCTTCTTATTATCTGCATCTGCGCTTTGAAGGATAAGCTTCTTAGCGTGAAGCAGCTGGTGATCTCCTTTGTGGTATTTATGGTGGTGTTCGCGCCGCTCTTTTTGTTCTACTGCGTGAACTACTTGGGACTTCCGGAGATCGTGACACCGTACTTTTGCGTAAATAAGTTTACTGCGGCAAGGACCGGGGAAGCCTTTATTTCTTTTGACGGAAATCTGACAGGAAAGATCCTGGGAAATCTGAAGTCCATGGTGAAGGCAGTGACAGTGGGAGATGACACCCACACCCTGGCACACTACTATCCGGGGTATGCAGCTCTTTTTGTATTCACGTTTCCTGTTACGGCACTGGGATTTGTGCTGAGTTTGCTTGATACCATGCATATTTCACTGAATGTAAATGTGAATGGGGTTAAGAAGAGCGCAGAAATCGGTGGAGAAGCTGTTTCTTTATACAGGGCAGGGAATGCGGCGTTTCTGGCGCTGACCTTTGCCAATGCACTGCTTCTGATGGTTATTATTCCGGATACGAGCCGCATGGTTATGGCGTTTATTCCGTTCATTTACTTCTATATTAAAGGGGCGGCCTTTGTGGTGGAGAGGTCGAAGGTTCTTTTTGCTGCAGTCGTAGTAATAGTGGCGCTGGCCGCAATGTCTTTTTCCAAGGATTACTTTAAGGACTACAATCACTGGGCCACCAGCATCTACATGCCGGGCTACGGCGAGGCTATAGCGAGGGCCTACGAGATCGCCGGGGACGAGACGCCGATCATATCCACTTACGACGGGCTTTCATCGCCTTTCATGCTGGCGCTGTACTACACGAACTACGATCCCCATAAGTTCTACACTACGGTAGAGTACAAGGATCCCTACGCGGAGTTCAGGGTGGCAAAGAGTTTTGCGAACTTCACCTTCGGGCTGCCGGAGGACTTCACCCCCGTGCCGGGGGCCATCAAAGGCAGCGGAGAAGACTATGCTGTGGAGGTTGGTAGTGGAGATAGTGCATATGCCGGCGGAGTGTACGTGCTGTCAAACGCTGAGGCGTCGGAGCTTGATTCGTCGCTCTTTACCATCGAGCAATATGCCGGGTATTGCGTGGTCTACTGAGTGCATTGAAGGTTATTGTATTGATTAAATAGGTAACAAATAAAGAAGCTTGCATGGCTGCGATATATCACCACAGTCATACAAGCTTTTTTAATTTACTAATGAATCACGATGCAGGAAGAGTGAGCAAATAGAAATATTCCACCCTGAACCTGATCGGCAGGACTACTCAAGCCCCTTGAGCAGCTGGGCTTCGTGGATCTTCTCATTCACATCCGAAAGAAACTCGTAGTTGTGCGGATCGGAAATGAACTCCAAAAAGTCCATAGCTTCTTTTCTCTTGAGCTTCTGTATTTCAATAAGGTAATGCAGAATTTCCTCGCGGGTCTTGCCCTCTGTTATAAATTTATCCACGATGTCAAATAGCACCATGAATCTGCGCATCTTAATTTTAGTTTTAATATGGTGGAGTTCGAAAAGAATTGCAGCAAGAACAATGAGAGCCGCGATTGCAAGCAGAATAAAGAGCACACCCAAAAGAATTCTCGCACGATCCAGGTTGATCAATCCGGCGAAAATCGATGATAGCGTAGCCAACGACAGTGACGTGATCAGAATTGCTAAACGAGCTTTGTTCCTTCCCTGGTCTGTCAGTTCCATAATGCGAACTGTTATACCAAATACTACATAGAACACTGCTGCGAAAGCGATCCCTAAGTAAGATAACTGTAGCATAATGTTCTTCCCCCTCTGATATTAATTCTAACAACCTTAATGTATAAATGCAAACAATTGGGGGCTTTCTATTTATTAAGAAATTCTAAAGTTGCAAAGATTCACGATTTTTTGAACATTTTCTATCACAAAACACTTTGCTTGTTGACTTTTTCACATTGAAGCATTAAACTTTTAGAAAGAGTATAATTGTATACATTCATACATTCTTTTGAAACCCGCATAAAATGGGTGTTTCCGAAGGATGGCTATTGAAAAGGTTAAAGTGAGGAGGAATAGAATTATGAAGAAGAGCGAAATTCTTACAACCGCGGTTGCATCAGTAATGTCACTGGCGATGCTTGTGGGATGCGGAGAGGGCGCAGCAACAACAACAGAAACATCAAGTGATGCTACTGCAGCAACAGCTACTGAGGCAAGTGCCCCGGCAGGCCCTACTTTCAAGATCGGCGCTATCGGACCACTTACAGGGGGCGCAGCAGCTTACGGAAACGCAGTTTGTAACGCAGCAGAGCTTGCAGTTGCTGAGATCAATGCAAACGGCGGTATTAACGGATATCAGGTTGAGTACAGCAAAGAGGACGACGAGCTTAACGCTGAGAAGTCAGTAAATGCCTACAACACCCTCAAGGACTGGGGCATGCAGCTTCTCGTTGGTTCAACTACAAGTGCTTGCTCAATCGCAGTTTCAGAGTATACAAAGGCTGACAATATGTTCCAGCTTACACCTTCAGGATCTGCTGAGGATTGCGTAAAGTATGACAACGCATTCAGAGTATGTTTCTCAGATCCTAACCAGGGAATTGCTTCAGCTCAGTACATCAGCGATCACAACCTTGCTACAAAGGTAGGTATCATCTACGACAGTTCAGACGTTTACTCAAGCGGAATTTATCAGAAGTTCACAGAGGAAGCTGATGGCAAGAACTTTGAGATCGTTTCTGCTGAGGCTTTCACACAGGACAACAACACAGATTTCTCAGTTCAGCTTCAGAAGGCTAAGGATGCCGGCGCTGACCTTGTTTTCCTTCCTATCTACTATAAGGATGCTTCACTTATCCTTACTCAGGCAAACACAATGGGTTACAAGCCAACATTCTTCGGCGTTGACGGACTTGACGGAATCCTGACAGTTGATAACTTTGACACAGCTCTGGCTGAGGGCGTTATGCTTCTTACACCTTTCGCAGCAGATGCAACAGACGATCTTACAGTTAAGTTCGTTTCACAGTACAAGGAAAAGTACGGCGAAGTTCCTAACCAGTTCGCAGCTGACGCTTACGATGCAGTTTACATCATCAAGCAGGCTATTGAGGCAAAAAATGTTACTCCTGACATGAGCGTTTCAGACATCTGCGAGGCTGTGAAGGGCGCCATGACTGAGATCGAGGCAGCAGGTCTTACATCAGCAAAGATGACATGGGATGCAAACGGCGAGCCTAACAAGGAGCCTAAGGCTGTTGTTATCAAGGATGGAGCTTACGTATCAGCTCAGTAATACTGACAATCTGATAAAAAAATATGAGATTATAGCAAGGGATGCTGTCAAAGGTATCCCTTGTTTTGTATAATGAAATGTAGATGATATAGGTGTCATAAGTCATAAATGCGTACATGCTTGCATGTTGAGCATTTTGACTTCATGACCCGAACAAATATGAGGAATTAGCAATTTACGTAGTAAATTTGCGGTTTCCGAATATTTGTAGAATTGCGAAAATGACGATAGTCATGGAGCAATTCGTATATCATAAATATGATAATTGGAGGTGCTTAGATGAGTTTTTTGACCTATCTCATCAGTGGACTGAGTTTGGGGAGCATATATGCGATCATAGCCCTGGGATATACCATGGTTTATGGTATTGCGAAGATGCTGAATTTCGCCCACGGCGATTTTATCATGGTGGGCTGTTATATTATCTTCTCCGTCAGCGGAGCTCTTGCAGGCAACAGCCTGGTGGGAATCGTTGTGGCCATCATCCTGTGCACACTTCTTGGAATAACCACAGAATTTGTGGCTTACAGACCGCTTCGCGGCGCGGCTTCACCTTTGGCGGTGCTTATTACGGCCATTGGCGTCAGCTACTTTCTTGAAAACGTTGCCCTGCTTATCTTCGGGGCAGACATCAAATCTTTTACCTCTGTGATCAAGTGGGAGGGACTTACCTTTGCAGACGGGCAGCTCAGGATTCAGGGCGTCACCATTGTGACCATCCTGGTGAGTCTTCTCGTGCTTCTTGTTCTCCAGACCTTTATAAAAAGAACTAAGCAGGGCCAGGCCATGCTGGCTGTTGCGGAAGATAAAGGCGCCGCAGCTCTCATGGGAATCAACGTAAACCAGACAATTATGCTGACCTTTGCCATAGGTTCTGCTTTGGCGGCAATTGCGGGAGCGCTGCTTTGCTCAGCTTATCCGTCTCTTTCGCCATATACCGGCGCAATGCCCGGAATCAAGGCATTCGTGGCAGCGGTTCTGGGTGGAATCGGATCCATTCCCGGTGCCATGATCGGCGGACTGCTTCTTGGAATCGTGGAAATACTCAGTAAGACTTATATTTCATCACAGCTCTCCGATGCCATCGTGTTCGGTATTCTGGTAATCGTATTGCTGGTAAGACCCACAGGAATTTTAGGAAAGGTGATACAGGAAAAGGTCTGATCTTAGCGAGGTATTTTCGAGCTTAGATCGCGCCTTTGTTCTGGCGAGCACGAAGTGCGAGAGCAGAACTACCATGTGATAAAGTGGATTATTTCAAATCTAGATTAGTTCAAGAGGGTATATATGAAGAAACATGACAATCTCATTACATACGCAGTAGTAATCGCCGCCTATGCAGTTTTCCAGATTCTGGCGGCAACGGGAAATTTATCAAGCCATATGAAGGGCCTTCTGGTGCCCATGACATATTACGCAGTTATCGCCGTGGCGCTTAACCTCTGCGTCGGCATACTGGGAGAGCTTTCCATCGGACATTGCGGCTTTATGTGTATTGGTGCTTTCACCAGCGCATTTTTTTCCAAATTAACGGAAGAGAGCCTTCCGGGGCCACTGAGGTTCTTCTTGGCGTTCGTTATCGGAATTGCATTTGCTGCACTGTTCGGCTTCCTTATCGGTATTCCGGTTCTGAGGCTCAAAGGTGACTACCTGGCCATCGTGACTCTTGCCTTTGGTGAGATCATCAAGAATGTCATAAATGCGTTCTATATCGGCGTTGACAGCAAGGGCTTCCATTTTTCACTGAAGAATTCAATGGAACTTGGAATGGAAAAAGAGGGAAATCTCATAGTTAACGGCGCTATGGGAATCACGGGAACTCCCCATGATTCGAATTTTACCGTGGCGATTGTAGTTCTTTTGATATCTTTATTTGTTGTACTGAATCTTGTTAAGTCCAGGGATGGACGAGCAATCATGGCGGTTCGCGACAACAACATCGCCGCAGAAGCAACGGGCATCAACGTTACAAGATACAAGATGATGGCGTTTGTGATTTCTGCAGCTATCGCAGGGGCGGCCGGAGTGCTCTTTTCCCATAACATCACAACCCTGACGGCTTCCAGCCAGTACTTCGGATTCAACGCGTCCATAATGATCCTGGTGTACGTGGTACTGGGCGGCATCGGAAACATCAGGGGAAGCGTGATCGCGGCCTGCGTGCTGTATCTTTTGCCTGAGCTGCTCAGAGGCCTTAACACCTACAGAATGCTGATCTACTCCATCGTGCTGATCGTGATGATGATCGTGAACTGGTCACCGAAGGTCATCGAGTGGAGAAAGAGAGTGACAAGTTCACTGAGGAGGGCGTGAGGCATGGCTTTACTTGAGGTTAACAATTTATGCATATCCTTCGGCGGCCTTAGGGCTGTCGATGATTTCAATATCACCATCGAAAAGGGCGAGCTGTATGGACTGATCGGACCAAATGGTGCCGGAAAGACCACAGTTTTCAATCTTTTGACCGGGGTGTACAAGCCAAATGAAGGAATTATCAGGCTTGACGGCGAGGATATCACCCGCAAGAGCACCATCGAGATCAATCATGCCGGAGTTGCCAGAACCTTCCAGAACATCAGGCTTTTCAAGAACATGCCGGTTATCGATAACGTTAAGGTGGGCCTTAATGAGCGCTTTAAGTACAGCACTCTGGAGGGAATCCTGCATCTTGGCAAGTACAGGAAGGTGGAAAAAGAGATTGATGACGAAGCCATGCGGCTTTTGAAGGTTTTTGATCTGGACAGCGAGAGGGACACTCTGGCGGCGAACCTGCCTTATGGTAAGCAGCGTAAGCTTGAGATTGCCAGGGCCATGGCCACAAATCCGAAGCTTCTTTTGCTGGATGAGCCTGCGGCAGGCATGAATCCCAACGAGACAAAAGAGCTGATGGAGACCATTGCGCTGGTTCGAAGTAAGTTCGATATGACGATCCTTCTGATCGAGCACGATATGAAGCTGGTTTCCGGAATCTGCGAGAAGCTGACAGTGCTGAATTTCGGCCGCGTGTTGTGCCAGGGCGAGACAAAAGAAGTGCTGGCAAATCCGGAAGTAATTACGGCTTATTTAGGGGGCTGAGAGGACTTGACGAGGTATTGTCGAGTCTAGTCCGAACGTGTTCTGGCGAGCAGAGCGAGAGCAGAACTTCCTTATTTTGAGTAGGTGAATATTATATGGCGAATACAGTTTTAGATGTAACAAATTTAAGTGTATATTACGGCGTGATCCAGGCCCTGAAGGGCATCTCCTTCCACGTTGACCAGGGGGAGGTTGTGGCGTTGATCGGTGCCAACGGCGCGGGCAAGACCACGACGCTCCATACTTTGTCAGGACTGATCAAGGCCCAGACCGGCGAGATCAAGTACAAGGGAAAAGAGCTGACGAAGCTCCCGGGGCACAAGATCGTGAGTCTTGGAATGGCTCAAGTGCCTGAGGGAAGGCGAGTTTTCGCGGAGATGACGGTTCTGCAGAACCTGAAGATGGGGGCCTACACCAGAAAAGACAAGGCAGAAATGGATGAGACCCTGAAGGAAGTCTACAGGAGATTTCCAAGACTTGAGGAGCGTAAAAACCAGATGGCCGGTACACTTTCCGGCGGTGAGCAGCAGATGCTTGCCATGGGCCGTGCGCTGATGAGCCATCCGGATATCATTCTGATGGACGAGCCCTCAATGGGTCTTTCACCGATTTTTGTAAATGAGATTTTCCAGATCATTCAGGATGTCAACAAGAGCGGAGTGACCGTGCTTTTGGTTGAGCAGAATGCCAAGAAGGCGCTTTCAATAGCCAACAGGGCCTACGTTCTGGAGACGGGCTCCATCGTAAAGGAAGGGGCTGCGTCAGATCTTTTGAATGATGAGAGTATAAAGGCGGCGTACCTGGGCGAATAGCTGAGAGGACTTGACGAAGTATTATTGAGTCTAGTCCGAATGTGTTCTGGCGAGCACGAAGTGCGAGAGCAGAACTTCCATATTTGAGAACGGGAGCGTAATCATGAAGAATATAGTGATCACAATAGCAAGGCAGTACGGAAGCGGTGGAAGAACAGTTGGTGAGATGCTGGCGGGTGAGCTGGGTATCCACTACTACGACAAGGAGCTGATAAAGCTGGCTTCGGAAGAGAGCGGCATCAACGAGAGTCTTTTCCTGGAGGCTGATGAGAAGCTCAGGAAAAAGAGCATTCTTCTGTCCGGTGTGAATGTTTATAAGGGTGAGCTGATCGGGCCTGAGAGCAGCGATTTTACTTCTACCGACAATCTTTTCAATTTCCAGGCAAAGTCCATCAAGAAGCTGGCGGAGACACAGCCCTGCGTAATCGTGGGCCGCTGCGCTGACTTTGTGCTCAAGGACTATGACAATGTGCTCAGCGTCTTTGTTCATGCGCCTCACGATTTCCTTATGCAGGAAGCCGGCAAGGTTCAGCCTCTCAAGGGAAAAGAGCTTGAGAAGTTCTGCGCAAGAGAAGACGGCTACCGCGCTGCTTACTACAAGCACCACACCGGCCACGAGTGGACCGATGCCATGAACTACGATCTTTGCCTGGACAGCAGCAAACTTGGCTTTGCGAAGTGCGTTGAGGCCATCAAGGCCCACGCCAAGGTGAGATTTGGGGAAGATGTCTTCGACTGAGAAGTTGAGATCGGGACAGGAGGATGCATTTGGAAAGACTTCCGGTGGCTTAATGGATAACAAAATGTATTATTTGTGTGATTATTGACAATTTCTATATCAATGTCCGGGAGTAATGAAAAAGATTATATCGCTGATTTATGACTTTTGAATCTGTTACCCATTTGTATGAGATAAGTGGGTAACAGATTTTCTATTGCTTAGATGTTTGAAAATCACCCCTAAGAATTCTATGGTTTTAACCCTAAAATGGGTGACAGAAAGCAAGAAGTCTCCCTGTATTTACAAGCCACATAAGAAGATAAGAAACGTGAAAAAAGAAATTTCAAATTAGGTATTGCATTCCTTGTTAGCATATGCTAATATAACCATGTTAGCAAAAGCTAACAAGTAAATACGTCAATGCCAAGGCGTTTTACACGTGACATACAATAGTCATAAGAAATCTCCTACCTAAAACGGATGCATCTTGCCAATGCATCCGTTTTTCTTTGTGTCACTATAGAGTCATGTGGATTATCGCGTTACTACAACTGGAGTCATGCAGATTATCGCGTTACTTCACGCCGGAGTTATGCGGCTGGCTATGAAGCTGGCGATGGCCATGATGAGGAGAAGAACAGAGAAGATCTTGATCCAGTGATAGGTTTCAGGCTCCTCAAGGTTCTCGGCGTCCTTTTTAAGTTCAGAATATGTGAATAGCAGCACTGCGATGATAAAGATGACAGCTGCATATATTAGAAGAAATGTCTTCATTAAAAATCCCCCTGAAAATGCTCGGCGACAGATCGGCAAGACGTAATCTGCGCCGCCCGCCAATAAGATCATATCTCTTCGCCATTTCCCAATTCGAGAATACCTCTCATATATTCATTATACAACATACCGTACACAATAATAAAGGATGGAAAGCTCAATCTAATTCAGCTACAGAGCGGATATTGATGTATAATCATGGTATGGACATCAAATTCCCTAAACCGAAATTGAATACGAAATTGCGATATGGGATAAAAGAGCTTGTGGAGTTTGAAAACTCAGAACCCGTGAAGCAGCAGAAGAGCAGGACTGCGGTGATTCTTTTGACGGGATTCATCGTGTACAGTATCCTGGCTACGTTCCTTTCCAGCGATCAGTACCGGCACGGAAAGGTGACTAACTTTAGCCTGGCGTTATTTTTCCTGGTGCTGATAATCCTAAACCGCATCACCAGGGACCACACGAAGCTATGCATCATGGGAGCTTTCGGGGCATGCACCATTCTCTTTTTCCATATGATCACGGAAGTGGACTGGACCATAGGTATGGACGCCTTCTGGCTATACATTCTGATCCTGCCGTTTCTTACGGACTTTCTGGCGGGGGTGGTCTACGGCTCAATTGGGGCGCTGAGCGGGCTGTTGCTGGCTCTTTTGCTATTTGATACGCCCATGAAAAACTACCTGCAGCCCTACGGGTTCGACATGACCCACTGGTTCCCCATTGCGTACATCGTGGTTATGCACTCCGCGGCAGTCATTGAGTACGAGCTGACCTGTTACCAGATTGATAAAAAGATCTCAGATGAAAAGATCAGCTATCTCCAGAACGAGCGCACGAAGCGGCTTCAGGAGCAGCTTTCCATCTACGAGAGCAACGAGCTCACCATCAGGAAATACAAGCACGACATCCGGCATTTCAACAGGGTGCTGGCGGGCTTTATCAATAACCAGGAATATGACAAGGCAAAAGAGTATCTGCAGGAATTCGACTCCATGCTGGAAAACGTCACGGCTGTGTCTTTCTGCGATAACAGAATCGTCAACGAGCTGCTGACAATCTACGCGGCAAGGTGCCAGAAGGAAGGCTTTAAACTAAGAGCCAAGGCCAGCGTGCCGGATCACATCCCGATGCAGGAGGTGGAACTCACGAGCCTTGTGGCAAACGCCCTGGAGAATGCGCTGGAAGCTCAGGACAAGGTGGACAGGGAAAAGAGATTTATTCAGATCGATATTAGTTACGACGGCCGGAGACTAAGGCTCATGACCAAGAACCCATGCGGAAATGAGGTTATTTACAGAGACAGCGGCCTTCCGGAGAGTACGAAGCAGATCCGAAGCGGCATCGGTACTCAGCAGATTCAGAGCATCGCCGCAAAGTACGGCGGAGCAGCAAGCTTCGAAGCTGAAGACGGCATGTTCGTAATGAAGGCGATTATGACCTGCTTATAAAAAAGAGCACTCCGGAAATCATGCTCCGGTGTGCTCTTCAATTTTGGCTTTAATACGGTCTTCCACCATTTTTGCGATATCTTTTGTCTTCATGGACTTGAACTCTTCGTAGGGAATGGGCTCAAGGTAGTAAATATAAGTGGTGGCCGGTCCCTTGTGTCCGCTGTTGAAGACCTTGAAGGAATCGATCAGCACCGTGGGAACGATGGGGCACTTAGCCATCTGGGCCAGCTTGAAGCTGCCGGGCTTGAATTCCTCCACCACGTTCTGATTGTTCTCCTCGTAGCCGCCCTCCGGGAAAAGAATGTACTTACGGCCCTGCCGGATCTCGGCTGCAACCTGCTGGAAAACAGTGATGGCCTGGCGGGGATCGTTAAGCACCAGGCGCTTGCCGTCCACCAGCTCCAGGAACTCATTCACCAGAATGATGTGAGAGCGCTTCTCGTCCATTACGAAGGATACAGGCTTTTCGTGGGTAAAGAAGATTCCCGGCACATCATATTTGCCCTGATGATTAGGATAAAGCAGGTAACCGCCTTCCTTCGGCAGGTTCTCGGTGCCGTAGGCTATGGTGTTGTAGCCGGCGGATTTGTTCATTTTGGTGACCATCTCTTTTGCCACCGCGTAGCGCTCTTCCTCGGTGTGGCGCTCCGGGTGCCGCATCCAGATGCGGGCCTTAATGACATAGTAGATGATCCTATGTAAATTTATAATAATAGTGCGGTAATAATTATTCATATATATAAGTCTATCATCAAAACAGGATACTTTGTCAACAATTTAAGTGGACAAAATATCCTGAATAATTTGGCTCACAGCTTCTCTACCAATGATTTAAATCCGTACTCATTAAAGAGCTTTACGGCCTTGTCCTTGTCGATGGAAATCCTGAAATCATCCAAGGTCTCGTCCAAAGGGAAGTCCCTGCGGATCTGCGCCAGGTCTTTTGACAGGAAAGCCATGTCGCGGTACTCACAAAGAGCCTTCATGGGACTGCGGGAGATGCCAAGGTTCTCCTTCCAGGAGGTGGCCAGGGCCTTCAAAGCCTTGTCACCGTCGCACTCATCGATGGCTTCGTAGATCTTTTCTACGGTGCCGTACTCAGCAAGAAGCGGAATTGCAGCGCTGCTGACGCCCTTGACGCCCGGGATGTTGTCACTGGTATCGCCCTGGATGCCCTTGAGATCAGGAATCTGCTCAGGGCGGACGCCGTACTCCTTAAGGCAAAGAGGCGGTGTGACTTCGAAGGCTTTGTCCGGAATCGGCACCAGAGATCTGCTCCAGCCAAATTCCGCGCCGTATTTGCTTTGAAGTTCGTCGGCGGTTTCCTGCTTGGTCTGGATCAGCCAAACCCTGGTGTAATCACTGACAAGCTGCAGATAATCGTGATCCTTGGTGATGATGTATGAAGGAATCTCCTTTTCAAATCTGGAAACTACGCTGCCCACAATGTCGTCGGCCTCGTATTTGCAGTCATAGAAAACCGCAAAGCCCATTTCCTCCAGAAGTTTCTCCATGTTCACGAACTGCTCCTTAAGTGGCTCAGGCGTATCGCCGCGGTTGCCCTTGTAATCCGGGTACTTCTCGCGGCGGAAGGTGTCCCTGGTCATATCAAAAGCAAACATCATGTGGGTGGGCTTTTGCTCGGCGATGATCTTCAGAATTGTGCGCATCATGCCGTACATGGCGTTGGTGTACAGGCCCTTGTCGTTGTGCAGGATCTGGGAATAGAGCTTTTCGCGCTTCTCAGGGTCTTTTTCAAACAAAAGAGCCTTGGGCAGATTGCCGTAGTAGTTGGTGACCAGCATTGAGCTGCCGTCTATAAGAATGAATTTTTCGTTAGCCATAATGTCTCCATAATGCGCCTGTGCGCTATATTTATTCGAGAGTTCTTTTTCCCGTGAATAATAATTCTCACAAAGAAAATGGTAACATGGATTGGCGTGATTGAGAACAGAAAACATTTTGTCGCACAACTTAGTGAAAAGTGAGAAAATTTATAAATTTGCATGTTTTGTAAATAAAGATTCACACTTTTACGAAAAAAGGGGTATAATATATCCTAATTGAGATATTTATATCATGTTTCTACGAGGAGGAATTGAAAATGGCAAAGGTTAATACTAAGGTGGAGCTTCAGTTTGCCGGCAAGGCAGTAAATCAGGAGCAGCTTGTAGAGCTGGCTAAGGCTGCTTACGGCAAGAAGGATATCAAGAATCTTGATATCTACGTAAAGCCGGAAGAGGGAAAGGCTTACTACGTTGTTAACAACGACATTACAGGAAGCTTTGATCTTTGATTTTCGGGCTCTGTTGGGAGCGAGAACGTGACTGACGCGAGAGGTGGTCTTTGTGGCTGCCTCTCGTTTTTTGTGGGGCGGATTTTGGCTCACTACTCCTTCATCCTATGAACAGGAAGGGTATATCATGGGTGACAAACTAATTGCAACATTTGAATCTTCACAATGCCCTATAAATTCTAATATAATAAAGAGTAAGATTCAGAAATACTTATTGGAATAATCGGAGGCGGCACGTCAGATGAAGATTTGTGTGATGCTGACTTGCTTTAACAGAAAAGACAAGACTATAAACTGCATAAAGAGCCTGATAAGCGGCAATAAGTCGCGGATAGATTTCATTGTTGTGGACGATGGCAGCAGTGATGGCACCGGGGATGCTCTGGAAACCATGGCAAAAGAGCTGTATGAGAAGGACAGTGAGCATGCTTCCATCGAAGTCATCAGAGCCGGCGGCGGACTGTACTATTCCGGCGGAATGCGGAAAGCCATGGAGGCGGCGAAGGAGAAGTACGGTAAAGCTAATGCCGATACCGAACCTGACTTCTACGTGCTTGCAAACGACGACGTGGAGTTTGATGCCGGAGTGCTGGATGCTATATCCAGCGATACAGCAACTGTCCTGGTTGGCGCAATGCGCGATAACACCGGCAAGTGTTCCTACGGTGGAATCAGGTACTACAGCGGCATTCACTACAATCAGATCGGCCCGGATGCGGCGGACAGAAGCTGCGATACATTTAATGCAAACTTCGTGGTGATTCCAAAAGAGATATTTAAAGCTGTGCCGGTCATAGACCCTGTGTACGTTCACAGCCTTGGGGACTTCGACTACGGGCTGCAGATAAAGAAGGCCGGCTATAGAATCGAGGTCACTGACCACTTTGTTGGAACCTGCAACAATAATCCTTCCACAGGAACCTGGAACGACAAGAGCCTTGGTCGCATTGAGCGCATAAAGCGCAAGGAGTCCATCAAGGGAGCCCCTGCAAAGCAGTGGTTCCACTTTGTTAATAAAAACTTCGGGTTTGGCCGCGCGCTCTTTTGCTCGGTCACACCATATATAAGGATTTTGTTGGGAAAGTAATCCCGAGACATATAAACATTTGAGGTGAGCAGCATGACGACTTGGCATGTAATGCGAGGTGAAAAGTTAATAGCGATCATCAGTGGCTCCGGCAAAGCAACCATCGCCAGACCAGAGCTTATGCCATTTGACCTGTGGGTTGAGGAGACTGAGGACATCGACACGCTGGTCAACAACGTTACCAACTTCAACTTCTGGTGCGCATCCAGAGTTCTGACCCTTGACCGCAAATACGCCAAGGAGATTCTGGGCAGCATCGGCGCATCTCAGGGTAAGACCGATAAGGAACGTGCGCAGATTGCTTTAAGCTATCACTGCCTTTCACTTACCGATGACTTTTGGGCAAAAGAGGAAGCAGACGATGCGAAGTTTGCTGACATCAACCTTTTCGAGAATCACCTGGACAATGCGTTCGTTGACGTTTCGCTGCGAGGCAAGTCCATGACTATAGAAAATGCACACCTGATTGCTACGGATACTTCCACCAGCGGCGTTTTTCCAAAGGCGTGGCTTAGAAAAGAGGATGGTTTCTACCTTTACAAGGACGGAGACATTGAGTGTGTGGAAAACGAAATCCTTGCCAGCGAGATTTGTCGTTGCTTTGATTGTAATCAGGTTCTGTACGAGCTTGATGAATACGATGGAGAGAAAGTTTCATCCAGCAGGCTCATTGACGGTCTGGGTATGAAATACAGCATGGCTACCAGAGCGGCTTTCGATATTTATGCGGTCAACCACGATCTGGATCCGGTGCAGGAGCTCATCAAACTCGATGCCCATGACTATTACATGATGAATATTCTGGACTATCTTGTGGGAAATATCGACAGACACTGGGAAAACTGGGGCGTTCTGGTGGACAATGAGAGCGGCGAGATGCTTAGGCTTTACGATCTTATGGATTTCAATCAAGCCTTCAAGTCCTACGATACTGAGGATGGCGCTATGTGCCAGACGACCCTGCCAAGGCATATTTCGCAGAAGCAGGCAGCGATCGAGGCTGTAAAGGCTATAGGTCTTAACCAGGTAAAAGAAATTGATATGTCCCTCTTTGGCAGCAGGACACAGGATGCTGCAATGTTTGAAAAAAGACTACAAGTACTGCGGGAAAATAAATAATACGGAGCAACATATGAAGACAATCAGAATCGGATACACGGACATTTATCCGGATACAAATCCGACTAACAACGTAATTCACAATATTTTAAAAGAACGATATAACGTGGAGATAGTGGACACCGGTGTTCCGGAGAACCGCGACAGGGTTGAGTACCTTATCTACTCGGTTAACGGCAAGAAGTACCTGGACTACAACTGCGTCAGGATCTACGTCACCGGAGAAAACCTGGTGCCGGAGTTCAATCTCTGCGACTACGCTGTGGGCTTTGAGCACATGTCTTTTGGGGACAGGTTTTTCAGGCTTCCGATCTACTTCTGGGAAATGTATCGCAAGGACTATGACGCGCTCCTTCAGGATCGAAGCGCCCTGATGGGACCAAGCCCGGAGAAAAGAGATTTCTGCGGAATCGTAGCTTCGAATAATTACTTTGCAGATTCCATGCGCGAAGATTTTTTTAACGCACTGTCAGAATACAAGCACGTGGCCTCAGGCGGACGGGCCTTCAACAACATCGGCATGCCTGACGGAGTTCCGGACAAGACACAGTTCCTGAAGAACTACAAGTTCAGTATTGCCTACGAAAACTCCAGCTATCCCGGGTACTGCACTGAGAAGCTGATGCAGGCCTTTGCGGCAGGAAACGTGCCAATCTACTGGGGCGATCCTACGGCTGTTGAGCAGTTCAACGAGAAGGCATTCATCAATTGCTGCGGCCTTACTATTGAAGAGGCTGTCGCCAAGGTAAAAGAAATTGATAACGACGATGATCGCTATCTGGCAATGCTCTCTGAGAAGCCTCTTCTGGACGATGGTCTCAGGGAAAAGACCATGGAGGAGTTTCGGAAGTTTATCTTTAACATCTTTGATCAGGACCCGAAGGCTGCAAAGAGGATTCCGGCTCAGGGCAAAATGGCAGTGTATAATGATGCATACCGTAAGCTGGTCAGAAGAGATGAGATGCTCAGGAATAACAAGGTAACGATGCTGATAGGTAAAATTCTGGCCAAAAGAAAGATGTGAATATTTATTAGAATGTTGTCGACATTTCTATATTAGGGTGATAGAATTATGCTATGAAAGAGAGTTGCTTAACCAGCGCAAATTCCGCAGGTTAAGCAACTTTGTTACACAGAGAAAAAGTATTGAAAATATATTATGAAAGGAGATTTACGAAATGTTCGAGCAGGTTAAGTTGGGATATGATATGAACGGCCTGGAGCCTCATATCGATCAGCTCACAATGGAAACACATTATGGCAAGCACCACGCAGCTTACACCAAGACCTTCAATGAACTGGCTGAGAAGGCAGGGGTAAGCAATCTTCCTGTAGAGGAAGTTCTTTCGACTCTTGATAAGATCTCTGATGAGACATTGAGAAAAGGCCTTCGAAATCAGGGCGGCGGCTACTACAATCACAATCTCTATTTCTCAACCTTATCTCCAAATGCTGCTAAGGCTCCAACAGGGAAGCTTGCGGATGAGATAAATAAGACCTTTGGCAGCCTTGATGCGGTTATTGAGCAGCTTTCAAAGGCAGCAATCGGTCAGTTTGGCTCAGGATGGTCATTCCTTTCAGCTGATAAGGATGGAAAGCTCTATGTTACAGCATCTCCTAATCAGGATAATCCATTCAGCGAGGGCACAGGCAGAACACCTATCCTTGCACTGGATGTCTGGGAGCATGCATATTATCTGAAGTACAAGAACCTCAGAGCCGACTATGTAAAGGCATTCTGGGAAGTTCTGGACTGGAAGGCAGTTGAAGCCAACTACGAGAAGGCAGTGGGATAATAGTCCTTCGATCGGCAGATACAAGACAATGGTGAAGTATTGTAAATTCCGAATTTTGGATGTTTTTTTATCGATGGTAAATCGGCAAGATTCTTATGTGAAAGGAGACTTTTTATGAAATACGTATGTAACATATGTGGCTATATTTATGATGAGGCAGCAGGCGATCCTGATAACGGAATCGCTCCGGGCACAAAGTGGGATGATCTTCCTGCTGATTTCGTATGTCCGCTCTGCGGCGTAGGTAAAGAGGACTTCTCGGCTGAGGCCTAATAATTGCTAATTCATGAGAGAGTGCGTCGCACTCTCTCATTTTTTGTGGTACAATAGCTGTGTTGCCAAAGGAAATTTGGCCTTTTTATGTTGCCTATCGGCAGGAAACGCATGGCTTGACGTATAATCCGGCGGAGCCAATGCGCAATTAAGCAATCAATTCAAAGAAAGACAGTGAACACAATGGAAAGAGAAAGCGTTTCAGTAGTAGTACCCGTATTCAATGAGGAAGGAAATATCGCCAAGCTCCACAAGGAGATCAAGGACGTCTGCGAAGCAAACGGCTATCAGTACGAGATCATTTTTGTAAACGATGGTTCTTCTGACGGCACAGATGCAGCCTGCAGAGCCCTGACACCGTTAAAGCTCATTACCCTTCGTAAGAACTTCGGTCAGACAGCAGCTATGGATGCAGGAATCAAGGCAGCTCAGTACGACCTCATCGTTACAATGGACGGCGACGGCCAGAATGACCCGGCCGACATTCCGAATATGATCAAGTACCTTAGGGAGAACAACTACGACGTTGTTTCCGGCTGGCGTAAGAACAGAAAAGATACTTTCATGAAGCGCTTTGTTTCAAGGGGAGCCAATTTCCTCAGATATCTTCTGGTTCATGACGGTATCCACGACAGCGGATGTTCACTGAAAGTATATAAAAGAGAGTGTTTCAAGGGAATTACCCTTTACGGCGAGCAGCACAGATTTATCCCCGCGATCCTCAAGATCAAGGGCTTTACCGTGGGCGAGGTTGTTGTTAACCACCGCGCCAGAACTTCAGGATATACCAAGTACAATTGGAAAAGAACTATCAAGGGCTTTGTTGACATGATCTCCGTTTGGTTCTGGAACAAGTTCGCAACAAGACCGCTTCACCTTCTTGGCGGAATCGGATTCATTTTTGAACTCCTTGGTTTTGCATGCGGAATCTGGTCAATTTGTCTTTTCCTTGCGGGCAGAAAGATGTCCAACAACATCTTCCCTCCGCTTTTGACAATTTTCTTCGTTATCATTGGCCTTCTGATGATCATCTTCGGTCTTATGGCTGAGATTCTCATCAAGACCTACTACGGAGTCCACGTGGATACGCCGTACAGCGTTAAGTCTATCGAGGACTTTGAGGAGAAGTAAATTTTTAACAATAACTATAGGGAAGGGTGCATCATGATTCTTAGACAGAGAACTAGCATTGAAGAAATCCAGCAGATGGAGCCAAGCTACTTTGATGATATGGTTAAAATTGTCATCGATGACAAAAGAGAATTAGTGGCAGTAAACATGGAAATGCATTCTGACCTTGGAATTGAGTTATACGATGATGGTTCTAATGAGGACGACCTTTTTGGGGCAAACATTTACTATGGGGATCATTCAATAGAGTGGTCATCAACGTTGAATGTCAAACAGAATCGAAAGATTCAAAATGGTACTTATGGAAGAGTCATAACTGACGAAGATACCATTATCAGGCTGACAGATATAGTAAATAAGTGGATTGCCAGATAGGAGAGACCTTTTATGACAAGTGCAAGATGGAATCAGATGTGCATAAGTGAGCAGATTCTGAACATTGGCGGCGAAATCCAGAGAGCTGTTGATAGAAAAGCGAAGAATGAAAATGATCTTGCGGCTCAGTATCTGAAGAAGGCACTGGAATGGATTAGTCTTACAAAAGAGGATCCAAAGAATAGAAACCGAATCGAAGAGATAAGTATTGTCGAAGAAGAACTATTGGACTACTTTGGCGATAATAAATACAAGAATGATAAGAACAGTATTATGTCTTATTGGAATTCATTTTTCTCAGCAATTTTCTGAGTAAATTCGCGTGGCAAGACGGAAATAGGACTATCTGGAAACAAGAAATTTTGGGGGCAATATGACCGCTTTAGTTGGATATACAGGGTTTGTGGGGAGCAACATATACGCTAAAGGCAGCGCCAAAGCACAGCACAGCGCTGAAGCGCAGGGCAGTGCCGAAGCTCATGGCGATGCGGCGAAAAATGGCATCGAGCCCATTACTGCGGCCTACAATTCCAAGAACATAGAAGAGGCCTTTGGCACCAAGCCGGACCTTCTCATATATGCAGGCCTTCGGGCTGAGAAGTATCTGGCCAATAATGCTCCGGAAAAAGATATGGAGCTGATCCTTCAGGCTGAGGACAACATCAGGAAGATTGGTCCCAGGAAGCTGGTGCTGATCTCCACTATCGATGTGTTCAAGAATCCAACAAACGTGGATGAAACATCACCCGTAGACATTGAGAATCTTCACGCCTATGGCTATAACCGCTACAAACTTGAGCAGTGGGTCAGAGAGAACTACCCCGATGCCCTGATCATCAGACTTCCGGGACTCTTCGGACAGAATATCAAGAAGAACTTTATTTACGATTATATAAATGTTATTCCGTTCATGCTTAAGGCTGAAAAGTTCGCCGAGCTTTCGGAAAAAGATCCGGAGCTCAAGAACTACTATGATCTGCAGGATAACGGATTTTACAAGGTGAACATCGCAGGCAATGGCAGCAACGGCCGGAATCACGATGATAACAAGGCGGGAGACGCCGTCGACACCAGGGAACTTCTTAAATCCAAATTCAGAGCCCTTGGCTTCTCGGCCCTGAACTTCACCGACAGCCGAAGCGTTTATCAGTTCTACAACCTGGCAAGGCTTTGGGACGACATTCAGACAGCCCTGGAGCACAAGCTCACCCTTTGGCACCCGGCCACAGAGCCTGTTTCGGCGGCTGAAGTCTACAAGTACCTTACGGGAAAAGAATTTGTGAATGAGCTTGGCGGAACGCCGGCCTACTACGACTATAGAACTATCCACGGCGCGCTCTTTGGAGGCAGCGATAAGTACATCTGCGACAAGGCAGCCGTGTTACGCGACATCAAGGAAGCGGTAAGTGAACTGAGTAACGTTAAATAGATAATTCGCGAATCATAACAATGTAATAAAATCCGAATCGAGGAATATCGAATGAAGTTATCGATTTCAAATATTGGATGGGCAAAAGAGCTGGATTCTGCCGTATATGAGCTGATGCAGAGCCTCTCCTTTGAAGGTCTGGAAATAGCGCCAACAAGGATATTTCCGGAGGCCCCCTACGAAAAATGCAATGAGGCAAAAGAATGGGCGGGGAAACTGCGCGCTGACTACGGGTTTACTGTATCTTCAGCCCAGTCCATCTGGTATGGAAGGCAGGAGAACATGTTTGGCCCCGAGGAGGACCGCAAAGCCCTGGTAGACTATACCAAGAAGGCTGTAGATTTTGCCGAGGCCATAAACTGCCCGAATCTTGTATTTGGCTGCCCAAGGAACAGACATATGCCGGAGGGTGCAGACGAGAGCATCTCAATAGCTTTTTTCCGAGAGATTGGTGACTATGCGGCTGAGCATGGCGCTGCCATTGCGCTGGAAGCTGTGCCGGCCATCTATAACACTAACTATATCAATGACACCCTGATTGCCTTTGACATGATCGAGAAGGTTGATTCCAAGGGATTCCTTCTGAATCTTGATGTGGGTTCCCTTCTTGAAAACAACGAGGATGCATCAATTCTGCAGGGCAAGATGCATCTGGTTAACCATGTTCACATTAGTGAGCCGGGGCTTAAGGCCATCGAGAAGAGGCAGATTCATCAGGACCTGGCAAAGGTTCTTAGAGACAGCAATTACGACAAGTTCGTATCCATCGAGGTTGGCAGGCAGGACGACCTGGCGGCCATCGAAGGGATGTTGCAGTATGTAAAGAGCATCTTCGGTTGATAAGCACAAAGAGTTGTAACAACTCTGCCGGAGGACAAAGACAAAACAACTGCAGAATATTTCCGATAATACAGTAATTTGAAGGATAGAGAGATTTAACATGGTATACGAAAAGAAAACCGGAGTGCCGAAATTTGAGAGCTTCGAGTACAGCGGCAAAACCAAAGACTATGTGGTGCTGATTCCCATCATCAACGAGGGCGAGAGAATCCGCAAGGAGCTTGAGCGCGCACAGAAGACTAACGTCAGCTCTTTTGCCGATATCGTCATCTGCGACGGCGGATCCACAGATGGCTGCACCGAGGAGTCACTGCTAAGGAGCTTGGATGTAAACACACTTCTGGTAAAACAGGACACCGGAAAGCAGGGCGCACAGCTGCGCATGGGTATCTGGTGGGCTTTGGAGCGAGGATACAAGGGAGTTGTCACAATTGACGGCAATAACAAGGACAGCATCGAGGATGTTCCAAGATTTATCGACAAACTCAAAGAGGGCTACGATTTCATCCAGGGTTCCAGATACATCAAGGGCGGACATGCCGAGAATACCCCGGTTATCAGGGATCTGGCCATCAGGATCATCCACGCGCCGGTGATTTCCCTTACAGCGCATCAGAAATTTACCGATACAACCAGCGCTTTCAGGGCATATTCCAGAAAATATCTCACCGACGAGAGGGTTCAGCCCCTCCGCGATATTTTTGTAACCTACGAGCTTCTCGCTTATCTTTCCGTCAGAGCCACACAGCTTGGCATGAAGGCCTGCGAGATTCCCGTAACCCGCGCTTATCCCAAGGGAGAGAAGGCACCTACAAAGATCAGCTTTTTCAAGGGCAACAGCAATCTTTTGAAGATATTGTTTAGAAACGCAAGGGGAGTGTACAATCCGGACTGATGAATATTCTAATCGTTTCCCATGAGTACCCGCCTGTTGGTGGCGGCGGCGCCAATGCCTGCATGAATCTGGCAAAAGAGTACTGCGGCGCAGGAAATACTGTGACAATCGTAACCGTCTGGTTCCAAGGGGAGAAAGAGTACGAGGAACAAGACGGTGTCAAAATATACCGGGTAAAGTCCAAGAGAGCGCATCTGGAGCACTGCGGCTTCGGGGAGATGCTGGACTATCTTAAGAAGGCTTTGCCTGTGGTAAAAAAGCTGGCGAAGGAAGAAAACTTCAACATCTGCCAGGTGTTTTTCGGCATCCCGAGCGGTCCTTTGGGATATTACCTCAAAAAGAAATATCATATTCCATATGTTATAAGATTTGGCGGCGGAGATATTCCGGGATTCCAGGACAGATTTGCCTTTGTATATAAGGCTATCGGTCCTGCGATAAAGATCCTGTGGAGGAACGCCGATGCTTTGGTGGCAAACAGCCAGGGACTTAAGAAGCTGGCAGAGGATTTCTACGATAAAAAAGAGATACTGGTGATTCCAAATGGAGCGGAGGTACGGGCCTTCAGCGGCGCGCAGGCAGATAAAAAGGCATCTAGCCAGGATCTGACGAACAATCAGGTCGCTTCTGACGGTACCAACTCAGGTAACTCCTGTCGTCTCCTCTTCGTCTCCCGTCTCATCGAGAGAAAGGGTCTTCAGGACATCCTTCCGCAGTTGAAAGCGGTCATCGACAAATGCTTTGCATCCGGAATAGATGTAAAAATGGATATCGTTGGCGATGGTCCATACAGGGAGACTCTGGAAACAATAGTGAAAGAGCAGAACATCGCAGATAAAGTCTCTTTCCATGGGCAGAAGTCAAAAGACCAGCTCCCAGCTTATTATTCAAGGGCTGATTTATTTCTTTTCCCATCCAGAAAAGAGGGTATGCCTAACGCGGTGCTTGAGGCTATGTCCTATGGGCTTCCGATCATTATGACACCCTGTCAGGGCAGTGAAGAGCTCATCGATGGCAACGGATTTGTGACCGGGGCATCCGGATTCGGGGAAAAGATTGAGCTTCTTGCGCTGGATGCTAAGGAGCGGGAAAAGATGGGACGGCGAAGCACACAGCTTATCGAAGAAGTGCTGTCGTGGCATAATACAGCTACCCGTTATCTGCAGCTTTTTGACAAGCTGGCAAGGTAATTCAGCTGTGAATAGTTGCGATATCCTCTGATTTTGGGATTTTATTACAATATTGCGCATGATATAATTTCATTATATATAACAACTTTAGTTTTACCCAGAGGAAAGAGAGGAGATATTTATGGCAGAGAATAAGTGGAGATGCAGAGCAGAGGATTTAAAGGGAACTGAGACGGAGAAGAACCTGCAGGCGGCTTTCGCAGGGGAGTCTGAGGCAAGGAATAAATATACTTTCTTCGCATCAAAGGCAAAGAAGGAAGGCTACGTTCAGATTTCAAATATCTTCGCTGAGACAGCAGCAAATGAGAAAGAGCACGCTGAGATCTGGTACAAGATCCTTACAGGCATCGGCAGCACAGTAGATTGCCTCAAGGAGGCAGCTGATGGCGAGGGCTACGAGTGGAAGGAGATGTATCCTTCTTTTGCCAAGAAGGCCAGAGAAGAGGGCTTTGACGAGATCGCTGAGCTTTTCGAGAGCGTAGCAGCTATCGAGAAGGAGCACGAGGAGCGCTACAAGAAGCTTCTTAAGAACATCGAGGACAAGATCGTATTCTCCCGCGACGGCGATTGTGTATGGCAGTGCAGCAACTGCGGTCATATCGTGATCGGCAAGGAAGCTCCTGAGGTTTGCCCGGTTTGCAACCACCCAAGAGACTACTTCCAGCTCAAGGCTGAGAATTATTAATTAAGGAGCATTAATGCTAAAGTACATTGTTCTGGACGTGGATGGCACCCTTACAGACGGCGGCATCTACTACGACGATAACAATAACGAACTCAAGAAATTCTGCACGAAGGACGGCACCGGTATAATCATGGCAAGGACAGCAGGCCTTAAGATTTTGGTTATAACCGGCCGCGAGTGCAAGGCTACCACCAGAAGGCTCACGGAGCTAGGTGTCACGGATATTTACCAGAATGTTAAGGGCAAGGTGGCCTTCCTCAAGCAGTGGATTGCCGATAACAACGTGGACAAGAGTGAGATTGCTTATATCGGCGATGATATCAACGACCTGGGCGCCATGAAGCTTTGCGGATACATTGGATGCCCGGCGGATTCTGCCGTTGAGATAAAAGAGCTGGCGACCTATGTAAGTCCCATTCTCGGCGGACATGGTGCTGTGAGAGATGTGATCGAGCACTATCTAAGAGAGCAGGGAACCTGGTCTGAACTTGTGAATAAAGCCTACGGCGCCGGAACATAAATCATGATAAAAGATAGTGCATCTATAACTATATTCGTTATAGATGCATTATTTTAGATTATGCGGAATGAACGCATAATTGACATCTATGCATCTATAGCGCATAATTGAATCAAAGGGGCATAGAGATATGAAACAATATGTTGCAGTGATAGGCGATATCAGAAATTCAAAAGGGCTACATGACAGGGGCGAGGTTCAGCAAAGGCTAGGGGCAGTGCTGAATGAAATAAATGAGAAATACAGCAGTGATATAGCCGCGAAGTTCCTTATTACGCTGGGGGATGAATTCCAGGGCTTGCTTAGCGACATCAGTCACCTGCTGGAGATCATCCGAATGATCCAGAGGCATCTATATCCTGTAGATGTGCGCTTTGGAATCGGGATTGGTGAGATCACAACTGCCATCAACAAAGAGGCTGCCATAGGTGCAGACGGGCCGGCGTATTATGCGGCCAGGAACATGATCGATGAGCTTCGGGTTCAGGAGAAGAAGCTTAAAAACCAGGCTCCGGATATTATGCTGGAGGTCTATGGAAGAAATGATGATCTTAAGACTGAGCAGATAAATGGGTTCCTTCGGGCGTCCAGAGTAATAGAGAATGGCTGGTCTGAAGATCAGAGAAATACCATAATGGATATGATTGACAACGGCGGAAGTCAGTCAGAGAGCGCTGAGAGACTTAAGACTACGCAGTCAACGGTAGCCAGGCGTCTTGCGTCAGGCAATTACATTACTTACAGAGATATAGAGGAGATAGCAAACAGATCACTTGGGGAGATGATTTGATGATAAAGTTCATTGTATTTATGTGCATCGCACATATTTTGGGGGATTTCTATTTTCAGACAGAGAATATGGCAAACAGTAAGACCAAATGGTATAAGTGGGTGCTGCTGCATTCGTTTGTTTATGCACTTGTGGTGCTTGCAGCTGCCGCAGTCATGCTGGATATGAACCCGGATGTCTTGCTGGCAAGCCTTTTGATCGCAGGAGCTCACTTCATTATTGATACCATTAAATTCCTGCTGGTTCGTAAAAGAAAGCTTAGGAACGAGTGGACAGTCTTTTACGTGGATCAGATAATGCACGGACTGAGCATCCTGATCCTTGCAGAGGTGTTCATCCAGTGGAATTACATGATCGCATACGGCGGAGCTATCAGAGTACTGGTGCCGGAATTACTAAGTAACATTGAGCTGTATGCAAAGTGGGTCCTGATACTTCTTGTACTTCACAAACCCACGAACATCTTTGTGGCGAAGTTCCTGTCACAGTACAAGCCATTTGCTGAATCTCAGGATGTCAACAGCATAATAGAGACCAAGAATGCAGGAAGGGTCATCGGAACCATCGAGCGACTGATAATGATCATACTGATCGCCATAAATCAGTACTCTGCTTTGGGCCTTGTGCTCACCGCCAAATCCATTACAAGATATGAGAAGATATCGAAGGAGAAGGGCTTCGCAGAGTATTATCTGCTGGGAACACTTATGAGCTTGTTATGTGTGCTTGTAATGAGCTTCTTGCTGAAACTATGAAATAATTCGAAGTAGATGTTAACCTCGCAGACTCACGACATGAGTTTCTACGAGGTTTATCATTTTATCACATGACACCAAGTGAAGAGATATATTTCTTAACACCGGACTCTTTACTCAGATTGAATTTCTTATGAACTGCGGTAAAGTAGTCAGTGATGGACTCATGAGAAATTAGCTCAGTACAGTGTTCTTTAGTACCATAGCCTGCATGGGCGTTTTTCCAAGGGGCTTCGGCGTGGCTTAGGTCTTTTAAAGTTACTCCATTATAAATAGCGAACTGGCTTAAAACAAAATCAATAATATCTGTAATGCTAGAATCAAGGCTGGTTGATAGATCAGCTTCATCAATTATTATCGGAGCTCTGCCAAAAGATTTATATTTGCTATAGACTTCCGGATAGACAGGGCCATAAGCCCATGCCTCGCATCTATTGTCAAATATTCTTT
>JAILMY010000013.1 GCA_024692165.1 Butyrivibrio sp. | reverse complement strand
AGACAAAGGCACCAGCAGCAGTCAAGACAAAGACACCTGCAACAACTACTGCACCTGCAGTAGCAACACCTGTAGTACTTGGTGAGAAGAAGACAAATGACCTTCCTGCAGTACTTGGCGCAAGAAGAGCATCAACTGATGATACAGCTAATATCCCAGGAAGAGTAGCAGCAATCATTATCGTAGTACTTGCCGCAGCCGGCATAGTACTCATCGGAAAGCGCAAGGAAGAGGAATGAATTATAAGATAGAATGTCGCTAGCGACATTCTCGCGCCGAGCGCGGTTTATCGCGCGAGTGTGCAAAAGGGATAGCACTGGCCTTTTTCAGGTCAGTGCTATCCCTCTTTTTCTGTCTCCAAATTTAATCATTTCTTGCTTCTATTTTAACGCATTATTAATAAAACTACATCAATAAATCGTTATATTTAGTTTATACTAAAAATAGTTTATGGAGGGTTTTAGGATGAAACACTTGATGAAAACTATTTCGATAATTCTTACACTAAGCATTTTCTTGGGTCTTACAGCCTGTGGAGGCTCAGGCGGATCTTCGATTTCAGATGCAGATGTAACAGATAACCCCGGTTACGAGAGTCTTTTGATCACCTATGATGAAAACTTCACACCTTGGGAAAATTCGGACACTGACCTGGTTACACCCTATTTGAATTCAGAGTGTGAGTGCACATGCTACCGGTTCGGCGCCCGTGTAACTTCGCTATACGCCTTTTTGGAGAATAACAGAGGCAATAAGTATGGCCTGGGAGCTTTTGGAAAATCAAGCATGTCCTTTGTGGATTGTGAGGATTATCTGGAAGGAGCCTGGGGCATAACAGACAGGGACGGGGCTAAAGCCACTGTGGAGAAGATGCTCACCCAGGGTCATCAGGCCAAGTGTCGGGCATATATTCAGAAGGATGACGCCACAATACGCCTTATGGAGGCCATCAAAGCAGAATACGAGGACAGTTTTTCTTTTGCCCAGATTGATGCTATAGATAAGGATTTCTTTAAGAAAAATGAGATTCCTACAAATGATCTGTACAAGGTAAAGGCCGCAGCCTGTGCCGGAATCCTGTTTGGAGAAAACGCTCTTGCAGGATATGACTACATGAGAATGCTCAGGGTAATTGCCTTTTCTGAAGACAGCAGATTTTTAAGCACTCCGGAATATCTGGAGTATGTCTACAACATTACCTGCGCACTGCAAAAGCAGTACAAGAGCTTTGAAGAAATCCACCAGTGCTACTATCTGGGCGAAATGTTCAGATCCGCAAAGGCAGATGATACGGAATCGCTGTCTGACCTGGAGGAAATCCTTGAAGCCATGAGCGAAATGAAAAGCGATGGTTTCTATGCTGAAATCGAGGCCGAGTATGGCATGTCCATCGAAAAGGACTGGGACGATATCCTGATCACAAGAAAAGAGCTCAGGGAAAGATAAAAGGAATAAGATCAGCCTTCGTCGTCAAAGTTCTTCAGGGCATTTGTCATTTCATCTGCTTCACCCTTTGAAAGGAGATAGGAGATGACAGCTGCGATAAAGTAAACCCCCGCTACGCTTAAGATAACCACAAGGCAGCCTTCCGGCGAAAAATCAAACCAGTTAAACAGATTTCCAAGGGTCATAATGATGACGCAGAGCACCAGATAGTGCCCAAATACCAGTAGAATTCGCAGAGGCACACTGATGGGTTTTCTTGGATTATAGGAAAAAAAGGCCGTGGTAACAATTGAAGTTGCGAAGCTGGCGCCAAAAATCTGAGGAATGATCGCGGTCCAGATTGAGTCGTAGCCACGAATATTGAGCCAGACAATAACCATGATGCCGGTATTTATAATAAGAAACCACTTAATAAATTCAGAAATGAATGTTTTCATAATATGCTGAAATAACCTCCGTTTATTTGGCGATGCCAAGTTTTTTCTTGAGTTCCGGAACGTAACCTCTTGAGATGATGATATCTTCGCCGTTTTTTAGGCTGGCTATGAATCTTCCATTAAACTCAGGGCTCAGATGATCGATAGCTCTGATGTTGACTATGGCATTCTTGGATATTCTTAAAAAAGCGGAATCAGAAAGAAGCTCTTCAATTTCGAAGAGCTTTTTCTTTGTATCAAAGCAGTTGCCTTTGGTGTAGGCAAAGACATGGTCGTCAGCGGCGTCAAAGTACAGAATATCCCTGGTGGGAACCATCTGAATGCTCTCATCCGCATAAACTGCCATGGTGTCCTTGCTGCCACCATCCTTGAGACGACGAACCATCTTAAGGACATCGTCGCTCAGTTCTGCCATTTTAATTATGATCTCGTCTTCTTCGCCGGGTAATGGCGTTTCAATAGTGATCTTCATTATCTGTCTTTCTTTTTGCTAAGTGTTAAGCACAATGTGGAAAAAATGATGAATACAACCCCTACAGCTACTAGTATACCTGCTTTTCCAAACTCGGACAATTGTGTACTGCCAAAAAACAGGTCCATTCCCATGGCTTTGTCTACTTCGCTTCGGATAATATCAGGGGTTCCGTCGAATAAACTGTTTTCAAGGGGCGCCAGCATTACCTTTCTGAAGAGTGAAGTTCCATAGATGAAAGGGAAGCACTTAACAGTCTTTTGCATTGTGTCGCTCATGGAGCCAAGAGGGAAGTAAATTCCGCCGAGGAAACCTGCAAGAGTTCCAAGGATTATACCAATACCGCTCCAGGCGCTCTGGCTCTTAATAAGGGTAGCAAACAGGAACATTATTGTTGAATATACAAAGGTGTTGAGCATGATCAAAAGAATGAGCTGAATATGAGTTGCAGCCGGAAGGACATCCACTCCGTTCAAGACTCCAATAATTTCGGTAACGATAAGTGTAACTACGCTCATGGCAACGCCTGCAAGCCAAGCAGCTGTTATGTATCCCAGGACAAATACAGGTCTTTTTACCGGCATTACGAACAGTGAGTTCAGGCGGTTACCGGTCCTGTCCTTGATCATGTTTGAGTAAAATGCGTGAGTTACAGTTGAAGCATTTATAGTCATGATTCCGGCACAGGTCCAAAGGAAACTGAAATTCCTTATCATATCTGCGTCCTCCTGACCACCTCTTCCCGGAACAAGCTTTATGGCATCCAGAAGGTCTGCGTTATTTATGTCTCCAAGGAAAAAGACCATGAGAATGATGATTATCAGCATGGAAAGCAGTGAGAAAAATACTGCCGAATAGTCCCTGAAATATAAACCAAGATTTCTTTTGTTAATTGCTAAAAAGCTTCTCATTACATTGCCCTCCCTAATTCATTAGTTACATTTAAAAATACGTCGTCCATTTTTCCCTGGATTATTTCAAAACCATCAATGATTCCCTTGAGCATTCCGGCGGTTTCAGCTGCGGCAAAGGGATTTTTTGCTTCCAGGCATCCACCGTAGGATGTAGTGATAAGATTTTCTTTTCCCAAAACTTCCTGTACCCGGATTCGCCTGTTCTCATCGAAGTAGAGCTTTAAGCTGTCCTTGGCAAAGCGCTCCTTGAGTTCAAAGGGAGTTCCCTCCGCCAGCTTTTTTCCCTTATTGATAATAATAATCTTGTCCGCTGACTGAGCTTCCTCCATGTAGTGAGTGGTAAGGAATACTGTCATGTCAGTATTGGCACGAAGTTGTTCCACTGCATCCCAGACATCCACTCTGGTGGCCGGATCAAGACCTGTTGTAGGCTCATCCAGGAAAAGAATCTTCGGGGAATGCATCAGTGCAAAGGCTATTTCGCAGCGCCTCTTCTGGCCTCCTGAAAGAACTCTGTAGCGCTTGTCCATGATATCCGAAAGCTTAAGAATATCGGAAAGATCTGACAAGCGGCTATTTATGGCTGCCGGATCCATGCCCAGCATCTTTGATCTGGTGACGATGTTTTCTTTTACCGTGAAGAGATCATCCAATACATTTGACTGATAGACCACTCCGATCACCTTCCTGATCTCCATATCCTCTTTTCCCAGCTTGTAGCCACAAAGGTAAGCATCGCCATCATCCGGTGTGAGTATTGTTGAAAGCATATTTACTGTGGTGGATTTGCCGGCACCGTTTACTCCAAGAAATCCGACGAAATCGCCCTGTTTTATTTCAAATCCAAGATTATCCACTGCGTAGAATTTACCGTATCTTTTTGTGAGGTTCTTAAGTTCTATTGAATTCATCTGTGTTCCCGTGCCCTTTCGTTTGTTATTTGTTAAATGAATAATAAAATAGAAAGAGTTAATGCAAAACAGAATCAGGGGTAAGTTGTAATTTTTGACAGGTAAGTTGCAAATATACCCCAAAAACTTATGCGGAGAAAAAGTAAATGAGGAAAAAATCTATTGTTGTGACAAGTGTGATTCTGGCATCAGCATTGATGCTGACAGCCCTTGGGGGATGCGGAAAGAAGGATGACGCGGATACAGATAACGGCGGCGCTACAATCTTCGAGCCCATCGGGTCGGGAGAGAGCGAAGTGGAAGCCCAGGAAAACCAATCCACCAGTGGAAGAGCAGACGGCGAGAAATTCATCTCGATCTATGACGACAAGTCAAACCCGGAAAACTACCTGGAGTTAACCCGTAGCACTGAGAGCGCAGAAGCTACCGCAGATAAGATCAGCCGGTGCCGACATAAAGATCACAGACGAAACCTTTAATGTGAAGGATCAGATTCAGTAGGGTACTTAGATAACAGGGGGATATTATGAAGATTATCTGGTTTTGCATTCCTGCCCACGGCCATACAAATCCGACTCTTGGTCTTGTAAAGGCACTGACAGATACTATCAGCCCTGCGCCGAGACCTTTTCAGATAAATATCATTTTATCGGTCCTTCCATTCGTCCTATAACAGAAAAATATGAAAAGACTGCTGAAAAGACAGTCTACATCTCCATGGGTACAAATACCGATCATTTTGACAATGTTCCCGAAAATATTCAGATATATGAGAGTGTGGATCAGATGGCTGTACTGTCCATTTCAGACGCATTTATTACCCATTGCGGCATGAACTCAGCATCGGAGGGGCTGTATTTCGGCGTTCCGCTGATATTGTTTCCCCAGACTCCCGAGCAGGGGGCAGTAGCAAAAAGAACGAAGGAGCTGGGGGCAGGCCTCATGCTTCCTTCGATAAAGGGTCAGGACATTCTTAAATGTGTAACAAGCGTTATTGAAAATCCCAGCTACAAAGCTGAAGTCGGGAAGATTTCGGGCAGCTTTAAAAAATCCGGCGGAATCGAAGAAGCCGTCCAATTCATCGAACAGATCGGCATATAATCTCCGGGCTCACAGAACCGCATGATTATCAATCTTGGTCTTGAATTCCTTAGGAGTCAACCCGGTTTTCTTTTTAAAGATCTGATTAAAGTAACTCTGAGAATTGAAGTTGAGCATATTACTGATTTCAAGATAGGTAAGGTCAGAGGAAAGCAGCAGAGTCTTAGCCTCATTTATCCTGATATCCTGGATGAAATCCGGAATCGAAGATCCGGTTTCTTTATTGAATAATACAGATAAGTACTTGGCTGAAATGTGAAGTTCCTCGGCAAGACCATCCAGAGTGATCTTTTCAGGCATTTTCGCTACGATCAGCTGGATACACTTATTTGTTGTAGGTGAATAATCTTTGCTTGTGTAAACATTGATTTCCCTTGTGGATTTTGCAAGGGAAATAGAGGTCTCTTTGAGGATGGTCAAAAGCTTTTCATAGCACTTGGCAGACTTAAGCCTTTCGGTGGTATTGTGATACAGAATGTAGCAGGCCTTTTTGTCATGACCGTTTTCCACAGAGGCCCCTGCACCGATAGTAAGAAGCTCCACAACTCTGAAAAGACAATCCTGAAGTGAGGCTTTCTTTGGGAAAAGCACATCAAGATTCTCTTCGTTTGCCAAAAGTGCATAGAGCTGGTAAGTATTTCCGCTTTGAATATAGAAGCGGTAAAGTTCTTTTAGCTTGATATTTCTTTTATAATCAGTGATTTTAAGGATACTGATGTCATCACATATCTGGTCCTCAGAAAAATGGTTTTCGCCGGAGAGGATATTCAGCTCATCAGAAAAGTCAGGAGCAGGAATTTCAAAAATATCATTCAGAATATTTGTAATTTCAACCAGGAAGTCCTCTTTGCGCATAACAGACAGCATGTGCACGAGGACCTTTTTTTGCTCTGAGAAAACATTCCCGGAAAATGACAGCTTGCCCCATACGCGGTCAGAAGGCCTGATAGTTAGAACAGGGCCTACAACTACGGTATAGTTGTGCTTACCCGGAGTATATGAAAAGACAAAGTAAAGCTCATAAGGATTTGAGTCATCAAGAAAAAAACCTTCGATGGAATGGGCAAGCACATACTTCTTGGTCATGGTCTGTACGTGTTCCATCAGGTTTAAAAGTGCACTGGTCACAAAGTTCGTGTACTCAATATTGTTATTTTGCCCAAAGATCCAGATCGGAATTCTCTTCTCTTTGAAATATCTCTCCAAATGCCATTTAAGCAGGTTCATATCCGTTTTCATAATCATCCTCCCATAACTATAAAAGCCCCCAAACGAACCCTCATGGATTATGTTGATATTTTACATTTAAACGGCATAAAAAGCAAAAGAATTATCAATAGTTACGAAATCCCCACAAATAAATTATATATATTGCACAATTGGAATGGTAAACAGATAACTTTATTAAGCATATTGAATAAAAACGGAAATATTTATATGGATGTGTATATTTTGATATAAATACCAGCCACGAATTTATAAAATTTTTTTAAATAAAACGTGTGGGATTCAAAAATCCCAAAATCAAGAAAGGGAGGTTACTATGAAAAAGAATTTCCAGAAACTAATGGCGATCTTATGTGTTTCCGCTATGAGTTTGTCTATGATGACAGCCTGCGGCGGATCTACAGAAGCACCGGCTGAGTCAGCTCCTGCTACCACAGAGCAGCAGACTGAGACAACTCAGACAACAGAAGCTACTCAGGAGACTGCAACAGAGGCTCCGGCAGAGACAGCTACTGAAACCACTTCTGATGATGGATCAACACCAAGAAACGAGACATTGTATGAAGCCGGTCAGCAGTGGGGAACAATCAATGACTGGAATCCTATGTCTCCAAACTCAAACAACGGTCTTGCTCTTTCAGCAAACGAGTCAGCTCGTGAGCTTGTTTATGAGACTCTGTTTATGTTCAACTCTCTTGACGGAGAGCTTTATCCACTTCTTGGCTCAGAATTCAGCTGGGACGATGGGCAGACAGAACTGACCATCAAACTTAACACTGATGCTAAGTGGAGTGATGGAACTGCATTTACTGCAACAGACGTAGCTTATACATATGACACTCATGTTAAGTATCAGTCATCCGTTGGATCAGATTTCTCAAATTATATTGATGCAATAGAGGCAGTTGATGATGCAACTGTTGTTGTAAAGGCTAAGCTTGGTGATGATGGCAAGGCAGTTAATCCTTTGAAGGTTAAATCCTTCCTGAACACCGTATACATGATGCAGAAAGCTTATCTGCAGACTGTAGAAGCAAGAAACAGCGAGAATGCTGATTCCGTTAAGCAGGATGTTATGGAAGATCTTGTTCACACAGGACCTTATCAGCCATATATCTCTAACGATCAGAAGGCTGTTCTTGTAAGAGATGATAATTATTGGGGCCAGGCTGCTTCAATGTGGGGCAAGCTTCCTGTTCCTAAGTACATCGCTCATACAATTTATAAGGACAATGCAGCAGGTCAGGTAGCTCTTTCACAGGGCGAAGTTGATGTATGTCAGCAGTTTATCACAGACGTTCAGAACCTCTGGCTCGAGGATGGACTTCCAATTTCCACATGGCTTGATGATGCTCCTTACGGACAGTGCGAATCTATTCCTTCAATGTTCTTCAACACAGAGAGAGAAGGTCTTGATCAGAAGGCAGTTCGTCGTGCCATTGCTATGGCCGTAGATTACGAGCAGATCATTGCATCAGCTATGTCAGGACAGTCACCTACATTTGATGAGTATCCAAGATCAGTTGTTGGACCTACAGATGGCGAGAGAAAATATGTTGATTTTGATGCTATCGCAGATCTTCAGTGGGATAACGCAGACGTAGACGGTGCCAATGCACTTCTTGATGAGGCGGGAATTACTGATAGTGACGGCGACGGAATCCGTGAGTATAACGGAAAGAACCTTTCCTTCAAGGCTGAGTGCCCTACAGGATGGTCTGACTGGAACGCATCAATGGAAATCGTTGCTGCAGCAGGTAAGCAGATCGGTATCGATATCCAGACATACTTCCCAGAAGCTTCTTCATACTATGATGACTTCACAACATGTAACTTTGACATCTGCATGTGGTCAGCTCCAGGTGCCGGTGTTATGAACCCATATTCAAAGGCTATGTTCTACTTCTCAGAGGAGTATGCAAAGCTTGCATCTAACTGGAGTGGTAACTTCGGTCATTACATGAACGATGATGCTGAAGCTATTCTTAAGGCTATTCCTACAGAGACAGACGAAGCTAAGCTTGTTGAGTACTACACAGAGCTTTCAAGACTTCTTCTTGATGAGTGCCCTGCAGTTGCTCTTATGTATCGTCCTGCATTGTTCTATGCAGTAAACGAG
>JAILMY010000002.1 GCA_024692165.1 Butyrivibrio sp. | reverse complement strand
ATGGCTTGATACCGGCAATCACGATTCTCTTCTTGATGCATCTGATTTCGTTTGCGCATTCCAGAAGAGACAGGGACTTTACATTTCCTGCATCGAGGAGATCGCATATAAGAGAGGCTTCATCAACAAGGAGCAGCTGCTTAAGCTGGCTGAGCCACTGATGAAGACGGACTACGGAAAGTACCTTGTAGAGGTTGCTGAGGGATTATAAATTTAGAAAAAGTATTTTGGAGATATATAGTAATGGGACAGATAACAGTAGAAACATGTGAGATAGAGGGACTCAAAGTAATAACACCCAAGGTATTTGGTGACGCGAGAGGCTATTTTGTTGAAACATATAACAAAAATGATTTTGTAAACGCTGGCATTGATGTTGAATTCGTTCAGGATAATCAGTCAGCAAGTAAGAGAGGTGTTCTTAGAGGTCTCCATTTCCAGAAAGAATTCCCACAGGATAAGCTGGTGCGTTGCATCAATGGCGAAGTATTTGATGTAGCAGTTGATCTTAGAAAAGATAGTAAGACTTTTGGTAAGTGGTTTGGTGTAGTATTATCAGCAGAGAATAAGAAGCAGTTCTTTATTCCTAAAGGATTTGCTCACGGATTCTTAGTCCTTTCTGACTATGCTGAGTTTGCTTATAAGTGTTCAGATTTCTATCACCCAAATGATGAGGGAGGACTTCTTTGGAGTGATCCTGAAATCGGAGTTGAATGGCCACTTCAAGAGGGTGTAGAACTCATTTTGTCTGAAAAGGATACAAAGTGGAGTGGAATCAAAGAGTATAGAAACTAATTAATAGGGGGGCAAGCGTATATGTTTGCTCCTTTATTATGGAAGTAGGCTTGGGAGATGAGAAATGAAGAAAATATTAGTAACTGGTTGTAATGGCCAGCTGGGGAGAGCAATTCAAAAAGAATATGCAAATGAAGTTGAATTTATACTTACAGATGTTGTTGAGGGAGAGAATATTTCACCCCTTAACATTATGAATCTTGATGAAGTATTATCTTTTGTTAATAATACAAAGCCGGATGTTATTATAAATTGTGCTGCAGCTACAAATGTTGACGGTTGTGAGAAGGATTGGGATTTTGCATATAAACTGAATGCATTAGGCCCGAGAAATCTTGCTATTGCATCAAAGGCAGTTGGCGCAAAGCTTATTCATGTAAGTACAGATTATGTATTTCCCGGAAATGCAAGTAAACCAATAAATGAATTTGATCAGCCGTCACCTATTAGTGCTTATGGTAAAACTAAATATGAAGGAGAGAAGTTTGTTCAGCAGTTCGCTGACAGATGGTTTATTGTTCGTACTGCATGGCTTTATGGAGATGGCAAAAACTTCGTTAAGACTATGCTTAAGCTTGCAGAGACACATGATGAGCTTTCTGTAGTTTGTGATCAGCTTGGATCTCCTACATCAGCAGTTGAACTTGCTAGAATGATCCATCATATCGAGCCTACTAAGAACTATGGTATTTTCCATGGTACATGCGAGGGAGATACAAACTGGGCTGATTTTACAGAGGAAATCTTTAAACTTAAGGGAATAAATGTCAAAGTAAATCACGTAACAAGTGAAGAATATAAGAAGATGAATCCTGCAAGTGCCGATAGACCACATTACAGTATCCTTGATAACTATATGCTGCGTCTTATCACAGACTATAAGATGGCTGACTGGCATGATGCTTTAAGAGAATACTTGGATAGAATTGATTAAACTGAGGCGAAGAAAGAGCTCTTAGTATGAGCGTGTTTTGATTGAAATTACTATGTAAAAGCTCCATAATAGAGGTATCAAGAGTAAATTAGATGCTTGGCTGACTTTCCTTGGATGTGATGAGCCGGAATACATAATAAGACTCATTGAGGAGTATCCGGAGTTCAAAGCCATGTATTCGCATCTGTATGATATGTGTCTCAATATTGAAGGAGTGATGGATATGTTTTCAAAAGAACTTCAGATGATGGACCGTAATAATGTGATATACATGATGGATGAGTATGAAGCAAAAGTGGAGAATCTGACGGAGAAGAATGAGGAACTCACTACAGCTAATGAAGAACTCACCACTGAAAATGCGGAACTGAGAGATGCTTTGAAGAAATACAAAGAGAAATTCGGTGATATTTAACAAATGACAAAAGAGGCTGTGCAATTTGTGCACAGTCTTTTTTAATTTTCACAAATCCTCCCGTTGAAATTTACAAAAACTATTTTGAATATCTCATTTTTTTATGCAAGTTGGTTGCCTATAATAAAAACTGTAATAAATCCAAAGAGTTTCCATCGCGTTTTCACTATAAGGAAGCTCACTTTAGAGAAGGGAAGGGAATATATTATGAAAAAGAGATTACTTAGTTCTTTAGTATGTCTCACAGTTGCTGCTACATCTCTTATCGGATGCGGCAATGCTGCTGCAACAACCACAGACACAGCAGTTTCCACAGAGACCAAGACTGAGGCTGCTGACACAACAGCTACTGAGACCAAGGCTGAGGACACAACTGCTACTTCAGGAGAGAAGGTTACACTTTCAATCTACACACAGTATGCAGACGATGACACAAAGGTTCCATATGACTACGCAGTAGAACAGCTTAAAGAGGCTTATCCGAATGTTGAGCTTAACCTTATCGTACAGGCTCAGGATGATGGACAGACACTTAAGACTCTTGCAGCTACAGGACAGCTTCCTGATATCTACCAGGCTAGTACAGATCTTATCAATACATTCCGTGAATCTAATCAGATCATGGTTCTCAACGATGTAGCAGAGTCTACAGGATTCCTTGACAAGCTTTACGATGCTAACAAGGATCTTGCATATGCGGAGGATGGCAACATCTATGCATTCCCATTCTCAGGTCAGGAGTATGTTCTTTGGTACTACAACAAGGCACTCTTTGCTGAGAACAATCTTGAAGTTCCACAGACTTATGATGATCTTCTTAACTGCATCGAAGTTTTCAAGTCAAAGGGAATCACACCTCTTGCACTTTTCGGTCAGGAAGGCTGGAATACAGCAGCTGCATTTGACGTAGTTGCAACAAGATACACAGCTGGCGGTATCAAGGCTCTTGATGAGGGCACTGCTAAGATCACAGACGAGGCATATGTAAATGCTGCTAAGAAGCTTGAAGAGCTCGTAGCTGCAGGCCTCTTCCAGGAAGATGCTACAACAACAAACTATGACCAGGCTTCTGAGAAGTTCCTTTCAGGCGAAGCTGCTATGTTCATCAACGGTCAGTGGTACATCGAGGATGCTACAAAGGCTCTTGGTGATAACGTTGACTGGATGTTCTATCCTGCACAGGATGCTGCTGCCTACACAGCCGGTAAGGCTGCATTCTCAGGCGGCGGATCTGCTTCAGGCTTTGCTGTAAATCCTGATTCTGCAAACGCTGAGCTCGCTGCAGAGGTTGCTGAGTTCATCACAGAGAAGTACTGCGAAGCTAAGGTTATGTACAGACACAATCCTCTCGTTGCACTTAACACAGGTAAAGAGCCTGATTCAGAGTATCCTGCAATGATGAAGAAGCTTTCTGATACACTTCCTTCAGTTACATCTACAACAAAGTTCACATGGGGACTTACAAATTCTACATTCAACGATGGTATCCAGTCTGAGTCACAGGGTCTTGTATCCGGACAGTTCACAGCAGACGAGTTTATAGCTGATATGGAAGACATTATGGAGTGATATAGGAATTCAAAGTCATAAGGTGCTGAGCTTGCTCAAAGCACCTTATGACCTTGAAGACCGAACAGGCATGAGGAAAAAAGATATACGAACGAAGTGAGTATATCGATTTCCGAATGGCTGTAGTGTGACGAGAGCGAAGCGGAGTCACACGTATATCACGTAACACCTAACACACCTCGGGCGGCATGGTTGCCATGACCGCCCGATTTTTCTGAAAATATGGGAGACAACCCTATGAAAAAATATATGGGAAACAAGCTGGCAATACTGCTTTTTATATTACCGGCTCTTGCAATCTTTATTACATTCGATTTTATTCCGATCATCCAGGTTTTTGCCTATAGCTTTACCGACTGGAATGGTCTTACAATGCCGAATTTTACAGGCCTTAAGAATTATCTTGACCTGTTCACCGATAGAGTATTTTTTACCTCAAACAGAAACCAGTTGATCTTTGCCATAGTAATTACCGTTTATCAGATGCTCTTTGCAACGGTATTTGCTATCACCATTTCTGACAAGAAGATGAATGGCAGAAAGTTCCTGAGAGTTGCTTACTTCATCCCTGTAATTCTTTCTGTAACAGTTGTATGTCAGCTTTGGAGCGCAATCCTCAGCGGAGAAGGACTTCTCAACAAGCTCTTCGAGGTTGCCGGATCAGACTTCAAGCAGAACTGGCTTGGAGACAGATATAAAGCCATCTATGTAATTGCCTTTGTAAATGCATGGCAGTGGATGGGATATCAGTTCGCCCTCATCGTAGCCGGTATCAAGTCAATTCCTGCAGACTATTATGAAGCAGCCAGAATTGACGGATGCTCCAATGTTAAGGCTCACATGAAGATTACAATTCCGCTTCTTGCGGAGACTTACAAGTTCTGCCTTATCATTTCTCTGACAGGTGGTATCAAGGCCTTCACTGAGATGAACATCCTGACAGGCGGTGGACCTAACAAGTCTACATTTACTCTTACATATATGATGTACAACGCAGCCTTCAAGAAGTCAGACTATGGCTATGGTCTTGCTGCAGCATCTGTAATGGTTATTGAATGTATGCTGGTAATGCTGGTCATCAACTTTATCTTCAGAGACAAGGACCAGAAGAAAGAGGAAGAGAAGGCAAGGAGGAAGCGCAATGCATAAAGAAGGCAAAAAAACAGCTTTGCACCATATATTTGTGATTTTTTGCTGGATTTACGCAGCATTTTCACTTTATCCACTTATATGGATGCTTTTCTATTCGTTTAAGACCAACCAGGAAATCTTTGTAACAAACCCATTCGGATTTCCATGGCCACTTCATTATGAGAACTATATCACAGCATGGACCAAGTATGATGTTCCGCTTTATTTCCTGAACAGCTTACTTGTTTCAATAGGAACCGTAACAATTACCATCATCTGTGCACTTTTATTTTCCTATGCTACCAGCCGTATGGTATGGAAGATGAAGACCTTTACAAGACTGTTCCTTGGTCTTGGTATGTTCATTCCTGTACAGGCCATCATGATCCCTGTAGTCAAGGTAGTTCAGAAATTTGGTCTTATGGGCACAAGATGGTCACTGATATTCCCATATATTGCCATCAACCTGGCTTTTGCCTGCATGGTTTACTATGGATTCTTCAAGGGAATTCCAATGGAGCTCGAAGAGGCAGCTTGTATGGACGGAGCAACGATCTATCAGACATTCTTCATGATAATTGAGCCTCTGGTAAGACCTGCTACAGTTACTCTGGTTATTTACATTTTCCTTAATGCCTGGAATGAGTTTATTCTGGCTAATGTTGTTGTAGGAAGCATCCCTGCACTTAAGACACTTCCCCTTGGTGTATTGTTCTTCCAGGGAGAGTTCACAACAGACTGGGGCGGAATGGGAGCTACAATGGTTATCGCCAGCTTCCCTGCAATCATTGTTTACTCAATCTTCTCAGAGCAGGTTGAGAGCGCTATGACAATCGGTGGAGCTGTAAAAGGCTGATCTGATCATCCACATAGAAATAAATGTTATGTTTCCGGAACCTTCTTACATTTACCTGTAGGAAGGTTCTTTTTCAAATTATGTACGATTTTATGATAAAATTATATACATGAGCAGCAAAGACATAAAAAACATGACCTTAAAGGACATGCAGAATTTACAGTCTGACCGAAAGAAAACCTATAAGGAACGGTTCAGGAACATGTCCATTAAGTACAAAATAGCGGCCATGACCTTCTTCGTAGCACTGATTCCTATGATAGTGCTTATTTTTCTTATGCTCTTTTTCTACAACAGAGCAATCATGGAGAGGGCGGATAAGCAGATAGAAGAGAATATCCGCATTATGTCTGACAGGATATATAACGTCCTTCAAAACGGAGAAGTCTGCTCTAACAATCTGACCATCGAGATCAGCGGCTATTACAATGACAGGACCCTTAAGCCTGTAATGAAGGACAACAAGATAATCGGACAGCTTTCACAGTCTCTTTTGATTTATAATGGAATTTCGTCAATTGTCTTCATAGATGACTACGACAGAATGTACTCCACGGATCCCAATCTCTATGATAAAAAAGAAGATATTTTCGAATCCGATTATGTAAAAGAGCTATCGGATAAGGGTGGCAAGACCTATCTCATGAATATTTCCGGAAATCCCATGTTTCAAAAGGAAAAAGAGGTTATTACCATGGGAAAGCACGTGATCAACGTCAACACCGGAACTCCCTTCGGATATATCTTTATTAACCTGAACAAGGACTATCTTGTAGAATCCGCACAAAGCGAGATCAGTTACTATTTCCTTTATGACAAAACAGGAGAGATGGTAACCCAGTCTGTCCAAAACGGTGAGTTCTACAGCGATGAAGAGCTTCACAAAAGTTTATATTCCTCAGATACCAAGTATTTAAAATACAATAAGGAAAAATATATTGTGGCAAGGGATGTGATTCCCGGATATCCCTGGACAATTATTGGAATTACCAACCTGAACAAGTTTAATGTTACAGGAAGGGAACTAAGGCTCATCATTATGTTTACCGGTGTTATAACCGGAGTACTTCTTTTGATTTCAGTAAACTTCGTCACCAACTTCATTGTTCATCCGTTAAAAACGCTTCATGACGGTGCTGAGCAGATAGCTGAAGGGGACATGAGTTTCAGGTTCAGGTTTAAGACCAAGGACGAGATTGGAAGACTGGGCAGAATCTTTAACTATATGACCCAGGCGTACCTTGAGCTGCTAAACAAGGTGGATCAGGAGGCCAAGAAAAAGAGGGAATATGAGCTGGCTCTCATACAGGAGCAGGTTAAGCCTCATTTTTTATACAACACCCTGGATATTATCATCATGCTGATTGAGATGAACAGGGCAAAAGAGGCATCTCGTGTAACCAAGAAACTTGCCAATTATTACAAGAATTCCCTCTCCGGAAGTGAAGAGATCGTATCCGTTGAAAGAGAAATCCAGATCATTCAGGACTACCTTGACCTTCAGACCATGCGATATGCGGATAAGTTCACCTACGAGATTGACGTGGATGATGACATCAAGGGAGCTCTTATCCCTAAGATGACCCTTCAGCCCCTGGTGGAAAATGCTATTTATCATGGCCTTAAGAACAAGTCAGGCAATGGCAGGATCAAGGTTGTTGGCAGAATGGTCAAGAGGATAATTCCCACCTCCGGCGGTGAAACTATGGAGATTTCTGAAAAGGATGCCTACGCTGAGATCTGCGTAATCGATGACGGCGTTGGTATGAACAGCGAAGAGCTTGATATTTTGAATCGTCTTCTTCAAAATGAAGAGATGGACGAAGATAGGAACCTGAAGGAAGAGGCCCGTATTACCGACCACGACTCCACCAAGGGTGGAAGTCACTTCGGTCTGTATTCTGTTGGCAAAAGGATAAAGCTGTACTTTGGAAAAGAGTATGGTGCCAGCATCTTCAGTAAGGAAAACGAAGGAACCACAATTATCGTAAAGGTTCCATATAAAAAATAAGAATAAATAGTTGACGGAGAATAGAGATGATCAAGATCATGATCGTGGACGACATGCCAATATTTCTTGAATATTTAAGAGGGTGTATTGACTGGAATTCCTACGGCTTTGAGATATGCTGCGAAGCCCATGACGGAAAAGAGGCACTGGAGAAGCTGGATGAATACTATCCGGATGTGGTGCTTACTGACATTACAATGCCCTATATAAACGGTCTGGAACTGGCGGAGAGGATAACCAGGGATTATCCGGACATTTCTGTGATCCTGATCACCGGCAACAATGAATTTGAATATGCAAGAAAGGCAGTAAAGATCGGTGTCTGTGACTATATAGTCAAACCCTTTGAAAAAGAGGAGCTGATCCTTAGCCTTTTAAAGCTCCATGACAATATTGATAAGGCTGTTGAAAACGAGAATACAACCACCGAGAAGGAAATTGATGAACAGCTAAGTGATGAGCTTAAGGCACTGATCTACGCAGGCCTTAAGGATAAAGAAAATGTGGAGGCCTGGGAGAAAAAGATTTTCCCAAACAGACATGAATACGGCGGATATCTGCTGGCTCTGGTAAAATTTGACGCCATAGCTTTTTCCATGAATACTGCTGACTCCCGAGAGCAGCTGATCAACTGGGAAAAGCTGATAGCCAAGCTTCTTGCCGATAAGCTTGATATTGATGGGCAGTTCAGGCTTTATCATGACTTCGAGAACAACATTGTGGTTCTCATGAACTTTGAATCCGAAGAAGCGCTTGATGAATACAAGGGCTATGAGTTTAAAGATATTATACAGATTGTCAAGAATCAGCTGGGGATTGGAAGCAGTATTGTACTTACCAAGGCTGTGGACATAGTAGCTATAAAACCGGCTTATGAAAAGGGCCTTAATTTCCTTGCAGGAAAGGGCTTCGGACAACTATGGGATATCAGGAAAAATGAGGATATCGAGATCCTTGCATCCATTGATGCCATAATTCTTTTGAACAAATATCTTGAATCCCTCCAGGCGGATGCAGTGGAAGATGCCATAAATACTCTCTGGAAGCAGCTTGCTGATAAGCAAAAGGGTGATAACAATGTAACCCTTTCCGACATGAACCTTCTTAGCAGCGCCATCAGCATTTTGATGACAAACATTATCAACTCCGGATTCAGCATTGAGAACATCTACGGAGAAGGTTTCTCTCCGGAGAAATTCATGGAAGGAGCCAAAACCGCCGAGGAGCTTAGACAGAACGTCATCTACCTTTACAGGAAAAGAATTGATTTCGAAAAGGGCAAGAACGATTCCAGGACCAGAAGCGTAGCCATTGGTGCCAAGGAATACATTGAGCAGAACTACAGCAACAACTATCTTTCCATATCTGATATTTCAGAGAACCTGAGCGTTAACCAGACATACCTCAGGAAAATGTTTAAGAGCGAGATGAACATGACACTTTCTGAGTACATAACTTCTTACCGCATGCAGGAAGCCAAAAAGCTGATTACAACCACCAGCGATAAGCTCTCAGAGATCGCTGAAAAGGTGGGTTACAGCGACGTGAGTTATTTTTCAAATGTATTCAAAAAATTCTACGGAATATCGCCAAGAAGTATGAATAAAGAATAATTGAATCTTGAATTTGTTGAAAATAAAGGCTTTCGAAGGTATAATTTAGAAAGTCTTTATTTTTTTGCTTCATGTTTTTGTTTAATTGTTGGAGGGTGATATGGAATTACTTGAAATCTGTAAAAATGCAAAAGCTGCCAAGTACGCAGTTCAGAAACTGACAACTGATGCCAAGAATAATGCACTTCTTGCAGTAGCAGATAAACTGGTGGCAGAAGCTGACTATATCATTGCAGCCAATGATAAGGACTATGAGGCAGGGGAGAAAAACGGCATGCATCAGGGCATGCTGGACAGACTAAAACTCGATAAGAAAAGAATCGACGCCATGGCCGAGGGACTTAAAGTTGTGGCATCTTTGGAAGATCCAATCGGAACTGAGATCGAACATTTCGAGAGGCCAAATGGTCTTTTTATAAAGAAGGTAAGAGTGCCTCTTGGAGTAATCGGAATCATCTATGAATCAAGACCCAACGTAACTGCAGACGCCTTCAGCCTTACCTTTAAATCCGGCAATGCGGCAATTTTAAAGGGCGGTAGCGATGCCATTAACAGCAATATCGCAATCACGAAGGTTATAAGAGATGCGCTCTCGGAGCAGGGAATAACTCCTGATGCAGTTCAGCTGATTGAGGATACAGACAGAGCTGTGACAACACAGTTCATGAAGATGAACGGCTATATTGATGTGCTCATCCCAAGAGGAAGCGCCGGACTTATAAGGGCTGTGGTTGAAAATTCAACCATTCCTGTAATCGAGACAGGCACAGGTAACTGCCACATCTATGTGGACAAGGATGCGGATCTTAAGAAAGCAATTCCTATTATCATAAATGCCAAGACCCAGAGAATCGGTGTGTGCAACGCCGCGGAATCTCTTGTGGTTCACAAGGATATAATGGATAAGTTCCTGCCTTTATTTGGCGAGGCTATGAGAGAGTGCGATGTTGAGGTCAGGGCCGATGAACTTTCTAAGAACCTCATCGACGGGGCAGTGTCAGCCACAGAAGAGGACTTTGGAAAAGAGTATCTTGACTACATCATATCTGTTAAGACAGTAGGCAGTGTAGATGAAGCCATAGATCACATAAATAAGTACAACACAGGACATTCTGAGTCCATCATTACTGAGAACAAAGAGGCAGCACAAAAGTTCCTGGATCAGGTGGATGCAGCCTGCGTATATGTTAACGCCTCCACAAGATTTACCGATGGATTTGAATTCGGATTTGGGGCAGAGATCGGCATAAGTACTCAGAAGCTTCATGCAAGGGGACCTATGGGGCTTAGGGAGCTGACCTCTTATAAATATGAGATATTGGGAGAAGGACAGATCAGGGGATGATTACAAATAGCGAAGAAATGCTTGAAGCCAGGGAAAATATCATTAGGGTTTCTCGCGAGCTTCACGAAGTGGGGTTACTTGTCAGGACTTGGGGGAATATTAGTCAGAGGGTCGATGAGAATTCTTTCATCATTACTCCCAGTGGAATTAAATACGAAGATCTGACACCTGATATGATCGTAAAAGTAAATATCAGCGACCTTTCCTACGAAGGGGACATTTTGCCCTCCAGTGAGAAGGCAGTTCACGCCGCCTGCTATAGAGAAAGGCCGGATGTGGAGTTTATTGTCCACACCCATCAGGTGTATGCTTCCTGCGCAGGAACTCTGGGCATCAAGAAGATCGTGTCCTATTTTGACGAAGAGGATATGGTGATTCCCGTTGCGCCTTACGCACTTCCCGGCACAGAGAAGCTTGCCACAAACGTTGCAAATACGGTGAAAAAGTATCCGGAGCGAAACGGCTTTATCATGGCCAACCACGGTACAATCTGCCTTGGCAGGGACTCCAGAGAAACCGTGTTTGAAGCTGAGAAGATGGAGGTTGCCTGCAACAATTTCCTTCAGGATGTCTGCAAGACTGATATGCATCACGGCGTAGAGGTGGGCTTTAACTCACACCTTGAAGACGGCAGGATCGTCTATGATATTCCGGATACGCCGGAGAGAGTAAAGCATATTCATCAGTCCATTTATCACAGACGTCCGGATGTTAAGTATATTATCCACAACAAGTCTGAGGCAGTAATGATGGTGTCCAGAAGGGCCAATCATATGAGACCTCTTTTGGATGATTTTGCCCAGCTCATTGGCTACAGCGTTAAGGTACCCAGCAATGAACATGGAAAAGACGGTACCAGCTACCACAACATAAAGAAACACGTTAATGCTATTTTTTCCCTTAATGACGGCGCTTACTGTGTCGGCAAGGATGAGGATGATGCCATGGCTGTGGCTATCGTTCTTGATAAGGGATGTATAGCCCATACTGCTGTGATGCGCCACGGAGAGGGTCATTACCTCTCACTTTGGGAGTGCTATCACATGAACCGCCACTACAGAAAGTCTTATTCCAAACTGGCGGATGTTAAAAAGTAACAGGTTTAAATGGCTTGTTACTGAAAGTTATTAGTTATGATTAGAAAAACACAGTTTATTTTAATAGGGATTATTCTTGCCTTGATAGTTGTTACTCTTGTGGGCCTTTTGGTCCGACAGGTAATGGCTGATGGAACGGATGAAGAAGAGCTTCTTGCGGATAACAGTTCCATATTTGAATCCGTATCCAATCTGGAGGCCCTGAACCTGGGGCTTATTGACGGTGAGCAGCTAAGGGAAGAAAACGGGATCAGCTCTGATGGAAGTAGTAGCAGCGCCGTTATTCAAAAGGACGTCACTGTTTCAATTTCCCTTCGCTCGATTCAGGATGATCTTAAGATCAAGCTTTCTGATATTTCCAGCGGCAATCTGATCTATAACGTTAATTTCACTGTTACCGTAAAGGGTAAGGATACTACCACAACCTATAACGACACCGATAAGGATGGAATCATCTACCTTCCTTATGTTACGGCGGGAGACTATACGGTATTTATGTCGGACATTTCTTCTGACGGGGTAAATTACCACTGCGACAAATCCCAGACCATTACAGTTACGGATTCCATCAAGTACGCCAAGGTTGACATAAAGGATGAGATCAAGACTGAGGCTCAGATCAACGTAGCGGAGGAAGATACCAAGGTTCAGGATGTGGATGAGACCACGGATGTAAGCAGCACTTCTGAAGCTGAGGAGCCGGCTCCTGTAGAGGAAGAACAGATTTTTGACGAGGGAATCTCTGAGGATGCAGAAGACCTTCTGGCTCAGATTGAGGCGGAGAATGATGCTCAGGAAAAAGAGAAGGCGATAGCCGGGGCGAGCTCTGGAACAGTATCTGCACCAACGCCTTCGCCTGCTGACTCGCAGTCACCGGATGTTCCTGACATTACATCAGATCCTACGTACATCGCAGCTCACGAAGGATCTAAGGGTGTTGATGTTTCCAAGCACAACGGCAACATAGACTGGGGTGCTGTGAAAAATTCAGGAATCGACTTTGCCATCATCAGATGTGGCTACCGTGGATCCAGTTCAGGAGCCCTTATCGTTGATCCGCTGTTTTATCAGAACATAATCGCAGCCCAGGGCGCAGGACTAAGCGTGGGTGTATATTTCTTTTCCCAGGCTGTTAACGAAGCGGAAGCTGTAGAGGAAGCCTCCATGGTGCTGGAGCTTATAAACGGCTACTCGCTGCAGATGCCGGTATATATCGATGTGGAAAAGAGTAACGGCCGTGGCGATGCCATCAGCGTAGAAGAGCGCAACGCCACCATCGCAGCCTTCCTGGCGACCATATCCAACGCCGGCTACAGCGCAGGACTGTATTCTAACAAGTTGTGGCTTGAAAACCGCATCAGCGCCGGAGCATTTACAAACTACAAAATCTGGTTGGCTCAATACGTTGATATACCGACATATACTGCTACACGATATGATATCTGGCAGTACACATCAAAGGGATCTATTCCCGGAATTGCCGGAAACGTAGATATGAATGTACTGAAATAATTAAGACCTCGAAGCTTCAGGCTTCGAGGTCCTTTTATTTATTGTCTAGTAATCTGCGGATTTTACTTCCATCCAGGCGTCGTTGTAGAGGCGGTCACCGGCTTCGCCGAGATATTTATATGACTCTGTCGGGAATGAGGAGAGATCAGGAAACGCAACTTTTGAGTTCTTGATGTCCTCGTCCTCGATATTCTCTTTTGCCACATCATTTGGAGTGGAGTAGGTGATGTACTCGAAGTTCTTAAGAGCTATATCACCGCGGCACATAAAGTCAATCCACTTCTCTGCATTTTCTGCATTCTTGGAACCCTTGGTAATTACCCAGGAGTCGATCCATACATTGGTGCCTTCTTTCGGAACCACATACACAAGATCCGGATTTTCCCTGGCGGTGTAGATTGCTTCGCCGGAGTAGATAACACCAAGAGCAGCTTCGCCGCCTATCATCTTATCCCTTACCTGGTCCACAACGTAGGCCTGAACCAATGGCTTCTGGGTGATAAGATCATCTGTTGCAACCCTTATCTCACCCGGATCTGTGGTGTTAAGGGAGTAGCCGTTCTTAAGAAGTGCCACCATCATGGCATCTCTTACGGAATCCTGCATAAGAATAGAGCCGTTGTACTTGGAATCCCAGAGGATATCCCAGCTGTCCACGGTGTCATTCACCATGGTCTTGTTATAAAGAATTCCTACAGTTCCCCAGCAGTAGGGAACGGAGTATTTGTTCTCGGGATCAAAGTCTCTCGACTGAACAAAGTACTGCTCACCGATATTCTTGGAATTGGGAATATTGTCAAAGTTAAGCTCCCTGAGCATATCATTCTGTATAAGCTTCTGGATCATGTAGTCGGAAGGGCACACCACATCGTAGGCGGAAGTGTCCTGAGCCAGCTTGGCAAACATGATCTCGTTGGTCTCAAACATATCATAGATAACGTCTATTCCTGTTTCTTCCTCAAACTCTTGTATAACGTCCTCATCGATATATTCGCCCCAGTTGTAAACGTAGAGCTTACCGTTTGGACTTTTGGAAGATTCAGAGCCACAGCCGCAGACAGTACCGGCCATAAGGCCAAACAATAATAGAACGGATAGTAATCTCTTTTTCAATTTATTCATTTCTCCTTTGACTTAGCCTGAGGTGCTCTGTAAACGATAAGGAGCAGTGCCAGCACCACTACGAATATGATGGCTGATAGCGCGTAGATCTCCGGCTGGATACCTCTTTTAACCTCGTTATAGATGAGAGTTGAGAGGGTTTCAAAGCCCGAACCCTTGGTAAAGTAAGTGATTATGAAGTCATCCAGTGACATTGTGAAAGCCATAAGTGCACCGGAAACTATGCCGGGGATAATATCCGGCAAAATAGTCTTTGTAAATGCATAAGCAGGGTTGGCGCCAAGATCAAGAGCAGCTTCATATACATAGAAGTTTAAGTTTTTTACCCTTGGCATTACACTCAGCATTACAAAAGGAATGTTAAATGTAATGTGAGCCAGTAGTATCGTGCTAAAGCCGGAGCTAAGATGCAAAAAACGAAACAGCAGCATCAGAGAAATACCGGTTACAATATCTGCATTGATCATAGGAATATTTGTAATACCCATGATGACCGAACGCAGCTTTGGCGAAAGCCCGATCATTGCTATACAGGTAAAGGTTCCTATTATCGTTGAAAAGATAGTGGCAAGAACCGCAATTGTCAGTGTATTGATCAGGGCACTTGCAACAGCTTCATCGGACAAAAGGTTTATGTACCAGCCCAGGGTAAATCCGCCCCAGCGGGCTCTTGATTTACTTGAGTTAAAAGAGAGCACGATAAGCGTAAAAATAGGAGCGTACATGAAGATAAGGATGATAATAAGGTAAATTCTGGTCAGGACTTTTTTCATCTCCTCATACCTCCTTCCGAATCATAAATTGCTTCCACGATCATGTTGATCAGGATAAAGATCATAAGCACGATCGAAAGACCGCTGCCCAAATGCCAGTCATATAACTGGGTAAATTCCTGCTCGATGATGTTTCCGATAAGAAGAATCTTGGATCCGCCCAGCATTGTGGAAATAGCGAAGGTGGTCAGAGCCGGAATAAATACCATGGTGATTCCGCTTAGGATTCCCGGAAGAGAAAGGGGAAGTATAATCCTAAGGAAAGTCTGAAGAGTGTTGGCGCCCAGATCTCTGGCGGCGTTAATGACGTTTTCATCGATCCTGTTAAGAGCATTATAAATAGGCAGTATCATAAAAGGCAGGAAGTTGTAAACCATACCAAGAACGATAGCTGATGGCGTATTTATGATGCTTATGGTGGGCAGATGGAAAAACTCCAGCACTGTATTGATGACGCCTTTTCCCTCCAGAAGAGTCATCCAGGTAAGTGTCCTTAAGAGGAAGTTCATCCACATGGGAAGGATAAAAAGAGTGACGATGTAAGCGTTCTTTTTAAGCTTCATACCTGCAAGGATCATGCCCAGAGGGTATGAGAGAATAAAGCATACCAGAGTACTGATAAGGGCCAGTTCAATTGATCTTACAAGGGCCTTGAAATATCCGGGCTTCATAATTGTTGCAACATTATCAAATGTAAATCTGCCGGCTGAATCGGTAAAACCGTAGTATATGACCATGCAAAGAGGCACTACGATAAAGATGAAAGCCCATGCCATATAAGGGGATGCGATAAGCCCGGCTTGTCTTTTGGATTTAAACAGTTTCACTTATGGCCTCCTCGTCCTCAGAAGCAGGAACATTCATGATCTGAATATTAAATGGATAAACCTTGATTCCTACGTGGGTACCAACCTCAGAGAGTCTTGTGGAATGAACGAGCCACTCATAGCCGTTGGCCTCAACGTCCATCTCATAGTGAACGCCCTTGAAGGTAAGACCTGTTACAACACCGCTGATGGTGCCTTCATCGGGAGAAACAAGCTCCACGTCCTCAGGTCTGATAACTACGTCTACAGGCTTGTTTTCACCAAAGCCCTTATCGACGCAGGCAAATTTAGCACCAAGAATCTCAACAAGCTCGTCGCGGATCATGGTTGCTCTTATGATATTGCTGTCTCCGATAAAGTCGGCAACAAAGGCGTTTTCCGGCTCGTTGTAGATCTTCTCGGGAGAGCCTTCCTGCTGAATATATCCCTGGTTCATAACAACTATGTGGTCTGACATGGTAAGAGCTTCTTCCTGATCGTGAGTTACATATATGAAGGTGATGCCAAGCTCTTCTTTAAGCCTTTTAAGCTCGTATTGCATGTCCTGACGCATCTTAAGATCAAGGGCGCCAAGAGGCTCATCCAGCAAAAGAACTTTCGGCTCATTTACAATGGCTCTGGCGATGGCGATTCTTTGCTGCTGACCGCCGGAGAGAGAGTCTGGCATACGGTTCTCAAAGCCCTCAAGATTAACCAGTTTAAGAGCATAGCGTATCTTATCACGGATATAGCTGTCAGGCTTATTCTTTATCTTAAGACCAAATGCGATGTTCTCCGCAATTGTCATATGGGTAAAAAGAGCATACTTCTGAAATACTGTATTAAGCTGCCTCTTATTGGGAGCCAGATTGGTAATATCCTGATTGTCAAATACAACGCGGCCCTGGTCAGGCTTTTCAAAACCACCGATGATACGAAGAGTAGTAGTTTTGCCGCATCCGCTGGGACCAAGCAGTGTAACAAAAGAATTCTCGTAGATAGACAGACTGAGGTCATCCAGGATCAGCTGTCCATCGTAGGACTTGGATATGTGCTCTAGTGTGATCAGATCTTTGCTCATTTTGTAAACTCCTGTGTTAGACTTTTTTAAAATCTTAAATACTAGTATAGCACAATAAAGTGTGATAAAATATGATGGATAGAGGATATTTAGAGGAGGCTAAAGCTAAAATGGCTGGTAAAGACAAGTATGTAGCATATGTGTCCAGTTATACTTCAGGACTTGGCACTAAATACGGCATTAGAATCTACGATGTAGATCTTAAAAACGGCAGACTTACTGAGAAACAGAAGGTTGAGATCACAAACTCATCATATATCAATATTTCTCATGACAATAAGACATTATATTCAATCACTGATGCCGGAGTTGAGGCATATCACATTCTTCCCGACGGAAGTCTGGAGTTTCTGAATGAGGCTTCAATCAATGGAATGCGTGGATGCTATGTAAATATGGACCAGAAGGACAACTTCCTCCTGACAGCAGGTTATCATGATGGTAAGGTTACTATCCTTAAACTTAACAAGGACGGCTCCATCGGAGAGATAACTGATGAGAGATTCCACAAGGGCCTGGGCACAGCTGCAGGTCGTAACCATGTTCCTCATGTACAATGTGTAAAGGTTTCCAAGGACAACAAGTATCTGCTTGCAGCAGACCTTGGAATGGACAGAGTAAATGTCTACAGTCTCAATACTGAGAACGGCAAGATCAAGGATATCGACGTTATCCACTGCGATCAGGAATCATCACCAAGACATATGCAGTTCTCCAAGGACGGTAAATTCCTTTATGTATGTCTTGAGCAGAAGTGCGCTATAGATGTTTACGAATATGTTGATGAAGACGGCGATCCGGAGTTCAACAAGATCCAGTCCGTATCCAATTCAGAAGAATATGATTCAATCGGCGTTGCAAGTTCAGCTCTGACATTCTCTGAGGATTACAACTATCTTGTAAGCTCAACAGCCGGCGAGAACAACGTGGTTGTTTACAAGGTTGATAAGGAGACAGGACTTCTCACCAAGAAGATTCAGCTTCCTGTAGCAGGAGAGTATCCTAAGGATGCAGCTCTTTTCCCTGATAACAAGCATCTCGTTTCCCTTAACCACGAGTCAGATACACTGACATTCTTCACTGTAGATATGGATAAGGGCACTATGGTCATGAACGGACCTGAACTTCCTGTTTCAAGACCTAACTGTATCGTATTCCACAAACTTGAGAGTTAAACAATAAAAACAAAATTCTTCATTCTGAAAAGAATGAAGAATTTTTTTGTGCAAATCACTTATAAAAATCAATAAGATAGTCAGCGCGGGATGACATGTTTGAAATCATAAGATCCAGCAGGGTCAGTGCGCACATGGACTCTACAACAACTACGGCGCGTGGAACAACCACAGGATCATGGCGACCCTTGATGTTGACGGAAATGTTCTCTCCGGATTTGTTTATTGTGGACTGGGTGGAAGCGATGCTTGGTGTAGGCTTAACGTAGGCTCTTACAATGATTTCACTTCCATCACTCATACCTCCAAGGATTCCGCCGCTGTGGTTTGTCTTTTTGGAAACAGCGCCGTTTTCGTTTACAACGAATTCGTCATTGTTTTCAGAGCCCCTGAAGGCTGATACCTTTGTGCCGTCACCAATTTCAACGGCTTTAACTGCACCAACGGACATAACGGCTGCAGAAAGCCTTGCATCTAATTTGTCAAAAACAGGATCGCCGATTCCTGCAGGAACTCCTGTAATCCTGCACTCTATAACGCCGCCGATGGAGTCCATTTCTTCGCGGCACTTAGCGATAAGCTCCATGGCTCTTTTATCAGCTTCTGCATCAGGCATGACTGTGGGAGTGGAGTAGATAGCTTTTTTGTCAAAGTTCTTTGAATCAATCTCCACATCGCCGATAGCCTTAGTAAAGGCGCATACTTCGATTCCCATCTGGGAAAGAAGCTTGGAGCAAAGGGCACCTGATGCTACGCGGCCAATGGTCTCACGGCCCGAACTCCTTCCGCCACCTCTATAGTCTCTGAAGCCGTATTTACTGTCAAAGCCAAAATCTGCATGACCCGGGCGATAGTACTGGGCGATTTCGCTGTAATCCGCTGATCGCTGAGAAGTATTTTTTACCATAAGTGAAATAGGAGTACCGGTGGTCTTACCCTCAAAAACTCCGGAGAGGATCTCCACAAGATCATCTTCCTTACGGGATGTAGTAGCTGCGCTGGTTCCGGGTTTTCTTCTGTCAAGGAACTTCTGAATATCCTCCTCGCAAAGCTCCATTCCTGCCGGGAAGCCGTCGATTACAACACCTAAAGCTTTTCCATGGGACTCACCCCAGGTACTTACTGAAATATTTTTGCCAAATATTGATCCTGCCATGTATATACCGCCCTTTATATTATTATTTGTAAAAGAATACAGAGTTAATCAATTTTTTCAATAGTATAACACACCAAATCAAGAATTTTTCAAGTTTTCTTGTTACGATAAATTTCATTTTCTGTAAATAAATAGTGAAATTTTAATTAAAACGTTATATAATAAAC
>JAILMY010000238.1 GCA_024692165.1 Butyrivibrio sp. | reverse complement strand
TACAAGGATTTCTTTGTGGCGGGAGTGGGCGTCATCATCTGGTATGTTGTGAGCACAAGGCAGGAGAGCGGTATGAAGATTCGTGAGCATATCGCTGTGCAGCCGTGGCTATTCAGGTATGCTCTGACTGCAGGTGTCATTATGATAACTTTGATTTTCGGAGTCTACGGATCATCTTATAACGCCGCCGACTTTATTTATGGAGGCTTTTGATATGAAATCGAGATCGGTAAAGAGGCTTGTACAGGTGATCGTGGGCGTCGTGGTATTGGCACTGATGGTGATGTACGCATCAAAGGTTCTGGAGAGGAAGGATGCCTATGAGAAATATGAGGCATTTTTCAGAGAGGAAAACGACTTTGACGTGCTGTTCTTTGGCAGCAGCAATATGCAGCTTATGGTAAACCCGCTGCAGCTCTGGAACGAGCAGGGAATCACTTCCTATAACTTCGGAAATACTTCAGAGAGACTGCCGGTGACCTACTGGACGATCAAGAATGCTCTGGAATACACATCGCCCAAGGTGGTTGTCATCGAGGTGAGCCAATACGGCGAGACTTTGAAATATAAGGATATGTACAGTGTGCATCTGGCCTGGGACAGATTTCCTTTGTCCCTTACCAAGATAAAGGCGGTGTACGACACCTTAAGCCCAGAGGATCCAAGGCACGAGCTGCTATTTGATATTATCCTGTACCACGACAGGTGGTCTGAGCTTACTACGGAAGATTTTTCACGGACCTATTCAAAGCTTAGAGGCTATAAGGTCAACCGTGAGTACATAGTTTACGACAGGCCTGAGTATGAATACCGCATCGACAGCGCTGCGGTGGAGACAGAGGGCGTTAAGTATCTTGAAAGAACTGTAGAGGAGCTGCAGGCAGCAGGCGTTCAGGTGGTGTTTGTGCATTCGCCTGAGGTAAACACCGAAGAGAAGCAGGCCAGGATCAATGCTGCAGCTGTTACAGCAAAGAAGTATAATGTTCCGTTTATTGATTTTACCGTGATGGAAGATTCTGTAGTTGACTACGCTACGGACATGTCAGATACAGATCACGTCAACATTCAGGGCGCTGCTAAGCTGACTCATTATCTTGGCGAGTTCCTTACATCCAACTACAACCTCACCAGCCACGCAGATGAGGCAGGCTACGAGGAGTGGGATACGGATTATGAGGAATTTAGGAAAGAGAATGAAGGAGCGACGCTGACGGAAGCGGAGGCTGTGGAGGCGGAATAAAATTAGGATCAGCAGAGCATAGCGAAGGTTATGCTCTTTTTCGTGCAGAAAAATGGCAGTAATTGAACCTGAGATGGGGCAAAATTGTTATAGTAAGCAAATTCAAACAAAAAAGTTGTTTTAAAACGATTTTTGTATTATCATAAATCTAGAAAGGCGGACAAGTATATGAAACTTTTAAAAGTAATAGCTACTGGATTCAAAAACTGTGCGGATAATTTTGAAATTGGTTTGGTACCTATCGCGAGAAAGACTGCGGAGGACAAGGAATATGAGTTAGTAGAAATTGCAGATGGCTTATATACATATTCAACAGTCGGAGTAGTAGGAAAGAATGCTTCCGGTAAGACCTCTGTGCTGGAGTTAATGAGCCTTTCATATGAAATTCTTGGAAATCTAAGAGTTGAAAAGAAAAACTTTAGTGTAAGCGGAACTAAGCTTACGCTGTTCTTTTATGATGAAGGATCGATTTATAAGTACAGCCTGGAGTTGGAAGAAAATCTGCTGGGCGGCAATGTGATTTTTAAGGATCAGCTTATTTGGAAAAAGAAGTATTACAAGAGTAAAGTTAATGACATCTTCGATGATGAAGGCTTTGAGCTTGCAACCTCTGGAAATGTGTTGCCGGAGGATACTTCTATTGTCTTCTTTGTTACAAAGGGAATACATCCCACTGCTTTCCATTTTAATAGCTTAGACGTTGGACAGGGTGCGTACGGGCTTGCATTTAATGTGCTTAAAAACTTTAATATCCCGAACGATGTACTGATGAAGATCATCAGAGTGTTTGACGAGAATATTTCCAGCCTGGAAATGGTTGATGATAACAATTTCAGATTGGTTTTTGAGGGAAAAGAAGAAGTGTTGTCAGCGCAAGAATTGTATTTCAGGTTATCTAGCGGTACTACAAAGGGAATAGTGTTGTATATGCTTGTGGTATTGTCTCTTCGTGATGGATTTGATCTTATCATAGATGAAATTGAGAACCATTTTCATAAGACGCTAGTCGAGAATATCATTACTCTCTATAAAGATAAGAGCGTCAACAAGAAGAATGCAACACTTATTATCGCTACGCATTACTGTGAGATTCTTGATCTATTCAACCGTCAGGATAATATCTATATAACCAAGGCAGACCAGAAGGTGAAGATTTTAAATATGTATAGTGATTTCGATGTGCGCACAGAACTATTAAAGAGCAAGCTTTTCTATAATGATGTATTTAAGACGGCAGTTAACTATGAAGCTCTGATGGATCTGAAGAAGGAGCTTAAATGAACAGAATATTGATTATGTGCGAAGGCCCAAATGAAAAGAAGATAATCGATATTCTTCTTGCAAATGGGTGCTTGAAATTTACTCAGGATGATCTGCTGGGATTAACGCCGTTTCATGCCAGACAGATTTCAAACTCCGGACAAGTACGTGCAGAGCTAAATATCTATCCCGGAATAGTGGATGTATATAGAATAGGCGATAAGCAAAGTGATAAACTGACGATTCCTAAGGATTACAAAGAAAAGATTGGCGAGGTTAAGAAATACTGTACAAAACCTGAATTGGAGATGCTACTGATCATAGCTGAGGGTTTAGATAAAGACTATGATAAGGTCAAGTCTACAATGTCTCCCAAGGAATTCGCTAAGGCAAATATCAAGATTGGAAAAAAGAGATATGATAATAGTACTAAATTCTACCAGGAGTACTTTGAGAATAATGTTAAGTTGCTGGTAGATGCTATTAAAAAGTATCAGAGAATCCGGGGAAAGAGCCATGACAAGGATGAATTATGTCTTGGGGAATTGCTGAAGTGATAGTCGTGAGTGTAAAGGATATTACAACTAATCGCCAGGACTAATCTATCTGTAGCATTTTAGCTATATTTGCCCGGCATTTATGGTATAATGGCATAGTGGATGCGGCGTGGAGGATTCCACGCCGCATTTTCAAAGTATATACATATAGCAGTAGGCGGAAGGAAGTGAGCAGAGTGCTATGAGATTAGTCATTGTCGGGGCCGGGGCCTTTGGGAAGACGGTGAAGGACGTTGCGGCGCAGAGCAACAAATATGACAGCATCATTTTCCTGGACGACGCAGCGACAGAGGCTGCCGGTAAAGTCAAGGACTTCAAAAATTTTATCGATGATGATACAGAATTCCTTGTGGCCTTTGGTAATAATGAGCTAAGATATAATACACTTGAAGCAATTTCCACAGCCGGAGGGAAGGTTGGA
>JAILMY010000235.1 GCA_024692165.1 Butyrivibrio sp. | reverse complement strand
GCCCTGTGGGAGATATACCAAATGTCCAGATGGATTCCTACAGAACTGATGCATCCCAGGGCATCGAGATTTCAGATGGCATGGAACTGAACTTCCACTCCATGAGTCTTCCTACAGCAAGTCTTATCTGGCATTGTGCTTATGTGGTTTTATTCTGGTCAAAAGATGGAACGGTAGGCGGAGAGGGGTATACCGAGTATGCGCTTGTCCGAATGGATGGAGAATACTGGGATACCGACAAGGGAGCTTCCAACAAGCTTGTGGTTAAAACCCGCGATGAATTCCAGGGCTGGGATGACTGGAAGCAGGCCAACAAGAAGGGCCTTGACGTCAAAGTATCCTTTGAACAAAACGATAATGAGATTATTGTAACCACTGAAAACCTTGGCCTGTTTATAAAGAATACGACGACATTTACAGGCATGCCTGACAAAGTTTACGTCACTCTTACGGGTGATCAGTGCGCTATCACAAACATCAGAATTAAAAGATAATTATTTCATAAAAATTCGCCCACTGCTTAGGATATGAAGCAGTGGGCGATTATTTATTCTTTTGCCTTGGATTCTGTTTTAAGAAGGGTCTGAATCTCGGCCTCTGTTGTGAGATTCATTACCTTTGCTGCCAGGGTGTCTGCCTCAGCCTTGCTCCACTTGGAAATAGTGCAACGGGCGGTGAGGACCAGTACAGGATTTACGGAAAACTCTGTAAGTCCGAAGGAGATAAGAAGCGGGATCATAAGAGGATCCGCAGCGGATTCTCCGCACATTCCCACAGGGATTCCGGCATTTTTTCCGCACTCTATTATGTGCTTTATAGAACGAAGTACGGAGGGCTGGAAGGTGGAGTACAGATATGCCACATCAGCATTTCCTCTGTCTACGCTCATGGTGTACTGGGTCAGATCGTTGGTACCTATGGAGAAGAAGTCTGCTTCCTTTGCCAGAAGATCTGCTATAAGGGAAGCTGCAGGAGTCTCGATCATACATCCGACTTCAATGTCTTTGTCGTAATCGATACCCTTTTCATCGAAATCCTTTTTGATCTCGGCCACCAGCTCTTTTACCTTTTTAATCTCCTCAACGCAGGTAACAAGCGGAACCATAATCTTAATCTTGCCAAAGGCACTGGCTCTTACGATGGCGCGAAGCTGGATCATATAGCTGTCCACGTTTCCGAGGCAGTATCTAACAGCTCTGTAGCCAAGGAACGGGTTTTCTTCTTTTTTAAGTCCAAGATAAGGAATGTCCTTGTCACCACCGATATCCAGAGTTCTGATGATAACAGGCTTGCCGCCCATGATAGTTGCTGCCTCTTTATAAGCTGCAAACTGTTCATCCTCGGTAGGAAGGTGGTTGTTATCCATAAAAAGGAACTCAGAGCGGAAAAGACCTATGCCTTCGCCGTCACATTCAATAGCTTTTTTGGCGTCTTTTGGAGTTCCGATGTTGCAGAAAAGTTCTACACTTTCGCCATCAGCGGTAACTGTAGGCTTGCCAACAAAACTCTTGAGTTCTGCCTGTTTGCGGATAAAATCCTCACGCATTAGAACATATTTGGAAAGAACATCTCCTTCAGGATTGATGTAAATGACACCCTCGGTGCCGTCTACAATGGCTGAATCCTTGTCTTTTACCAGAGCTGTGATATCCGGAACGGAAAGAACTGCCGGTATCTCCAGAGCTCTTGCCAGGATAGCGGAGTGGGAGGTCTTGCCGCCCACTTCTGTAATTATTCCCGCCACATTCTCTTTGTTGATCTGAGAAGTCATGGAGGGTGTCAGGTCTTTTGCCACAAGGATTGTTCCGGGCTCCAGCTTACTGATATCAATGTCTGTGATTCCCAGAAGAATCTTTAAAAGGCTCACCTTGATATCGCTGATATCAGAAGCTCGCTGGCGCATCATGTCATCGTCCATCTTGGAGAACATTCCGATGAACATATCGCAGACTGCTTCCACAGCGGATTCCGCACACTGCCCGGCGTCGATCATCTTGCCCATTTCTCCTGCCATTGTAGGGTCGGAGATCATAACAAGGTGACCTTCCAGAATTTCAGCTTCCTTGGGTCCCAGGCGCTTTTTTATATCCTCAGCCATCTCCATGGTTTCGGACTTGAACCTTTCAACAGCGTCTATGAAACGGGCCTTTTCAGCGGCGGTATCTTCAATTTTTTTCTTTTCGTAGGAAAGATCGTGTTCTACGATTAAACAAACACTGCCTATGCCAATTCCGCGGGATGCGGCAATTCCTTTATGCATATTAGTCTCCTAATCCACTCTCAACAAGTTCGATTGCTGCCTTTAAGGCATCTGCCTCATCAGGACCATCACACTGAATCTCGATCTCAGAGCCACACTTGATACATGCGCTCATGAGCATCATTACGCTCTTTGCGTCAAAGGTTGTGTCATTAAATACAATCTTTACATCGCTTGCAAAAGGAGTCATTGTCTGGCAGAAGAGGCTTGCCGGACGCATGTGCATTCCCTGTTCATTTGTAACTGTGATTTTCTGTGATACCATTTTTTATTCTCTCTTTCTTATTAATCTCATTGTGGGTTCCAGGGGGAATCCCCATGGAACCCGTTAATTGTTTGATATATCAATCGTCAACCTTCTTCTTCAGAAGACCAAGCATCAGACATCCTGCAGCGGATCCTGCAAGGAGAGCCACAAGATACATGACTACGTTACCTACAACAGGGAATACGAAGATTCCGCCGTGAGGAGCCATAAGTGTGCACTTGAATACCATTGAGAGAGCACCTGCAACACCTGATCCAACCATAAGTGAAGGAATTACTCTAAGAGGATCTGCTGCTGCGAATGGGATAGCACCCTCAGTGATGAAGCAAAGACCCATGATAAAGTTAACAGGACCGGATTTTCTCTCAGCCGGTGTGAATTTATTCTTAAAGAAGATAGTTGCAAAAGCGATAGCGATTGGAGGAACCATACCACCAACCATGATAGCTGCCATGATCATATATCCGGCTTCGTTCTGGTTTGCAAGGTTAGCAAGACCAAATGCGTAAGCTGCCTTGTTAAGAGGACCACCCATGTCAGTAGCCATCATAGCTCCAAGAAGGATACCAAGGATGACCATTGATCCTGTGCCCATTCCGTTGAGGATGCCTGTGATCCATGCATTGATGGCACCAACAACAGGGTTGATAGCGCACATTACAAGACCGATAACAAGGATTCCGCAAAGAGGATAGATGAGAACCGGCTTGATTCCCTCAAGGGCCTGTGGAAGCTTATCGCAGATCTTTTCCAGGAAAAGAACTACGTAACCTGCTGCAAAACCTGCTACAAGAGCACCAAGGAAAGCAGAAGGAACATCGCCGCCGGGAGCTGCAAATGTAGCACCGGAGCTGGCAAGAGCGCCGCCTACGAAACCTACTGCAAGACCTGGACGATCAGCAATACTCTGAGCGATGAAACCTGCAAGGATAGGAAGCATGAAGCCAAATGCAGTGCCGCCGATTGACTTGAACCATGCAGCTACAGGTGTATTGGAACCAAAGTTACTTGGATCGATTGAGTAATCATCCAAAAGGAATGCGATAGCAATCAGGATACCACCACCGATAACGAATGGAAGCATGTGCGATACGCCGTTCATCAGGTGCTTGTAGAGTCTTCTTCCAACAGATTCGTTAGAGGAATCATCAGCCTTTGAAATCTGTCCTGTGTGGTGATAGGTTGTTGCTTCGCCGTTTATAGCTTTATTGATAAGAGCTTCCGGATTGTGGATGGCTTCCTTAGTGGATGTGATGATCACATTCTTGCCATCGAATCTGCCCATATCGATATTCTTGTCGCAGGCGATGATGATAACGTCTGCATCAGCAATCTCTGCGGATGTAAGAGGATCCTTAGCTCCGGCAGAACCGTCTTTTTCAACTTTGATGTTAAGACCCATGTCTTTAGCCTTAAGCTCCAGGGCCTCAGCAGCCATGAAGGTATGAGCGATACCTGTAGGGCAGGCTGTTACGCCAAGAAGCTTCTTGGGAGCTGACTTTGCAGCGGCTGCAGCAGCTGCTTTCTTTGCAGCAGCTTCTTTATCCTTTTCTGCTTCCTTCTCATCGATGATGGAGAGGAACTCCTCAGGAGTCTTTGCATCAATAAGCTTTGCTGCAAACTTTGAATCCATAAGCAGAGTCATGAGCTTTGATAAAACTTCCAGATGAGTGTCTGCAGCGGTGTCCGGTGCAGCGATCATGAAGAACAGCTTACTTGGAGCGCCGTCCAGAGATTTGTAATCAATTCCGCCGGGAATTGTGATGGCTGTTACGCCGGCTTTTGTTACTGCATCGGATTTGCCGTGGGGAACAGCGATTCCCATTCCGATAGCTGTGGAACCCTTTTCCTCTCTGGCTAAAATAGCTTTCTTGAAGCCTGATACATTGCTTAAGTTGCCCACCTTCTCGTGAAGCTCGATGAGAGCATCGATGGCTGCGTTTTGATCTTCTGCATTGACATTAAGATTAATGCCTTCTTTTTTGAGTAGATCAGTGATTTTCATGGTTTGGTCCCTCCCAATTTTAAAGTGTTTGATAGATATTTAGGATTGCTTCGCCTGTTGCCAGATCATCAGAAAAGGCAGTGGCGCTTCCGGCAGCGGTGCCCATTTTAAGGGCTTCTTCATAGCTGTGATTTTTCTGGTAACCGGCTATAAAACCTGCCACCATTGAATCTCCGGCACCTACTGAATTTCTGACTGTGCCCTTTGGAACTCCGATCCTGAACTTCTCACCGGTTTCGGCGATGAGCATTGCTCCGTCGCCTGCCATGGAGATAAGAACGTTCCTTGCTCCCATTTCCTGGAGCTTTTTAGCATGTTCCTCCAGCTCTTCGTCGGTCTTTAGCACTTTTCCAAACATCTCACCAAGCTCGTGATTGTTTGGCTTTATTAAAAATGGATGATATTTAAGGACGTTTTTAAGAAGGTCCTTGGTAGCATCCACAACGACATTGATTTTTCGGTCCTGAACCTGTTCGATGATCTTTTCGTAAACATCGCTTGGAAGAGAGTTTGGAATACTTCCAGCCAGGATGAGAGTGTCGCCGTCATTTAGTTGATCAAGCTTTTTAAAGAGCTCTTTTTGTGATTCATCGGGAATCTTCGGGCCCTGAGCATTTAGCTCAGTTTCCTCTTTTCCCTTGATCTTCACATTGATCCTTGATATCCCTTCCGGAAGCTTTACAAAGTCGGCTTTGATGCCTTTTTGTTCAACACTTGCACGGATGGCATCGCCCGTAAATCCGGCAATAAAGCCCAGCGCTGTGTTATCGAGGCCAAGATTCTTAAGTATGGTAGAAACATTGATTCCTTTTCCGCCAAAGTAGCATTCCTCAGAATCTGAGCGGTTTGTCATACCGGGTAAAAGATCTCCCGACATCCTTACTACATAGTCAATAGCAGGATTAAAGGTAACTGTGTAAATCATGTTTTTCCTCCTTAAGTTTATGCACCTATAACTTTGACTATTGTTTTATTTGTATAATTTTTGCTCACATCACGGTCTGTAATGATGCAGCAGTCTGATAGATCTGCGAAAGTAACGGAACTGACCTTACCGAACTTGCTGTAATCAGCAAGAATATAGGAGATGTAAGCATGCTTGACAGCTTCTGCCTTCACAAGAGCTTCATCCACATCGGGGGTAGTAAAGCCGGCGTTAAGGGAAATCCCGTTGGTTCCCATAAAGGCCTTGGTGAAGTGATATTTGCTGATGCCTTCGATACAGTCGGGTCCGATGATGGCCTCTGTGGACTGCTTGCACCTTCCGC
>JAILMY010000089.1 GCA_024692165.1 Butyrivibrio sp. | reverse complement strand
AATATCGTTTTCAAGTGTAGTTTTTATCATCCCTATCTTATCACAAACTCTAGATATTGTATATTGGATTTTTTGAAGCACAGTTTGTGGTGTTTTAAGAATATTTTCAATCTTTTCCAAGATGTCAGTTATTATTTCTATGAGGGCTTTATCTTCGGGTTCATTTTCTGAGTTGTCGGTACAATTCTCACTATTTTGTTCAATTTCATCTGACTCCTGAACCTCTTCGTCAGACTGCTCCTCAGACTCCTCTGAAGTCTGCTCCTCAGACTCGCTCTTTTCCTCCAGCTCTCCCATGTCGCTCTTTTCTTCATAGGAGATTTCAGAGGCTATACTATCACTATTATTATCGGATTCCGACTCAGTATCTTTATCGGTATTATTGTCTATATTTTCATCTTCTTTTTTATTTATATTATCTTTAGACTTCTTTTTCCTTGGAAAGACCTTTATTCCCAGGATTCTTAAGGTGAACTGCTTATTCTCCGGAAATTCGAAGCTTCCGCTTATGAAATGAAGCAGCCATGAAAATCCGGCCTTCAGATGAATTTTCTCAACATCGAAGCCCTTATCCAGCTCCGTCTCAGGCACATTCACATCTGCCGTATATCTTACAGGCACGAATAGTACAAGAAGAAGCAGGAAAAGAAGTATCGCCAGAATCCATAAAAGCACTATTCCTATGATCTTAAGTACTGTTAAAATCCCCGCCAACATATAATCCCCAAAATTTTTATTCTGAAAAAAACAAATAATCTGCGCTGTCAGGCCTCTTTTGACAAAAGATAGTCCAAAAGCCTGCCATCCATACCTGCGATTGAAGCTTCCTGTGAAATTCGAAGCACAATTCCAAGAGCCTCTTCATATCCCGAGGCAATGCCGTAAATATAGGCCGGATGATATAAAAAATACTTCTGTTTAAGAAAGGCGCTGTTTATAATATCAAGCTGATTGCTGCCGCCCTCAGGCTTTACTACGCAGTAAAGTCCAAACTGTCCGCTGCCTCTTTTCAGCTTCCATTTGACCACAGTGCGGTTCTTAACAGATTCGCCCCAATAGAGCCCTTTATAAAACTTGCAAAATCCCCGCTTTTTGAAACTCATCCTCAACTCCGCCTACAGATATCCCTCAAACAACATAATAATTGTAGCATAAAAAATGCTCACTCTACTCCAAAATATGCGTCAAAAATCCTCTTTGCGATAGGAACCGCATAGCTTCCGCCACTTCCGGCATCTTCCACTATAATGGTCACTGAAACCTCAGGATCCTCAACCGGTGCAAAACCTGTAAACCAGGCATGAGAATCGCTTGTGGATGAATTAAACTCAGCAGATCCGGTCTTTCCTGCAGCGGAATAAGACAGGCCCTTTAGCTTTGTTCCGGTTCCTGCCTGAACCACCTGCTCCATCATGCCAGTAAGTGTAGCCGATTCCTCTTTTGTCATAAGTCTCTTATAGCTCTCGGAAGAAAAGCTCTTGATAACCTTGCCGTCCTCGCTCTTAACTCCGGTCACCAGATAAGGCTTCATAAGCAGGCCATCGTTGGCGATGGCGTTTGTGATCATGTTCATGTGGATCGGTGTTACGCCTGTGGTGCCCTGACCGATAGAAAGCTGCATTACATCGTCCACAGAGGAATCCACATCGATATTGGCTCTGCTCTGTGAATACATCATATTAAGCGGAAGTTCTGAATTGAACATAAGCGAACTTAACGTGCTTCCGAAGGTTTTCCTGTCAACAGAAAGTCCTATATCCGCGAAGGCTGAATTACAAGACTTGGCGAAGGCTCCCATAAAGTCAACAGAACCATGATTCTCTCCGTGATAACAGGAAATGGTGCTGCCATCCTTGCTGTAATGGCCGTTACAGTTGAACCTGAAATCGCTGTATTTTCCTGCGTTGTCCTTAAGATATGCCAGCGCAGTCACAATCTTGAAGGTAGATCCCGGAGGGTAAAGACCCTGGGTCGCCCTGTTAAGAAGCTTGGCATCCGGCGACTTGTCGGCGATAAGCTCGTCCCACTTCTGAGAAATCTCGTTGGGATCAAAGTCAGGTTTTGAGACCATTGCCAGAATCTCACCGGTCTTAGGGTTCGAAACGATGACGGCACCCTTTCTGGCAGAAAGAGCATTGTAGGCCACTTCCTGAAGGTTCACATCCAGTGTGGTATACACGTTATCTCCGGGGTACTTGGAACCCTTAGCGTCGTAAGCTACCTTATCGCTAAGATCGATACTGGTATTTATCAGGTAATAGTTACTCTGGGCCTCTATTCCCATCTTGCCGTTGGTGGAATAGCCCACCACATGGGCAAATTCCTTGCCGTAAGGGTATACTCTCTTGTCCTTCCCGTTCTCGTCCTTGTCGGTATAGGCAAGAACATCCCCATCCTTGGAGTAAATCCGGCCTCTGGAATTCTGTTTTAAAAGGATCTGCTGTCTTGTGTTGTAGTTGTTGTCCATAAGGGTCTGCCTGTTGGAATAGGCATAGTTACCCACATAGATCAAAAGAGCTAAAAATAAGCATGTGTAAAACACAGATATGACAATGATCGGATAGGATCGTATTTTCTTTTTCTTTATGCTTTTATTATTCGCGCTGTCCGTTGCGCGCTTCTTTTGATAATCCGGCACGCCTCTTGGCCTCCATTCTTCTGCGTCTCTTTTCCATGGCTTCATATCTCTCATCGGTTCTGATCATGCAGATTCCCTCTGCCGTCATGAACATGATGATAGTGGTAAGCACCGAGGTTCCACCGTAGCTAACCAGCGGCAATGTTACTCCCGTAAGAGGTATGAACTTGGCTCCACCGCCGATTGTAAGGAATGTCTGGAAAATGTAGGCCACTCCGATTCCTGTGATGACGAGCCTGTAGAACCTATCTCTGATAAAGTATCCCTCATACATAAATGCAATGAAAGTGCTGATACATACTAAAGTCATGAGGATTGCGAATGCCACACCCATCTCCTCTGCTATGGCTGAAAAGATGAAGTCTCTCTCAACATAGGGAATAGACTGCGGACTTCCCCCATAGAGGCCAAGGCCAAACCAGCAACCGCTGCTTATTCCAAACAGAGACTGGGATACCTGATAGCCTGATCTCTCAATATCACTGAAGGGATCAAGGAAAGCCTGCACTCTCACCTGAATATGGGAAAAGAGCTTGTAAGAGATGACACTTGCCAGCACTCCGAAAGCCGTACCGATGGCCAGATATCCGATGTTTTCTGTGGCGATGTAAATAAGTCCCAGATAAATCACAAAAAATATCAGGGCGCTTCCCAGGTCTTTTGACAAAACCAGGATAATAACGTGGGCCGCAGCCACAACTGAGGTCAGAAACAGCTCAAGAAGACTTTCCGCCTCAAAGAGTGCCCCTGCCATAAAGAACAGGAACAGTATCTTTACA
>JAILMY010000225.1 GCA_024692165.1 Butyrivibrio sp. | reverse complement strand
GAGCCTGTTGGTGATGGACCTGTTACGCCCAAGGGATGGCATTGCCTTGACGGCACCCTTTTTACGGATGATGAGGGAAGTCCATGGATGGTCTTTTGCCATGAATGGATGCAGGTTTACGATGGGCAGATATGTGCAGTTAAGCTTAGTGATGATCTTAGTAAGGCTGTATCAGAGCCGGAGATATTATTCAGAGCCTCAGATGCACCATGGCGTGGAAATAACGCTGCTGATGGAGGACTTGTGACTGACGGACCATTTTTGTATAGGCTAAAAACAGGAACGCTTATCATGCTATGGTCCAGTTTTTCTGAAAGAGGCGGATACACTGTGGGCTATGCAAGATCCGCCAGTGGAACAATCCATGGACCGTGGATCCAGGAAGAGATTCCTCTATATGCCCTGGATGGAGGACATGCCATGCTCTTTAAAGCTTTTAATGGGAAGCTTATGATGTCTCTTCACTGTCCCAATATCCATGAAAAGAAGAGGATTCTGCTTTTTGAAATGGAAGAAAACGGTGATAAGCTTGCTATAGTAAATGAGATCACAGGAAACTGGTATAATGGTGCCGGTGGAAGTGCCAAGAACTGGCGCTATAATACTCCCTGCAACGAGCTATTTATCTATGAGGCTTAGACCAGTTGCAGAATATTATATTTGAAAGTGAAATAAAGCGTGAATATTGTTAACGTAGAAAACGTATCAAAAACATATATGGCAAAGCCCGTTCTTAGCGGGATTTCTGTTGGAATAAACGATACAGATAAGATTGGAGTTGTAGGAACTAACGGAACAGGTAAGTCCACTCTTTTATCGATTATCGCGGGAGTGGAAACACCTGACAGCGGACAGGTTGTTGTCAGCAATGGACTGAGAATTTCTTATCTTCCCCAGAATCCGGTATTCGATATGAATAAGACTCTTTTGGAAAACATAACTGGCAGGATTTATGCCGGTGGCGATCACTGGGATAAGATGGGAGAAATCAAGGCCAACCTGGCTAAGTTTGGAATCGATGATCCGGAGTGTGATCCATCGATACTATCCGGCGGACAAAAGAAAAGAGCTGCGCTGGTTGCTGCCATCATGACTCCATCAGATCTGCTTATACTGGATGAGCCAACGAACCACCTGGATTCTGAAATGATCGAATGGCTGGAGGACTTCCTTAAGCACTTTAGGGGCGCGCTCCTTATGATTACCCATGACAGATATTTCCTTGATGAGGTAACAGATCAGATTCTGGAAATAGATAAGAGTAATGTATATCGTTATGAAGCCAATTACTCCGGATTTCTTGAACTCAAGCAGCAGCGCCTTGACATAGAGCAGGCGGCAGAGAGAAAGGCAGCGTCTTTATTCAGAAAAGACCTTGCGTGGATGCAGAGGGGTGCAAGAGCCCGTTCAACCAAGCAGAAGGCCCATATTCAGAGATTTGAAGCCCTTCGGGATAGGCAGCGCCCTGAGGAAGAGCGGCAGATCGAGCTTTCTTCGCTCCCCACAAGAATGGGCAACAAGACCATAATCCTAGAGGGCATTTCCAAATCCTATGACGGAAAGGTTTTATTCAGAGACTATTCCTATACCTTTAACAAGTTGGACAGAATAGGTATTATCGGGCCAAATGGCTGCGGCAAGTCAACGCTCCTTAAATGTATCATCGGCATGGAAATGCCGGATACGGGAACTATGGAGATCGGGCAGACCATAAAGATAGGATACTTTGGACAGGAAAATGAAGCCCTGGACGAAGGGAAAAGAGTTATCGACTACATTAAGGATACTGCTGAGTTCATCAGAACAGCAGAGGGGCTTGTTTCAGCATCTGTTATGTGTGAGAGATTTCTTTTTACCCCGGAAATGCAGTATGCGTCAATATCCAAGCTCTCGGGTGGAGAAAAGAGAAGGCTTTACCTGCTGAGGGTTCTTATGGAACAGCCTAATGTCATCATACTGGATGAGCCTACCAATGATCTTGACATTCAGACTCTGCGTATACTTGAGGATTATCTTGATGGCTTTGCGGGGATCATCATTACTGTAAGCCATGACAGATATTTCCTCGACAGAGTGGTGACCAGGATATTTGCCTTTGAACCGGACGGTAGTCTCTATCAGAGTGAGGGCGGTTATTCAGATTATGTGATCCATAAAAGAGAGCTGGAAGAGGCTGCGCCTTCAGGAGCGGGAGTTAAGGCATCCGGCTTAGGAGTAAGAGGTGCCGAATCTGAGGATAAGGCTTTAAAGGGTAAATACCGAGCGCCAAGAGAGAAGACTAAGCTTTCTTTCAAAGAGCAGCAGGAGTACGATAATATTGAAGCCGAGATTGAAAAGCTCGAGGAAAAGAGCGCTGAACTTGAGACTTTGATAGCGGAAGCTGCCACTGACTATCCAAAGCTTATGGCACTTAGCAAGGAAAAAGAGGAAGTGGACGCAGAGATAGAACGCAAGATGGACCGCTACGTTGAGCTTCAGGAGATGGTAGATAGTTTTCAGGGGAAATAGTATTAAAAAACTGGATGATCTGGAACATTGATTGTGCTTTTGAGAAGGCGTGTGAAAATGAAAAGAAAATCTGTTGAACCAAAATACTCCATGTGTGTACAACCCTCGTTTATCATTGGTACCAACAATGAAGACGGTTCCTATAATTTTGCGCCTATAACATGGATCAGTGCAACCCACGAGGAAGGCGAGAAATATCTTCTGGTCATAAGTATGGCGGGAACAAAGAGAACAAAGCAGAATGTCATAAGGTCAGGCCTGTTTAGTGCGAATCTGGTAAGTAAAGAGATGCTTCCTCTTATGGACTATTTCGGATCAAAGCATGCCAAAGATGGAAAGAAGAATGATATCGCCTATGGCGTCAGCCGCGGTGAAGTTTTGGATGTTCCGACTCTGGACGAGAGTCCCTGGGTATATGAATGTGAGGTTGCAAGATCATTTGAGACAGGCGATTCTACAACTTTTTTCTGCCATATCAGAAACATTCAGATGGATGAGAGATTATCTCCCAAGGACATCTTTGATATTGATCTAACAGTGCTTGACCCGGTTGTGTACTCCGGAAGGTATCACAGCCTTGGTGATATGCTCGGGGAGATCGGAGATTTTTGCAAGGGCTGACATAGGCTTCAGGGAAGGATATTTGGACAGTATGGATTTTGACTCATTTACAGGTGATATACAGGCAAATGCCTGGAATGTATTTGGCGTAGAAGTTTATGAAGATGGAGTGCTTACTCACACTTATGGCGATACTAAAGAGTCTCTTCACGATATCTATTCTGCGACAAAAGGGATTTTGTCAATTGCTGTAGGTGTTGCCTCAGATGAAGGATTATTTGATATAGACAAATCAATTTTACATTATTTGCCTAAAGACAAAGTCAGGAAAATTGCGCCTGAGCAGAAAGCTCTTTTTGAAAAGATAACAATCAGGCGGCTTCTTTCTATGTCTGTCATCGACATTCCTTTCAGTGCTGAAGGGGAGAGCTTCATTGATTTTGCTTTGAACGTAAAGATTAGTAACCCGGATGAGAGAGCTTTTAACTACAACAACATCAATGCATATCTGGTCGGTGTTGCTCTTACAGAGGCCCTTGGAACTGATTTAGGCAGGTTTATAGAAATGAGAATTTTTAAGCCTCTCGGTATCACACATTTTGAATATGACAGATGTCCGGAAGGCTATTTTTATGGAGCTTCAGGTACAAAGCTTACAGTCAATGAACTGAGCAAACTGGGGCTTCTTTTATACAACAACGGAGTGTATGAGGGACAAAGAATTCTTTCGGAAAAATATATTGATGAAGCAACCTCCATTCAGCAGATGAACCGCGAAGGTGGCTACGGATACTTCCTTTGGAAATACCTTGATGGCTTTAGCATAAATGGAAAGTGGGGACAAAAGTGCTATGTGCTGCCACAGAGGAAACTTATGATTTCATTTCTTTCACATATGGAAGAAAACTCCAAGATGCTTAAAGACAGTATGGAAAAGCACATTCTGCGATTTGAAGTAAGGAAAATTGTTAATCTATCTGTGTAAAGATTGGAGAAAGCTCATTGGATATAGGTTTGATACAAACGATTCTCTCGAATTGGAAACTTAAGAATCCATTCACGGAAAAGTGCCTTAAGGAAGATTCGCTCAGACCGGTCTATCGTATAATGACAGACGCAGGGCGTTTTATTTTGAAGGGGTATTCGGAGAAAACCCCGGAAGAAACCATCAAGGGCAACATCTCGGCGCATCTGTTTTTGGGCAATGAAAAAGGTTTCGCACCGAAAATTTTCCCCACGACAGCGGGTGACTATTACGTCTGTTGTCAGGGATATTGCATCTCTTCCGTATCGTGATTGAAGTCCACAAATTGCATGATAAACGGCCAACCCAAATCCAGAAACCTGCTGCCGATACCGGAATCGTCAGGTCGACCAATACGACTCTGCCGTTCTGATCAAGCATTGTGTTGTGCGGTCCCAAGTCCGTATGAACAAAGCACTGATCCAGTTTTTCGAAATCGGGAATACCATCAAGAATTGCATCAAATTCCCGGACAAAGCTGCGGTCCCGGAACCATTTATAGTATTTAAGC
>JAILMY010000190.1 GCA_024692165.1 Butyrivibrio sp. | reverse complement strand
GTCGCAGATATTCTCTGCTGTGATCATCATGTGATAGTGATTGAAAGCATCTGTAAGAGCATCGTTTACCATTGTATCTACAACTGTACCGTTGTTCATACGATATCCGAAACGTGCATTAGGAAGTGCGTAAGGAGCCATTGACATGTTCTCCATACCACCTGCTACTACGATATCAGCCTCACCGGCTTTAATGAGGTCTGCTGCCATGTTGACACAGTTAAGACCGGATCCGCAAACTACGTTAAGTGTAACTGCAGGAGTCTCGATTGGAAGACCAGCCTTGATAGAAGCCTGTCTTGCTACGTTCTGTCCAAGACCTGCCTGGATAACGCATCCCATAAGTACCTCGTCTACAAGTTCAGGCTTAACACCTGCACGATTAAGAGCTTCCTTGATTACGATTGAACCAAGTTCTGCTGCAGGAGTATTGCTGAGAGCTCCACCCATCTTACCGATAGCTGTTCTACAAGCGCCTGCTATTACAACCTTCTGTGCCATACTGTATTACCTCCGTTTTGTCCAATTAATTAAATTTTTGACATTGATAAATTTTTATCAGAACAGATTTATTGTAGCACACGCCTTAGGCAAATGCAACAAAAACTATCGAGTTAACGTATTTTATTTATTAAAAATCTATAATTTGATATAAATTTAACACAATCTTGTGAACAGATTGTCCTATTCAGTTTTCAAGAAAATTGATGTGCCCTCGAGACTGAGCATTTGTCTCGAAGGCACACCAATTATGAAAGTAGATAAAGAAATGTTCTTTTCTTTTTTAGTTAGGATGAGGCCATGGCCTCACGTCAAATCATACATCCGGCTCTATAATACCGTAAGTATTTCCTTTTCTCTTATAAACTACATTGATCTGATCCGTCTCAGCATTTACAAAAACAAAGAAGTTGTGACCAAGCAGTTCCATCTGAACGCAGGCGTCCTCAGCATACATAGGCTTAGGATCAAACTTCTTGGCACGCTCAATCCTGATCTCCTCATCGTCCATATAATCAGCTTCAATATACTCTTTCTTGAAGTTGCTGGCCTCGGCCTGCTGCTTGTCAACCAGTTTGCTCTTGTACTTCTTAAGCTGTCTTTCGATGACCTCCTCTACCAGGTCGATTGACACGTACATGTCATTGCTGACCTGCTCTGCACGAATGATCTTACCTTTAACGGGAATGGTAACCTCGATTTTGTGCCTTTCCTTGTCCACATTAAGTGTAACATTGACAATAGTATCCGGAGTAAAGTACTTCTCAAGCTTTCCGATCTTCTCTTCAACTGCATCGTGAAGTCCCGGTGTTACATTGATGTTCTTTCCTACGATAGTAAACTTCATGCAATCATCCCCTTTGCTCCGCCTTTGCAATTATGTGTGTCAGTTTTGCATTGGCTGTTATTATAAGACAATTCAGCTTGTACTACCTTTTTTGTCTATAAGATATTATATCATCCCATAAACTGTAAGCGCAATTTTAAATAGTGAAATGATAGATTTTCTTTTTCCGTGAAACCTTGATTTGTGAATTCTGCACAAAAGATATCTTTTGTTTTCTATTGCACAAAATACACTTGGTTGTGGTTTATTTTGTGGATAATGTGGATAACTTCGTGTATAAGTCCAAAAATAGGGTTTTTTTTCTGTGGGATTGTGGATAACTTATTAAGAAATTATTTAAAAAAAATAATAAATCTGTGTTGACTTTTGTTTTTATGTGCAAAAGAGAGAAATCGCTAAAATTGAGAAATGCAGACTCGGAAGCAAAGCTTCCTCGTTTCATGGCATTCGCCATATGAAAATAAAAAGAAGCAACAGCCCTTGAGTGAACTCAAGCTGTTGCTTCTTTAATATTTTCGCATTTCTCACTTTTAGAATATTAGAAGATTCTTCTTACTGCCAGTACAGTACGATAATCTGCATTAGATACCTTAATACCTGTCTTAGCTGTTGAAGCGTGTACAATCTGGCCGTTACCAATATAGATAGCAACGTGACCTGAATAACATACAATATCACCGGGTTGTGCATTGGAAAGACCATCTACAGCAGCACCAACGGATCTGTCTGCACCTGAAGAATGAGGCAGGCTTACACCGAAGTTATTATATACACTCATAACGAAACCTGAGCAGTCAGCACCATTTGTAAGTGATGTTCCACCATATACATATGGATTACCAACGAACTGAAGTGCAAACTGGGCAACTGCTGAACCAATTGAGCTTGTAGCAGTTGTATATGAGCTGGCTGAATTATAGCTTGAGCTTCCTGAATTTGATGTGCTCTTGGATGTACTGTTCTTAGCTGCCTTATTAGCCTCTGCTCTTGCAGCTGCTTCCTTGGCAAGACGAGCTTCCTCTTCAGCCTTAGATTCTGCTTTAACAAATTCTGTGGAAAGTGTTACGTAATCAGTTGAAACGTAGCCTTCACCTTCCTCGATACTAACCTTAACCCATCCGTCGAGTTCTTCTGTTACAACAAGTTCGTCCTCGATAGGAACAAGGCCAAGAACCTCTGCATCAAGACCTGCACCGTTTCTAACCTTAAGTGTTGTGGTTGTTACGGTTGCGATTCTGGTTCCGACTTCCTTGGCAAGTTCTACTGCATCATCACCTGTTACACAGAACTCAGCCTTTACATAGCCTTCTACAGAACCGGACTGGATCTTGTACCATCCGTCCTCTTCTCCTAAATAAGTACCAACTGACTTATCATAAAGCTTACCAACTATCTCGCCGTCCTCGCTTGCGCTGTCTCTGACGTTAACATAATTGGATACCTTAGCGATTACCAAAGACTTGAAAGATTCTTCCTCAGAAACTTCTTCTGTAGCCTCCTCTACATCAGTAGAAGGCTTAGCTGAATTCCTGATGACAGCACCTGTTGCCTTCTGAATATCAGAAAGAACACTGTCTGTAACCGCTGAAGCAAGTGGTGTAACATCTGTTACCGTATTATTTCGATCAATATCATCTGCTGAAGACTTGCTTGAGCTTGATGATGAAGATTCTGATTCTGATTTCTCAGCTTCAACTGACTCCTGCAAACTGGAAAGAGAAACTTGGCTGTTGCCAAGAGCATAAGTAATACCTGCCTGAGGCATTACGCTTGTCACCTTGTTATTGTTCGCAGCAAAGGCGTCTATACTGAAGCTTGAAAAAGTTATCGCAGCTGTAACTGAAAGAGCCATAAGCTGCATGCTAGCTTTTCTCAAAATGGACCTCCAAATTTGTTACGAATTTTGTTACATCTTTTACGAATATAAACTATTTATAAAATATTGTCAAGTCTCTAAAAAATTAAGAAGTGACGAAAATTCGATATTTTCGCCACTTCTTTGATACGAATTGCACAAAATTTAGTTTCCGCGTGAACGTTCAGACAAAATTACTTTTCTTTACCAACAAGGAAGTCCTGAACTGCAGTTACAGCATTAGCGCCATCTGCCACCGCTGTGACAATTTGACGAAGTCTCTTTTTTCTGGAATCTCCTGCGACAAAAATTCCCGGGCAGGATGTTGCTCCATCTTCGTTCGCAATTACGTAACCACTTTCATCACAATTTACAATGTCTGCAAAAAGATCTGTTGAAGGATGAATTCCAATAGCCACAAATACGCCATCCACATTCAGATCATTTGTTTCTTTATTCTTAACGTTTTCAACCTGGAGGTGTGTAACCTTGTCCTCACCTTTGATTTCCTTGATAACGCTGTCCCAGATAACTTCTACGTTCTCAAGACCAAAGAGCTCATCCTGAAGGATCTTGGTAGCTCTGAGTTCATCTCTTCTATGAATAAGATAAACCTTGCTGCAGAATCTTGAAAGGAAGATAGCATCCTCAACAGCCACATCTCCGCCGCCGTTTACAGCAGTAACCTTGCCTTTGTAAAAGGCACCGTCACAGGTTGCACAGTAGGAAACACCCTTTCCGATGTACTCCTCTTCTCCCGGAACTCCGAGCTTGGAGTGATGTGCGCCTGTAGCAAGGATAACCGTGTGGGTCTCGTAATCACCGTTATCTGTCTTTACCTTGTATACCGGAGCCTTTGTATCTGACCCCTTGTCTACACACTCTATGCCTGTCACTGTGGCATCAACAAATTCGCTGCCCAGCTTATCCGCATGCTCTCTGAACTTCATAGCCAGATCAAATCCGTTAACCCCGGGGATTCCAAGATAATTATCCACCTCGTAGGTATCAATTATCTGTCCTCCGCTCACGGGATTCTTCTCAATTATTACCATATTAAGTCCGGCTCTCTTTGCATAAACTGCTGCTGAAAGCCCTGCTGGTCCTGAACCAATGATTATAAGATCGTACATTTTGTCCTCCTTCCAATGAGGTAAAAACTCACTTGACGTGTATATTAACTGGTTATAATTTATTACATTGTGTACAATTTAATATCATACTATCATTAAATCCATCCGCCGTCAATAGTAATTATCTGTCCGGTCATATATTCAGGTATCTGGGCCAGTTTCACCACAAGATCAGCCACTTCTTCGGTACTTCCGAGCCTGTCCATGGGAATCTCTCCCTTAAGCTCCTCAAGATCATCGCTGCTAAGGTGTTTCCTGTTCATATCCGTATCGATTACTCCGCAGGCCACTGCATTGACCACAATTCCGGAAGGCGCCAGCTCTTTTGCCAGAGCTTTGGTAAAAGAGTTTACGCCGCCCTTGGAGGCTGAATAAGCAACTTCACAGGAAGCCCCTACATTTCCCCATACAGAGGAGATGTTTATGATCCTGCCGCTGTGCTTTTTCACCATAAGAGGAACAGCAAACCTGGCAGTGTAAAAAAGGGCATCCAGATTAGTGCCCATGACCTTATCCCAGTCCTCTTTTTCCATGTCCGTCAAAAGACCTATCCAAGCCACCCCTGCGTTGTTTATCAGAATATCAATATCCTTAATATCTGTAAAAAGAGCCTTCACAGCCTCATAGTCAGAGACATCACATTTTACAGCTCTGACCTTAATGTCAAACTTCTGCTCCAGATTGCCTGCGAATTTTTCCAGACTTTCTATATTATTAAGACAGGTCAGAATAAGATCATCTCCAAGCTTCGCGAAAGCGGTAGCAATGCTCTTCCCTATTCCTCTTGATGCACCTGTTATCAACACTTTTCTGCCCATTTTAAACTCTCCATATCCGGCAAGTTACAGCATCCGTAAGTTCAAATCTTTACATATATAAAGCATATGCCGGGAGCTTTGCCCCCGGCACTATTAAACTATCACATATTTACTGGTTTTCGCAATGCTTTAAAGCTGAAAGAATGCTTTCTTCCATGAACGGCTTGGTTATAAATTCAGCAGCTCCGAATTTTACTGCTTCCATCATTTTTTCTTTTTGTCCTGCCGCAGTGATCATAATGACCTTGGCATTGTGATCGTACTTCCTGATGAGCTTTAATGACTCAATACCGTCCACCTGAGGCATGGTAATATCCATGGTCACAATATCAGGATTCAGCTTCACATACTGATCAAAACCCTCCTGACCGTTTATTGCTTCTCCAACTATGTTATATCCTGCTCTTTCCAGGATATCTTTAAGAAATCTTCTGGATGTTCTGGAATCGTCTACAATAAGTACGTTCTTCATATATAATCCTCCGAAGTCTGGGGTAATAGTCAACCTGTATCATTTGCTGAATCACTGCACTTCCCACTCTCCCGAAGTGGAAATGAAAAGCATAACCTCACCGCCGCAGATAAAGACCGGCAGCACATCGATAAAATCACTCTTCGCCTCAGAAAAGTCTATAAAGAACTCCGGGGGCTCAAGTTCAATAACTGATGTACCATCTGAAGTCCTGTCAGAAGCATAGAGACCATTCATACAGTTGATCAGTTCGCAGACAGCATCAAGCGCGTCTTCTTCAGTCTCAATAAATTCTTCTTTTGTGTAGCCAATAGCCATCTTCTGGACATCTTCATATCTGCCGCCAATGGCAACCTTGGCATTCTCCGTTCCATGAAATCCCTGATACCCCATTACTTCGCTTCTTACAGAGCCGACTCTGTAGGATTTTCCAATGTAAACGTGGGCATCCACCAGGCGGTACAGATTCTTTACACTCATGGAAAAGAGCTTTCTGATCCGCTGATCTTCGGTATCAAGGAATATGGGAACTATCCTCTCGATATCTCCTTCCTTAAGAGCAACGATATCTGTAGCCGTAAGGCTGAGTTCTCTCTGATAATCGTTCTCAGCATTGTTTACCTGCTCAAGAGTCATATACTGCTCATCTACCAAAGCCTGAACAAATGCCAGATATGAATTTCCCTGAAGCTCAAGAAGCCTTCCAAGCTGGGGCTCAGAAAGATAACCTTTCTCGATGGCAATATCACCGAATTTTTTGTCCATGGAAGCCTGCAAGGCATTGACCTGCTCAGCCTGCGCGATTGTCATCAGCTTTTCGGACACAGCAATCACGCCAAGCTTAGCTCTGTTGGATTCCTGAATCTGATACGCCTTCACCAGCTGGGTTCGACTGAGAACGCCCTTTGAAAGCAAATAATTGCCCAGTAATCGATCTAACATATAGTCGCTCCTATAAAAGAAAACGGATACTAGTCTAACTTATATTGTAGACTAATATCCGTTTATTCACAAGCTAATTATCAATTATCCTTATTCTCACTCATACGGGCCATTGCCTGATCGAGAGCCTTCTGAACAGCTGCATCCTCTGAGTTATCAGCGCTACTGGGCGCTGTAGCCGGCTTAACACCTCTCATTTTGTCAGCCTGCTGCCCTGCTGCCTCCAGAAGCATCATCCTGTCCTTTGGAAGAATTACACTAAGTCCATCAGGGTTAATGGTTATGCCATCCTTGTCACTTACAAATCTCAAAATATCCTGATACTTGAATACTGCTGCGTTCCACTCAGAACCGCGAAGCTTCTTTCCAAATTCAATAGCATCAGTAAAGATAGGAAGGAACTGCTTCCCATCAGCTGTGTTCATAAGAAGGAATTTAAACTTTGTATCCTTGCCAAACTTCATTCTGCCGTCCTCGAGAACCTCCACAGGACCTTCGTGCTGCATAGGAAGAATGAAATTGCTGGTTCTGATCAAAGAGAGCATCCTCATCTCTTTTGCCTTGACGATCTCGTCTCTCTTTTCGTACTTAACAGGCCATCTGAGCTCTGCCAGGAAATCCAGCATCGCAAAATTAAGGGCAGGGTTTATAGGATTCTTGTCTCTGTCCACCTCGCTCCAATCACCGGGCGCTGCTACGATCTCGCTTCTCTTAAATCTCGCTCTGTAAGCACCGTTATCCACCAGGATATTCTCCATGCCGATGTAGTACAGATAGTCAAAAAAGCCTCTCTTTACAGCAGCTGTATCGTCAGGATTCTCCACCTTGACTTCCCTTACAGCCACATTTCTGAACTGTCTTGCGAAAAGAACTACAGCCTTCTCCGCAATCTCTTTTTCAAAATACACATTGGCAAAGCCGTGATCGATGAAAGGATATCCGGTGGTGGCATCATATAAAACGTAGAGTACCTCGGCATCTCTGACTCTTGAAAGAAGCTCGTTGTACACCTTTCTGTGATTCTTCTCAAATCCGGGAAGTGGAGCCTTCTTCTGGAATACCTCAAGAGCAGTTAAGAGGAAAAGAATCTCCTGATTGGACAAAAATCTGAGTGAATCCGCTGACATATCCTCGTCATAGATCATCTCACCGATCTCATCCTTGCGCTCCTTGGTAACAGTTTCATCCATTACAACAGCGTCATCGCTCTTTATGTTGATAGGATTAAGTCTTGGAAATCCCGGCCACTCCATGTCTGCATGAGCATCCATAGCTGACTGCATTTCCTTCTCCTTCTTCTCAGCAGCGCTTTTTTGCTCCTGCGCTTCCTGCTCCTGCGCAGCTTTTTTTCCCCCGAAAAAATCAAATAAACCCATTAAAGCCTCCAATTAAAACTCATAGAATACTTTTGAAACAGCAGCCATGTACTCAGGATCCTTGCTGCCTGCAGACTCGTAAGGAGAGTGCATTGCAAGCTGCGCAAGTCCGATATCTACTGTATCTACAGCAACCTGTGTGGTTGAAATATTACCAAGTGTTGATCCGCCCGGCATGTCTGAGCGGTTAGTAAAGCTCTGATACGGGACCTTGGCCTTCTGGCACATAAGCTTGAAGGTAGCTGCTGAAACCGCATCTGTAGTGTACTTCTGGTTGGCATTGTACTTGATTACAACACCCTTATTCATAACCGGTCTGTTCACAGGATCAGCCTTATCCAGATGATTGGGATGGATTGCATGGGCATTGTCAGCAGAAAGCATGAAGCTGTTAGCTACTGCTGTGTAATACTGCTCGTCAGTGCGGCCCAGAGCCATATTGATCCTTGTGAGTGTATCCTTAAGGAATGTGGAAGCCGCACCCTGCTTGGTTCCGCTGCCAACTTCTTCATTATCAAATACGCAGTGAACTGCCACGTTCTCCGAATCAGAAGAATTAATGAAGCCCTCAAAAGTAGTGTATACGCACTCCTGATCATCAAGTCTGGAGCTTGCGATGAACTCACCATTAGCGCCCCATACTGTAGGCTTTACTCTGTTATATAAGAAGAGATCGTGACCAAGAATGTCTTCCTTCTTAACTCCTGCAGCCTTAGCTAACACGTCAAAAAAGCTGTCTTTAGCCTCAGCATCCCCAAATATCGGAAGCATATCGTTCTGAGCGTTATACTTGTAGCCGTCGTTGGCCTCGCGGTTCATATGAATAGCAAGAGCCGGAAGCATCAAAAGATCCCTGTTCACATTTACAAGCTTTGTCTCAGCGCCTTTTTTGCCCTTAACAATTACTCTGCCGGCAACGGAAAGAGGTCTGTCAAACCACTCTGCGCAAAGCATACCGCCGTATTTTTCAACATTGAGCTTAACATAAGCTCCGCCTGCCTCCATCTCAGGATTCTCCTTGATCTTGAAGGAAGGTGAATCACTGTGACTGGCGATCATGTAAAAGCCCTTAAAATCCTTCTTGGGAATTCTGAAAGAAATGATAGATGAATCGTTTCTGGTAACGAAGTACTTGCCGCCCTTCTTGCCGGATGCAGGGCTTATCTTCCACTGCTCATTTTCTTTGAGCTCTGTATAGCCCGCCTTCTTAAGCTCTTTCTTCAGATTATCGATAACGTGAAAACATGTGGGACTTTCATCGATGAAAGTCAGCATTCTGTCTGTAATATCCTTGAAATTGTTTGCCATCTTATTCTCCATTAATAAAGGGAATTTATTTTTGACCCTGTTATCATAATATACATTTTACCACCTCATAAATCAAGGATAAAAAAGTTGCTTTTCTGTTGCATTTCTGTGAATGTTGATGTTAAAATGTAAGCACTTACATTTTGATGCCCACTCATTTTTGTGAGAAGGGCAATTGTTTTGATTGGAGTGAGAAATGACAAGAGAAGAGACCTTTAAGATGCTGAGTGAATACGTGGACTATCTCCTTGAGAATTCCGACGCAGAGCATCCAATGTGGAACATTGAGAACATACTTAGTGGCAAGCCCAATAAGTGGAACTACATCGATGGATGCATGATCACCGCAGTTCTTTCCTTATATGATATGACCGGGGAAAAGAAGTACCTGGATTTCGCAGACAAGTTTATTGGATGGTTCGTACAGGAAGACGGCTCCATCAAGACCTACAGCACTGAGGAATACAATCTGGACAACATCAATCCCAGCAAGAATCTTTTCAAATTATATGATCTTACGGGAAAAGAGAAATATAGAAAGGCCATGGATACTGTAAGAGCACAGCTTGAAACCATGCCTCGTACCAAGGCCGGGAACTTCTGGCACAAGAACATCTATCCAAATCAGGTGTGGCTTGATGGCATGTATATGGCGCAGCCTTTCTACATGGAATATGAGAGACGCTACAACAAGATGCAGGGATGCCTTGATTCCTTCAAGCAGTTCAGAAATGTGGAAGCTCTTATGAAGGATGAGAAGACAGGTCTTTACTACCACGGCTATGACGAGAGCCGCGAGATGTACTGGGCTGATAAGGATACAGGCTGTAGCCCTAACTTCTGGCTCAGAGCCCTTGGATGGTTTACTGTAGCTCTTGTTGACACAGCGGAGGCCATGGACGAATCCATGTACTACGAATACAGATATCTTCAGACAATGCTTGAGAACCTTGCAAACTCCCTCATCCCTTTCCAGGACGAGAGTGGAATGTTCTATCAGGTTGTGGACAAAAAAGACGACGAGAGAAACTACCTTGAGACCTCAGGAACTGCGCTTATTGCCTATGGTCTTTTGAAGGGTGTACGTCTGGGTTACCTTCCAAAGCGCTTCGAAGAAGTAGCTTTCAAGGCCTTTGACGGAATCACCAAGAAGTATCTCTCCCGCAATGAAGACGGCTCACCAAAGCTTGGCGGAATCTGCCTTGTAGCAGGTCTTGGCGGACCTCAGCACCGAGACGGTTCACTGAATTACTACTTCTCAGAGCCGGTGGTTGAGAACGAAGCTAAGGGCGTTGCTCCACTGATCCTTGCTTACACAGAGCTTCTTCGTCGCATGAAATGATAATGTGGCCCGTTTTCCCGGGTTTGGATTTAGAATAAAAAACAAAAAAACTGCCGCATAGATGTATTCAAACATCTTTGCGACAGTTTTATTTTTGATTATTAATTCAAAGATTTATCTCTTTATCTTACCGGTACTGGTCTTCTCGAGAGGCTCAGTCTGAATATTCTTCTTGTAAATCCTCTTGAAAATCGGAAGCTTTGTATTTAACTCAGCAATATAATTTGCAACTTCTTCTGTATGCTCCGCATCTGTGTAGACTGTAGTGCATATTCTGTCGTTCTCAGCAAATACCTTGCATTCATATATGAACTGACACTTATAGAGCTCTCTTTCCAGTTCCTCAGGGCTCACATTCTCGCCGCCTGAAAGAATGATAAGATTCTTCTTTCTTCCGGTGATATATACATATCCGTCATTGTCGATACGGCCAAGATCTCCGGTGTGAAGAATTCCATCAATAACGGTGCTTTCAGTCTCCTCAGGATTTTTGTAATACTCCTTCATTACACTGGAGCCCTTTACACAGATCTCATCATCGATGATCATAACCTCAACGTTAGGATCAGGCTTTCCTACAGACTTCAGATGATCCTTGCAGTCAAAGTTCAGTGTAATATTGCCACTGGTCTCAGACATTCCGTAGTACTGACCATAGCCGATTCCATGCTCCATAAATAGATCAACAGTTGACAGATCCGGTGGTGCTCCTGCAGAAACAATCAGTCTTAATCCTCCCAGTCTCTCCATGTGACCTCTTACAACTGATTTCTTCCAAAGATTAAGTGTTGCCGGTATAACGACAGCACTGTCAATTGTCTCATGCTCCAGATCGTTTATAACATTACCCGGATTCACACTCATGTATGTAGTGCATCCATATTCAAAATGACAAATTATTCCGTTAATTCCGCCTATGTGATAAAAAGGGAAGTTAGTGTATATCCTAAGCCCCTCATAGGTATCAAAAGGTGCATGGTCGTCGTACATGTTCTTCTTTTCTTCAAAAAGATTACCTGCAGTAAGAACAACCCCCTTTGACTTTCCGGTAGTTCCGGATGTGTATATCATAAGAGCTGTCTGATCTTTCTCATCATCACTAAAGTCAGCAAGTTCAATTCTGCCGCCGTTTTTCTCAAAAAGATCTGCCTTGGAAATAGTCTTAACAGCGATGCTGTCACCTGAAAGATTGTCGTTATCGATCACAAGATAGTCCAGATCTGCATTATCAATCTGATAAGTGATATTATCCACGCTCTCACGGAAATTAAGCGGAACTGTTACAGCTCTGCCAAATATCATAGCCATCAGCATTACAGTGTATTCATAGTTTGAGCTGCAGTAGATACCGATCCTCTTACCCTTTAATTCTCCAACGATATTCTGAAGATTATAGGCGCACTGCTCTAATTCGCTGTAATACTGCTCATAAGAAACATCCTTTGAATTCTCACCATCCAATACTCTGAATGCCATCTGGCTTCCGAATCCTCTGATACTCTCTAATAACTTAAACATAATACCTCCAAAAAGAAAAAGCCACTGATATTACTCAGTCTTGGAAAAATGGGACAAATAGTATCTCTTTGCCCATACATAGCCATAGGCACATCCAAAAACAATTACAAATCTTGCTAAGATCAAGATAACATTTCTCTCCCAAACCGGTCCCTGCCAATTGTTAACAAAATCATACTGGGCATAGTTACCTATTGCTACAAGCTCAATGGAATGAACAATAAGGATATACAATGAGATCTTTCCAACATTTCTAAGACCGTTCAAAATCGGTCCTGTGAATCTGTTGAGCAATAAGAACAGGTAAATATCCACAATTGCCATGACTCCCGCACCACAGACAGATATCGGTCCAAAAGGATACTGACTGAAGCCCATGTTGAATTCCAGACCATTGTATTTATAAATGGCGAACAACACGACGGAAACGAGAGTAAGTATCAGCATAAGCTTAGTATTGCTTTCTGATGTGAACAACTTTTTCTTCTTGGCAATGTAACCAAGATAAAGATAAAATGGAGCGATCAGTGCCTGTCCTAAGGCAAAAGGAAGCATCTGAACCGGAATAAATGATAACGCCCAACCCAGTAATGCAACAACAGCTGTGGCTATCAAAAGCTTTTTTCCCTCAAAGCGCTGCAGAAGCTCGTTGAAAATAACACTTCCTATCATCAGAGTAACCAGGAACCAGCATGGTCCACTGGTAAGCCCCAGAAATCCGCCCAGGAAAATCAGAAAAGATCTCTCAAGTGAATATCTGGCACCGCCGTACATCAGATAGTAAGCAAAAAGATGTACCACCGGCAGTATACATATGCAAACCAGATAAGGAATAAGCAGCGTTTTGTATTGCTGCTTAACGCATTTCTTGAATGTTGTCTTTCTGAATCCATATCCACTTACAATCAGTAGTGCAGGCATGCAGGCTTCTGCTAAAAATGACATTATTATCAGAAAGATCTTATCGGGATACTTTTCTGCAAGACTATCAACAAGACCATATGTATGCGACAACATCATTGCAAACATTACCAAACCCTTATATGCATCGAACATTCCAAGAGTATTTTTTACAGTTAATCTGTTTTTCATTATTCTTATTCGCCCTTCAGTGAACTTTTTATCAAAACAGCATTAAATGTAACATATGGCCCTATTATAATCAATAGTAATTTTATACGATTATTTATCCTTACTGAGAATTTTCCCAATAAAGACTTTTATCAGCAAATTCTCTTTATTTTTCCACTGCTGGTCTTTTCCAGAGGCGTTGAAAGAATGTTCTTTTTGTAAATTCTCTTATATATAGGAAGTCTTAAATTAAGCTCTACTATATAGTTCTTTACCTCCTCAGAATGCTCTTCGTCAGTATATATGGAGGAACCGATCCTGTCATTATCAGCATATACGACGCATTCATAAACAAAGCTGCACTTATACAGCTCTTTTTCCAGTTCTTCGGGACTTACGTTTTCTCCACCGGAAAGGATGATCAGATTCTTCTTTCTTCCTGTGATATAGACATAGCCGTCATCATCGATGCGTCCAAGGTCCCCGGTGTGAATTATGCCGTCAATAAGTGTACTTGCAGTTTCTTCCGGGTTCTTGTAATAGCCGGACATAATAGTTGGACCTGTTACGCAGATCTCATCATCAATGATCATGATCTCTACGTTTGGAGCAGCTTTTCCGACAGACTTCAGGTGATCCTTACACTCAAAGTTGCTGGTAAGAATTCCGCAGGTCTCGGACATTCCGTAGTACTGTCCATATTTGATGCCATTGTTCATGAACAGCTCCACCGTTGAATAATCCGGGGCAGCGCCTCCTGATACCAGAAGCTTTGCTCCTCCAAGCCTCTCGATTCGTCCCTTGGCAACTGATTTCTTCCACAGATTTAAAGTGGCAGGTGTAACAACAGCACAGTCAATCTTTTCATCCACAAGGTCATCGATTACATTTCCGGGATTTTTACTTATATATGAAACGCAGCCATGTTCACAATGGGATACGTAAGCACTGATACCACCTATGTGATAGAAAGGGAAATTGATATAGATCTTCACACCATTAAGGTCATCGAAAAGACCATTTCCTGATAAGATAGACATTTTTGTCAGGAACAGATTTCCTGCAGAAAGGCAGACGCCTTTGGATTTTCCGGTTGTTCCGGATGTGTAGATCATAAGAACTGTGGTATTTTTTTCTTCATCCCTGAAATCGGTAAGGGCCAACTTCCCACCGTTTTTCTTTACAATGTTGCTCTGTGAGATTGTCTTTGCTCTAAAGCTCCTGTTGTCCAACATCTCGTGGTCAACCACCACATATTCTGCATCGCAGTTATCAAGCTCGTAGAGAATATTGTCCAGATTCTCACGAATATTAAGCGGAATTGCTACTGCTCTGCAAAACATCAAAGTTGTGAGCATTACTGCGTATTCATATGAAGAATCGCAGTAGAGAGCAACTCTTTTCCCCTCTAAATCCCCCAAAATCTTTTTAAAATTGTATGCGTACTGCTCCATATCACTATAAAACTCCTGATATGTGTAGTCGCATGACTCTTCTCCATCCAGAATTCTGAAAGCCTTCTGATCTCCAAAACTTTTTACACCCTCTAGAAAATCAAACATTTTAGTCCCCCTGAAATCAAATATTTATACTTTCCAAACTAATGTCGATGAACTCTGTTCATCCTTCCCAAAAACCTCCCAAGTCAATATTTTACGGCACTTAACGTACCGACTATCCTTAAATGATTGTTAAAATTCTAAAGGTTTTATAATGTAAAAATAAAGAAAACGGCGTTTGTCAGACAATCCTGACAAACGCCATAAATATTCAGACTATTCAGCTATGTTTTGGTTATTTTTGTGAATCTTTTCCAGCTTCTCATTTGCGACAGTTCTGTCAATTATGCACTTGATCAGCACATCCAGCTCGCTTCCTTCTCTGTAATCGGAAGGTGCATAATATCTGATCCTGTTCTCATCCATCATTTTGTATACCTTGGTCTTATCACCGGTATTTACATTATAAACACCGATTGAGTGACCACCGTAGGCATTTACAAGCCTCATGCAGGGCACATCCGTGTCGCTGTCTCCAATGTAGACAAAATTCCTGAAGGGAACTCTTCTGTCCTCGATAGGCGAGTTGTCATTGACCGCCGGATCGTTGATATCAAGAACTCCCTTTTCGATTCTGAAAAGGAACTGGGTTTTGTTGGTGTAGTTGACCACCTGTGCCGGCCACTTGGCTACGCCGTCTTCGTCAAAATAAAAGCTGCTGGCGTAAATCTTCTTAAATGCCCCGGCCTTGGCAACGCTGGTGCCCTCTATCATCTCCTTAAGTCCTGAGGAAATGATGTAGTGTTCAACGATAATTCCCTTTTCCTCTCCGTATTTCTTTATCCTGTCAAACCACTCCTCAACTCCCGGAAACAGCTGAACCCTGGAGCCGTAATCCTGAAGGGTTTCCTTGCTGAAAACAAATTTACCCTTGGACTCCTCCAGCATCTTGTACATGTACGCCAGGTTCTGGTCCATGTCATTCTCTTTTGCCATGTATGCACAGTCTGACCAGAATTTAGGCACATCAAAGCCCACCGACTGGATGTATCCCTGGGCCTGCATATCGTCCGGAGACAAGGTTTTATCGAAGTCGTAGCAAATAGCAACCACAGGCTGCTCTGTTTTCTTTTCCATGAAAATTCCTCCTGCGTATACATATTATAATATTTCTTCCGCCTTCGCTATTATCGTTTTTTAATAATTAAAACTCACAGTATGTTGTATAATTATTGTACGGTTTTGAAAGGAGGTCGCCAATCATGGATGATATTATAAGTAAAAACCATACAAGGCCAGCCTTCGTTGATATTTTTGTATTTATAGGATTGATAGTAACCTGTGTTATTATCAACGCTTTTGGTGCCTTTCTGGCCAATAGCTCAGGGCTTCCTATCTACTTTGATCTGGTGGGAACTTTTCTTGCTGCAATGCTTGGCGGATTTCTTCCGGGCATCTTTGTTGGTCTTCTTGGCCCTGTTCTTACTGCTGCCACCAGTGATCCCATGGCAATGTCCTACACCATGCTTAATATATCCATCGCCATCATCACCACCTGGTTATACGAAAATGGCTGGCTTAAAAAGATCGAAGGAATCTTTACAGCCATTGTTCTGGACGCCTTTATCGGTGGAGTTTTCGGGGCGGTTATCACCTGGTTCATCTATGGTTTCGAGGGAGAGAGCACTTCTTCGGATCTGGTTAGTGGTCTTTACCACAATGCAGGGCTTCCACCTTTTATTGCGGAAATCATTGGTGATTTTGTGGTGGATCTGGCGGACAAGGCCATCACTTTGTCAGTTGCCCTGGTAATTATAAGCTTCATGTCCGACAAGTTTAAGTCCATATTCAAGATCCAGGCCTGGAGGCAGGCTCCTCTTACCAACGAGACCCTTCTTGCCATCAGGAAAAAGAAAAGCAGACAGCTCTCTCTTCGTATCAAAGTAGTTGCTCTTATTGCCTGCGCGGCAGTTGTTATCGGCATTTCAGCTATCTACATCGGCTACATCACTTACTTCAATTCAGCCATCGATCGTCAGACCCAGTTCGCAGAGAGCACTGCTGAGCTGGCAGCCAGTATGGTGGACGGCAACAGGATCGATGATTTTCTTGAAAAGGGCATTTATGCCAGCGGCTACAAGAATACGAAAGATAATCTCACCAGCATCCGTAAAAGCTCGGATTACATAGAATATGTATATGTCTATAAAATCATGGAAGATGGCTGCCACGTTGTCTTCGATGTGGATGCGAATGATACCCCCGCCTCTCAGCCGGGAGACATTATAGAATTCGATCCCTCTTTTGCCCCGAATATCCCGACGCTTTTGGAGGGTGGCAGGATAAAGCCCATCATATCCAACGACAAATACGGCTGGCTTCTCACAATATACGAGCCTATTATGGATGTCCGGGGAAAAGTCACAGCCTACGCCGGCGTCGACATTTCCATGAACCAGCTTCGGATGGAATCCAGAGGCTATCTGGTGAGAGTTGTTTCCACGTTCATCGGAATCTTCGCTCTGACACTGGCTTTGGGACTGTATTTTGCCGAGTACCAGGTTATCCTTCCCCTTAACACCATGGCCTACACTGCTTCCTTATTTTCAGAGAAAAAAAAACACGCTCTGGAGGAGACAGCTGAGAACTTCCACAAGATCCACATCGCCACCGGTGATGAGACGGAAAACCTCTACAACGCCTTCTCGGAAATGACCGATGAGAACCTGCGCTACTTCATGGAGGTTCAGAAAAAGAATGAGACCATAAACCTGATGCAGAACTCTCTGATCCTGGTTCTGGCGGACATGGTGGAGAGCCGCAACCAGAATACAGGAGACCATGTCAAGAAGACTTCTGCCTACACAAAGCTCATTATGTATGAGATGAAAAAAGAGGGAATCTACGCCGATCAGCTCACTGACCAGTTCATTTCCGATGTGGCCAGATCTGCTCCTCTTCACGATATAGGAAAGATCAGTATTTCAGATGCAATCCTCAATAAGCCGGGAAAACTGGATGACGACGAATTCGCCAAGATGAAATCTCACACCACTGCCGGCGCTGAGATATTAGACAGAGTTATAGATACAATGCCTGATGGAGATGAGGGATATCTTAACGAAGCCAGACGGCTTGCTCTCTACCACCACGAAAAATGGGACGGAAAGGGCTATCCCACAGGGCTTGCGGGAGAAGAGATTCCTCTTTCCGCCCGTATCATAGCTGTGGCAGATGTTTTTGATGCCCTTGTTTCTGACAGAAGTTACAAAAAGGCCTTTCCTTTCGAAAAGGCCATAGATATTATTCGCGAGAGCTCAGGAACCCACTTTGATCCGCTGATCGCCCAGGCATTTTTGAACGTACAGGATAAGGCACGGCAGGTTCTGGAAGAGCATGCGGATGTGTCGGAACTTATCTAAATCGGAAGGAAGCGATTGGCGCCATCCGTTGCGGATCTGATAATCCTGATGTCGTCTTTTGTCAGACCAAAGATGTCGAAGATTAGATTGTCCAGGTCGTCATAAAGAGACTCTATCTGCGGCGCTACTATGAGGCGATTCACCATTTCGATCACTTTTTTCTGAATATCTGAGTCCACATAGGGAATCGGAATACTCTCTATGTGGGCTCTTAATATTTTCACCGAATCAAATTGCTTCTCGTAAAAGAACTGTGCCACACCGGAATTTAATATTGCCATGATGTATTTGATATCAAGGCCGTCAATTCTTGGAATCAGCACATTGCAGCTGTTCAGGGAAAGAGTCTGCTTATCGTCATAGGCAAAAACAAGCTGGCTGCTGATAAACCTGTAAAGAAGCTTCTCCTTGGCCCTATATAGGTATTCCGGTGCCACCTGCTGGAAGCTGTCCGGCTTAAAGGTTATGTAGGAATCCGCCTGCCTGTAGCGATACTTGAAAATATCGGATCCCCGAAGGACCATCTCATTGTCAGAGCTCTTTTCCCCGGAAATATACTCGCTGTTGCTGCCTGTTACAATGCCCAGGGCAAAGTCCGCATTATTCAAAAGAAATCTCCCTGCCCTGACATTTCTGATTTTCTCTATTACCCTGTATTCCTCATCCGTTGATAAAAATGAGAAATTGCCGGCATCTACGGTTCTGTCATTTTCTATGGTAAAACTCCTTGTGCCGTCATCGATGACAAGACCCTTTGTAGAAAGCTCTTTTCCCGTATTCCTGATCTTCATGATGATGCTGGGACAATTCACCTTGTGGAAAGCATCCCCCAGATACTCGATCCGCTCAATGGAGGTCTTCTCAAGGAGCAGCCTTCGGATGGGCTCGTGAACCCTGACATTAAGGATCGACTTGGGCAGCACAAAGGTCAGCTCTCCTCCCTCTTTGAGATCTAAAAGAGCCTTCTGTGTGAAAACATCAAAGGAATCGAAGCTGGTCGCAGATGCCGTGCGGTAAAGCTGCTTCAATGCCTGCTTCTCATTATCAGTAAATTCATAGCCCCAAGGCGGATTGCCGATGATGTGGGTAAAACGCATGGGGGACTGCCATAGCAGATAATCCCTCTCTGTGATGTGGGCGCGGATCATCTCCGGATCGGCCTCCGGGAATCTCAGCGCCATATTGATCCTGGTGATGCAAACACTCACCGAATCGATGTCGCAGCCATACACATTTTCAAATTCTGTGCCCTCCGGAAGCTGCAGCAGGAAATTTCCCGTACCACAGCACGGGTCTAAAACCCGGCTGTCACCGGTAAGGTTTAATATGTCAGGTGCCGTCACTCTCTTTACTATGGCACTTGGGGTATAGTAAGAACCCTTGGCTTTGCGGCTTCCAAGGTTTTTACAGGATATGTAGATGAGGCCAAGGATGTCCTCCTTCTCCTCATAGATAAGATCAAGGTCAAAAAGATTCGGGTGCAACTTCGCAAAGGCCATAGCCTTATCTCTGTCACTGACAAGATCATCCACCAGAGAGCTGTAGCGGCCATCTCCCAGAAGTTTCTCAGCATAGAATCCTACAATCCACCCGATAACCTCCAAGGTCAGCGAAATCTCTTCTTCCCGCAATAGCCCCAGGAGCCTGTCCACTTCTCTTTTCCCGGTGCAACCGTCGGAGACGTAGGAATTGTAGATTCCGTTGCCGGAGATAAAACGCTTGTTGCGTCTGCTCTTTAAGGCGCTGTTCTTACCGGAGCTGATCTCAGCCTTAAGCCCTGCAACGTAATTTGCAGAAAAATAAGGCACGCCCCCTTCCAGCTTCTCCGGAATGAGCTTGCCTAATTTCACCCAATTCTTGCCTGTGGCATATGAAATTGATAATTCCCCGCAAACATCTCTTAAATTCATATTGTCAGATGATTAGATTTATCGTGCCTTTTGAGTATGATCACTCCGCGGAAATACCTCTGAAAAACTCAACGGCGTTCTGAAGATCAGTCTCATCAGGATGGCCCTTGCTGGTGCCGCCTATGAGCTTGAATGGTCCAAAAGTGTTGTATCCGCTGCAGCTGAACTTACCAACAACTGTGGCGTTCTTGCTGCCTACCGCATCCTCCATGGACTTGGAAAAATCCCTGTTCATGGCACTTGTCATTATATAGAAAATCTTCTTGTTCTGGGGAAGATTAACCTGCGCGAAGTTCTTGACCTGCTGATGAAACTGGGTTGCATAAATTCCTGATGCGAAACCGATCAGATCATAATCGTGAAGATCCTTCTCCCTTGTCTGAGTCACGTCAACGAGTTCCACGCCAAATTCCTTGGCAATCGCTTCAACCACCTTCCTGGTATTGCCGTGGTGTGTTGAGGCATATGCAATACAACATTTCATGGGATATACTCCTTAAAAAACTATCTCTTTTATTATATTCCTATTTGGACAAACATACACTGTTAATTTTTTAATGGTAAAATAGAAACGGAGGGTATCACTATGTTTTTCAGAAAAAAAGACAAGCAAATACAAAAGAAATCCTACGACAGTGCCAATCAGAAACCAGTCATAAAATGCAGTATCTGTAATGGCGAACAAGTCGCAGGATTTCAGGATGTTCATACCGGTTCCTTTGAAGAAGTCATGCTGATAAGAAACTCCGAGGACCTCTTTGTCTTCAAGAGCCAATATGGCATTGAAGGTGATATTTCAAAAATATACTAGTGCCCGTTTCGCCGGGCAGGCGCTGTCATCAGGAAAATGCCTGTGTCGTTTACTATATTATCAGTCGATGTCAGCAGCGATGTCGATGTTCTCGCCTGTGATTCCAACCCATGCGCCGTCCTTAGCCTCTGAAGCCTCAGCGTGAGCAAGAAGCCACTTGTTTGTAGCTGTGAGCATTCTGTCTTCCTGGTTTACAGCAGCGAACTCAGGCTTGCCAACGTTTGTGCCCTTTGGAAGTCCAACGAGTACCTGGAATCCTTCATTCTTGTGAGCCTGGCAAGGTGCATAGTGAAGTGTTGTAGCATAAACCTCAACCATAACACCTGCAGGTACAAGGAAAGCCTTAACCTTGCTGGAATCGATCTTGTAATCTACGATCTCCTCGCGCTTAGCAACAAGAAGAATAAAGTCGCTTGGTCCAAAGTTGATCTCACTTGCACGATGATACTCAAGGCAGTTGAGCTTTGTGTTGTGACCGTTGCACCATCCAAACTGCATTGGTGATCCGCCAAAAAGTGTATTTGTGATCACGTCTGCTGCAGGAAGGCTCTGAAGTGCAGGATCCTCTGCCACATAATCTGTTCCCTCGGGAATAGGAGTCTTGTCTCTGAGTGCCTCACAGATCTCCTTCTTCTCAGCCTCGTAACCCTCGATAATTCTACCGTAATTGGTGAATTCTGCATCATTTACACTATAAATCTTCATACCTTCTCTCCTTTGTTCTACTAAAGATATTTCCCCCAATTATCACATTGGGAAATCATAAAAATAAAATAACATCAGCCCAAAGTTTTCACAATACGTTTTGAGCTGATGTTAATTACTGATTTTTGCTACATTATTCCTATAAATTGCTTTTAATATTTCACTTTCTCAGAAGTTCTTTTGCAAAGTCCTGATAATCAAGGCAGGTATTACATTTCGGAGCATAGTCTATAAGAAGCTTCTTCTTTTCCTGGGCCTCTTTGGTCTTTACACATTCCCTGATAACACTGTTAAAGAGCTTTGTGTTCATCTCTTTTGCACTCTTTTCAATGCTCTCTCTGATATCCTTCTCCAGATTGGATCTGCCCTGATACCTCACAAGGAGAAGTCCTGCGATCTCAAGATTCCTGTTCTGTCTGCGCTTAACAGCCATGATGGTATCATAGAGCTGCTGGATTCCCTGCATTGCGTAGGAATCAGCCGTAACCGGAATGATGACCTTGTCCGCTGCGATCAGGCAGTTATACAAAATAATGTTAAGTGAAGGTGCAGTGTCGATGACCACATATTTGTAGTCTTCAATTCCCTCAAGAGCATCTTTTAACCTGTAAAAGCCCTCTACGTCTCCATCCAGCATCTTTTCTGCTTTTACCAAAAGCGGGTATGATGCCACGATGTCTCCGTTTTCAGTGTGCTGAATAGCCTCAGCGATGGGAAGTCTGTCCGAGTCGATCATAACATCGTACAGAGTTGCCACATCCTCAACCTTTGCCTCATAGGTACTGGTGCTGTTTCCCTGTGGATCAGCATCTATCAAAAGAGTCTTCGCCTTCTTCCCCAGAATACCGGCGAGATTGGTTGCTGTCGTACTTTTTCCGATACCACCTTTTTGGTTTGCCACAACAAATACTGTTGCCATTTTTCTCCCCTCCTGTTTGCCAAGTAAATCTGATCTTAGCCTGCGTCAAAAATCCACACTGCCGCTGACATCGCTGTTAACAACGTAAAAAACTTTGTGCTCCTCAGGTTTGATATAGACATCAACCTTCTCGAAATCAGAATCCTTGAGCCCTTTGGAAAGAGCATCCGCCTTGATGAGCTGCAAAAGCTCCTCTGTTCCGCGCTCTCTGTCACCAAACTGAACAACAATATTTTTCTGTGCCGATGCAAAACCGCCAGTCAGCTCATTTGCTCTGGCAACACTTGCTTTTCTAGCCATTTTTCTCCCCTCTCTGAATTATGTCTGCTCCTTGGTTGTTTACTTGTATCATGGGCTTTCAGCCCTTAACTTAAGATTTTACCACAGTAATATGCATGATTCCATTTATTCTTTTAACGAAAAACAGGACAGCAGGTCAATAAAGGCCTTGTAGTACTTGAAATGCAGTTCATTCCACTGAACAGCCTGCCCCAGGCTGGAGATGATCATAAAGCATTCATTCCCGTCTCTGTCATTGAAGCGCAAAAGAATATATGACAAAACACCGAGTCTCTTAAGGAAGTTCTTTGCCCCCTCTGCCTGAGGCGGAAGCGCATCAAGCCTGTTGACCACCACAAAATCTCTTCCGGCCAGATATTTCTCTTTTACTTCAGAGTTCAGCATGCCCAAAAGAATATCCGGCGCGGCCTTTCCTTCCGGCTTCTCCCTGCCGGTGGTATATCTGTGAGTAAACGGTGTGCCCACAATAAGGCTCACTCTCTGAAGATCAAAGCTCTGGGCGAAATCATCCATAAGCCCTTCAACTGTGGCATCTTCCCCGTGCAAAACAAGATTAAACATATTTACAATGACATCACCGTATGAAATGCCACCGCGGCTGTCCAATATTTTTTTGTTAACTTCCTGCTGTTGTATCTCTTCCACAGAGCCATGCTTATCGCTTCTGTAGATGATATAGCGGTTTCGTCCCTTCTCTTTTGCGATGTAGAGGCAATGATCCGCCAACATGAACAGATCATCGTAATTGCCGGCATCCTTGGAATAGGACGCTGCTCCAATGGACAACGAAAGCTTTGAACTTTCATCCAGCCCCAGATCAGGGAGAGCATCTTTAATTTTTTGCTTTATGCTCCTGAAGTGATTGCGAAGTTCCTCTTCCTCCTTAATATTGTAGAAAACCAAGAGGAATTCATCTCCGCCGAATCGCCCGGCAACACCGCTGTTTCCCATTTCCGATGCGATGATATCAGCGATTCTCTTTATTACAACATCACCAAACTTATGGCCGTATGTATCATTTATATTCTTGAAGAAATCTATATCGGTGATCGCCAGGGTAGTACCCTCAAGATGTCTGTCATCGGTCCTTTCTCTGGCAATTTTAATGATCTCCGACTTTTCCAAAAGACCTGTAAGAGAGTCCCTCTTAAGAGTGGAAGAGAAACTCTGGGCTCTCCTATGCTCAAGATGCATATGACCTACCACATGCTCTTGTCCACTTGGCAAAAAGACATAACTGGCTTCCAGAATAGTAGCCACGATACTCGGATCATCGTTTAACAGATTGCTCTCTATACGGGTGCTGAATCTGCCGGCCTTGGCTCTTACCTGACCTATGAAGCCCTTTAAACTTTCCTCTTGGTCCGGGCTTGTCCTCCGGCATAGCATATCCTCAATATCATCAATTGAATATATACCGGCATCAAAAGATGCAATCTGGGTATTTGCCAAGGTCACAGTCTTAGCTTTTGGATCATAATTAAAGAAGACATCGTCGTAGAGTTCAACCTGAGTTTTGAAAAGGTTCACAGCTTCTGTAAGATAGCTCTGGCTTTCGAAAAGCTCTTCTACCTTCGCGAACTCCATATGTATGGTACTTGTATTATCGGATTTCTTCCTCTTAGCCCTGGCGCAGAACAGGTTGCTTCCGTCACCCGACAGAATTCTTACAGGAAACCAGCTGTTATCGGCCAAGGCAAGATTATCCCGATAAATCTTGATATAGTCCTCATGTATGTAATCATCAAAAGAATCGAAGACACCACTCATCAGCATTTTGCTAAAAGGCGCATCGCTTGAGATAATAATATGCCCATTGTCAGAGATTACCAGTTTTAAAGGGTTAAATTCTTTCATAAATTTCTCCTAAAACAGCGTTTCACTTAATACTATTATCATATATTTTTACTTTTTCGTGTATAATTAAATCATAAGAAATTTATAAAGGGAGAAGGGGCTATGGAAGAAGTATATCTGTCCGCGGAAAACCTGCTGCGTTACATCGTTGAATTTTCGACACTGATATTGGAACTCTTTGGCATATTGATTCTCATGTACACCGGCATTAAGAGCTTTATACTCTGGATCAGAAAAAGCGACGCCATCAGACTTGAGCTTGCTCAGGGCATAGCTCTGGCTCTTGAATTCAAGCTTGGCGGAGAGGTTCTGAGAACCGTTGTTGTCCGTGACTGGGCAGAACTGGGAATCCTTGGCGCTATCATCACTTTGAGAGCCGCTCTCACATTCCTTATTCACTGGGAGATCAAGAACGAAAAAAGGGCTCTGCAACCAGGCGAGTAAGTCGCAAAGCCATATATTTGTTGTCTATAGCCGTTCAGTGACGTTTGCCGCTGATCGGCTTATTTTTTCTCCGAAATTTCCGGTTTTATCACTATCATGAACAGCACCACTGCGATGATGACCGATATCACATCGGCACCAAGCTGGGATGAGATAACGCCGTAGTATCCAAACATGGCTGAAAAAGCTTTGATCACCACAGCATATACGATTCCCTGTCTGCAAAGGGACAGGATCAAAGCCGGCAGGCCTTTTCCCATGGACTGGAAGGTACATGTGGTCACCAGGCCAAAGCCCATGAGCACCATGCAGGGCATCTGCAGGCGGAGCATCACCATTCCCATGTCCACAAGTTCTTTTTCCTGTAAAAAGAGCTGCAGAAGGGGATTCGCAATAATAGCCAAAACAGCAGCAAGCACAAAGCCCACTCCGCCTACGATCTTGTAGGCAAATGCTAAAACCTTCTTAAGTCTTGCCTTATTTCCCGATCCGTAAACAAAGCCTGTGAGAGGCTGTCCGCCAAAGGCAAGGCCTACGATCACCAGCATTACGATATTCACGATCTTCAAAACAATTCCCATTACCGCGATAGCATCACTTCCGTAGACCGAGAGATTTCTGTTTGTCAGAGTCATACCAATTGTCTGGGTAAAATTGGTAACGGATGCCGGAAGACCAACAGCCAGGATCATTCCAAGCTCTTTAGTCTTTATGCCGAAGTCCTTAGGATTTACTGAAAGGGCCTCGCACTTTGTGGCTATGTACCAGATTGCAAAGGCTGAAGAGCAGATATAACCGATGATTGTGGCAATAGCTGCGCCCTTTGCTCCCAGAGAAAGACCGAAAATCAGGATTGGGTCCAGGATCATGTTCACCACTGCTCCAAGAATTGATGTGATCATTGAAGCATTAGGATGACCCACTGCTCTTAAGAGGTTTGACGGGATCAGGGAAAAGATGATAAAAGTGCAGCCCAGCACAATGTATCTGTAGTACTGGTTTGCGTACTCAAAGCTTGTATCGTCCGCCCCAAGAAAAACCAGGAGCTTACTCTGAGCAGCCAGTAAAATTACAGTTACGAAAATTCCGAATATAATGGAAGCATAAACGCAGAAGACGCTAAGTCTTTTCCCATCTTCGCCTCTTCCGGCTCCAAGAAATCTTGAAATTACCGAGCTTCCGCCCAGGGCAAACATATCACCGAATGCCAGAAACATGGTAAAGAGCGGTGTGCAGATCGATACCCCTGCGATAAGTGCTGTATTTCCTGTCAACGCAATGAAATATGTATCCACCATGCTGTATACCAGCTGTACAACCATGCTCAGAACTACCGGAATCGCCAGCTTAAGATATGCTTTATGTATTGGTGCTTTTTCAAATAATTCGTTTGCCATAATGCCTCCTGATGGACCTGTGGGACGGGGTTTGTGGTCCATTTCCTCCCCGGCCTTAATATAAGTCTTATTATAATATGAAAAAAGACACCCATAACCTGCTGGGATTATGGATGTCCTTACCGTGGCTCCACCATTGCGGCTCGGCCCTACTATCATTATTAACAATTCATACCGCGGGTATTATACACCCCCGATCCTCCAAATGTCAAAGCTCACGCAGCGGCGGGCTTTGCACGGATATATTATGCTGCCTGCACTTAGTTCTTTTTAACCACGTCACTGATTGCCTTGGACATGAGTTCATCCTGGTACTTTTTTGGATCGAAGCTGACACCGAAAAGAAGCGTTGGATCCAACAATTCGCTGTAAGGAATTATCCCGTATACAAATTTCAAGTAGTTATTATACAGATTAAATCGTCTCTGCAAAGTCAGTTGTATCTCGCCCTTATGGCCCTTGTATACTTGGTTTAGTCTAAACAATCTGATCTCATTGCGAAGGTTTGTCCGCTCTTCCTCTGTGGATCTCGGATTGATGCACCAGTTCATATCATTAACTTCTTCAAGCCCTATCATCTGACGTACATTACTATATCTCAAATGAAGGACTGCATCATCCCCAAATCCTCTCTCATATGGATTAAAAAAATCCAATGCACTATCATTTTTGAACAATTGATTGCATGGTTTACATGCTGGTATCAGATTATAGAGAGACATGGAAAAAAGAGAATATTTGCTCTTGGGTCTTATATGATCAAGGTCTCCCAAATACCTGCCATCTCCAAGATAAAATATATATTGCTGATTACAATATGGGCAAGTTTTAATATCCAGTTTATTTACAAGCGTTGCTCGAAAATCATCACTTATCTCATTAAAATAATCATAGTTGAAAATAAGACTGATGTCTTCATTTATACCGCCAAGAATCCCCCCTATCTCCTTGTCAACAAAAGCTTTTCTGGTATCTTTATTTTGTTTAATGCTCTTGATTTTCGAAGTATCTCCCAAATACTTTTTTATAAGAGCATTGCCAATGTAGAGATCGAGATAATTCTCCATATCTTTTCTATATTTTGGTGTTCTTGCATTGTCACTCAACTTTCTGGCATCATATTCTTTTTTTCTCATTGCCATGAAGGGTTCGTAGCCATTGACAAATCTTACTATTTCCAGATATTCCTTGATCCAATCGTATTTAGCTTCCAGTTCATCTGCTTTTTTGGTGACGATGTCCTCTAAAACATCCCTCTTCACCGCCTCATGAAGATACTTATAAGATAACTTGTTTCGAAACACAATTGATGCTTTACTCTTGCGCAGAATAACCGGAATGACCTGATCTGCATACCATTTTTCTATTTCTTCAGCCTGTTTCACTTTAATTTTGATCATTCTTCGGCCCATCTCCAATGAAATACCATCCATTGGCCCTTTCAAGTCTTTGCTTTAAGCTAGCCTTAACAAGTCCTTCTCCCAATATATTAATCGCTTCCGATAACTCCTTGTATTCTTTATCTTCCATAGCTTTAGCAGTACTGTTAAGAAACAGATTCTTTTCCCATTTCTCAATACGTTTTATTAGCCCATTAGCGTAGTCCTCAGCAAGTTGGCCAAAAAGAGAATCAACAAAAAAGCTGTCGATCAAAATATCATTTAACCCACTAAGCATGCCATATTGGGGATGAGTTACTCGTACCTCAAATTTATTGTCTGCACTATCATTTTTCCCAACTCTTTCCAGGCAGAAAATTGAATCACTGGGAATATCGGAAAGTATTAGTGGAGAATGAGTTGCGATAATAACCTGGAAGTTATAGTCTTTGTCCTCTTCATTTAAGAAGTCAACTAGATTCCTAATAAATGTCCTTGTCCACTCAGGATGAAAAGACATATCAGGCTCATCAAGTAAAATGATGCAATTTTGCTTTCCTTCCAATGAATAAGCCTTTTTATAATACTTCTCAAACTCTTCAATTGCTCCCTGAATAGCAGCAAACACGTCGATGAAATGTGCTTCTCCTGAACTCATGTCAGAAAATGAAAGATCTAGATACTCCTTGCTATAGATTCTACCCATACTTCCTCTGTCGTCCAATTGCTCTATGAGAACATTAACTCCGCTATCTTTCGCTTCATCCATCGGTATTTCTATGCTATATAGCTTTGAAAAATACTTATCCGGAATTGCATCAAGCATTTCGACAATGTGTAAAGTCGGTTCACCTATATCTCCTATCCCGTACTTTCTCATTATTTCAAAGCATTTGTTGATGTATTCCTTTCGAACTTCATAGTTTAACTCATCACACTTTTTTAGTGATCCTATTTCACTATAGTATCGTTTTTCTAATTCTTTCCCTAGAAATCTAATATCGAAATTCCTGCCTACTATTTCATTCTCCATATATGCCAGGATAAAATGCTCTTTAAATGATAATTCATTGGGTTTTTTATGAAGATAATAATTATAAGAATGAGCGGATACTATTTCCTTATTGTGATATATATACTCCCCAGCTTCTTCTTCAAATTTATGTCTGTCATTTTTCTCAGTTTCACCCAGCCTATCATCAATATCAAATCCAGCAAAATACTTATCCTTGTGAAGCTTGATCTTCAATGTGGTCCCCGGCTTTGTTCCCATGCGATCAGCAAATTCTGCATGGTTATATGCCTTACATAAATAATTAAAAACAGGAGTAATTCGATCTCTGTCTGCAACCAGTCTTATTAGCCTCTTCGGGGCTTCGCGAAGATCATAGCTTAATAATGAATAAGGATTATATTCATCAAACCAATTCAGATTGGATATGTTAGAAAAATAAATATAAAATGGCTGCACTGCTGTCTCTTTAGAAACCGCGTCATAAAACAAATCTTTTTCAAAGCCATATTTAAACTTAATGGTATATACAGGACTTAGTTCCAAATCAGTTGTTTGCAGATTTCCTGCCAACAGCTCAGCCCAATATCCCTCAATCAAAAAAGTATTTCCTTCAAGATTATAGACAGCGAACCATTTATGCTTACCTTCAAAGCTGTTATAGTCTTCGCTATATCCCTCGAAAAGTCCAAAATATGACTGGTGAAGCCTATCAGGAAGCCCCAATAATCTCATGATTGTCGACTTTCCTGCCCCGTTTTTACCGACAATAACACTGATATCCTCAATGTTTTTGCCAAAAAGCTTCTTTCTTTCCTCCGTCACCTTTCTTCTTTGTATTGAAATTCTACTGTTTGCAAGATCATAGGTAACTTCAAAGTTCTTACTGAAATTAATCCCTGTGTTCTCTATGCCCTTCCCCAAATGCCCGGCATATAAATATACTAATTCCATAAAGCCCCCAATTTACGCTGTTTTACCTTGAATTATACCACAAAAGCCTCGCAGATTGTGGTATAATGGGCCATTGAACAATTACGTATCGGAGGAAATCCATGGATAGAATTAAATTGGGGTATGTTTGGTTTTCCTTTCTTCTGTCAGGAAGATCCCCGTTCCTATGAAGATGAGATGATGGATATTAGAGAAGATAATCAGTACAAGAAAATACAACAGAAGCAGTTCCGAAGCTATAACATTCTCTATCGCACAATATATTTCGCAGCTAATTTTCCTTCATGCATGCCGGATATTGAATATAGCGATACAGCCGTCAAAAGCTACCAAAAACTTGATTGCTATAAAAACTGGGACGTAGCGGATCTGAAAGGCTCTTACGGAAAACGTCTCATTACTCCAAGTGGTACTGTCATAGCTGCAGATCTTATGACCGGATGGTGGATTCCATTTAAGTATTTCATGAAGCTGGAAACATGGGTTTTACCAAAATCCGGAAAAAACAGAAAACAATACCTGCATGAGCTTGTAGAAATCTGTCCCAAAGAAGCTAATGAAGAGGCGATCCTATCTTGGATGACCAAAAACTCCGGGAGAAATAAAAAGTCCTGCAAAGCATTACTGGATTTTCTATCCGTAGTTTATACGGAAGGCAATATGATTCCGATCATCACAAATTTCAAACCTGGAAGAAGCCTTGACGGCTGGGATACTAAGATGATGAACATCTTCGACGATGACATTAAAACTACCCAGGCAAAAGTCTGGCGCCGGTATGTAACAGATACATTTGGCTCAAAAGAAAATTTTGTGGAAAAGAACCATCTTAGTTCTTATATGGACTTCGAATCTCCTAAAAAAATCTGGAATCCGTTAGTCACCTACAAATCTGCATCTGACCAGGATTGGACTGATTACTTCAACACCATGACTAAGAATATTAGTAAAAGAACTGCAATTATTGCCAAAAATCCAAATTGACAAACAAATGTTCTGATTGTAGAATTCAAATAGACCACACACGAACACGATAAATACAATCAGAAAGGTTATTTTATGGATTTTCTCGACAATCTCAATTCCTCACAAAAAGAGGCAGTGACTTCAACTGAAGGATATGTCCGTGTAATTGCCGGTGCCGGATCAGGCAAGACCAGAGCACTTTCCTGCAGATTTGCCTATCTGGTTCTAGGTCTTGGCATTTTGCCGGGGCACATTCTGTGCGTGACCTTCACCAATAAGTCTGCCAACGAGATGCGTCAGAGAATCCATAGGATCACCGGTGACAACGACACCGGATATATCAATACCTTTCATGGCTTCTGCGTTTCTGTTCTGCAGGAGGATTCCCACGCAATCCAGTATCCCAAGAATTTCCTGGTACTGGACAATTCCGATATCGATGACATGCTGAAGATAATCTACGAGGAACGTGGATTGTCTCTTAGAGACATGACTTTCAGCAGTGCCAGAGACATGTTCGAGATCCGCAAGATATTCGAAGAGCCCGAGTACTACATGGATATGCTGTCCATGCCCCTTGAGACTCTCAAGGACAAATACGACAGCGCAACTGAGGTTAAGGACATTCTTTTCTACGGTTATCTCTATCAGGAGAAGAAGTGCTTTGGCCTTGATTACAATGACCTGATCAAGTTCACCCTATACATATTCCAGGAGAATCCTGACATCAGGCTCAAATGGCAAAAGAGACTGGAATACATCATGATCGATGAGTTTCAGGATATTGACCATCTTCAGTATGAGTTGATGGAGGTTCTTTCCGGCTATCACAAGAATCTTTTCATTGTGGGTGACCCGGATCAGACAATCTACACCTGGCGAGGCGCCAATGTGAAGTATCTTCTTGATTTTGATCAGAATTTTCCTGGTGTTAAGACCATCATGATGAATGACAACTACAGGTCTACTCCGCAGATTCTTTCCGCGGTCAATTCTCTTATCGACAAGAACAGATACAGGATAAAAAAGGATCTGACACCCACTCTGCCATCTGGAGAGAGCGTGCTCTGTCATCTTGCGCCTAATACCTCCGAGGAGGCCGACTGGATCACCGGAGAAATACTGGCCCTCAAGGGCAACGGGATCCCATATAAAAATATGACAATTCTCTACAGAGCCCACTACGTCACCAGAACCATTGAAGAGGGGCTTATGAAGGAGAAGATTCCCTATACCATCTATTCGGGAGTCCAGTTCTTTGGCAGGGCTGAGATCAAGGACTCTCTGTGTTATCTTAGAATGCTGGTTTACAGGGATGATATCTCTTTTAGAAGGATTGCAAATGTCCCTAAGAGGAATCTGGGAAAGCGCCGCATGGCTTTTCTGGAGCAATACGCAGCAGATAATCGCTGCTCTCTTTATCAGGCTCTTTTAGAAAATCTTGAAAACGAGTTGATAAAGGGCACTAAGGCAGGTGCATTCATAGATCTTATAGAGCGCTTTTCCAAAAACTATCAGGGACTTCCCGTATCAGAGATTCTCGCCAAAATACTGAACGAGAGCGGCTATGAAGAGATGCTCAGGACCGAGGGCGCCCAGGACAGACTGGACAATCTGGCTGAACTCAAGCAGTCAGTATTTGAATATGAGACCACCTGTGGTGAGGAGGTGGGACTTGAAGACTACCTCAAACATATAGCTCTTTTTACAAATGCAGATTCCGACTCAGGTCAGGAGGATAAGGTCAAGCTCATGACAGTTCATGCTGCCAAGGGCCTTGAATTTCCCTATGTTTTCCTGTGCGGAATGAATGAGGGCATCTTCCCTTCCAGGAAAGTCCACACTTTAGAGGGCATGGAGGAAGAGAGGCGCCTTGCTTTTGTTGCCATGACCAGGGCCCGGAAGAGGCTCTATATCTCCGAAGCCGGTGGCAACACCTTTGAGGGCATTCCGAGATATCCTTCAAGATTCATTATGGATATTGATCCTTCTTTGCTGGAATTTACCGAGAAACCGGATGAAAATATGATGGCCGCTGTCCGCAAGTACATAGAGAACGATTCCCGGCACCTAAAGGGAGCTGAGAAACTAAATCTCCCTGAGCCCGGACAAAGGGTAAGCCACGCCATTTTGGGTGAAGGCACAATTCTGGAAATAAATACTGACGAGGAGTGCTATCTTGTTAAGTTTGACAGCCTCGACACCCCTCGCCAGATTTCTATGAAAGTTAAATTAAAAAATATTTAGTCCTTACTTCACTTCCACCTTCTCGACTCCCTTAGCCCAGTCCAGGATTGCCCTGGCATCCGGGGAAAAGAGATTTGATGGAATGGAATCTCTGTCGAAGAATCTGTGTTCAAGAACCTCGGAATCTTCGTTGGAGATTTCTCCGCTGTAGCTCTTTGTCTTAAATACCACTGCCAAAGAGTAAACCACGTCTCCGTTGGGATAGTGAATGATCCTGTCGTCACCGGAATACAGACCGAAGAGCTCCAGCTCTTTTACCTGGATACCAACTTCCTCGGAAAGTTCCCTTGCGGCTGCTTCCTTATAGGTTTCCCCCGGCTCCATGGCTCCTCCGGGAACACACCATTCGCCGGTATCGCTCCTTTGCTGCAAGAGGACCTGTCCCTTGTCATTTTCCACCAGAACTCCGCAGCCTGTGGTCATTATAAGATCGTGACCAATGGTTTTTCTAAGATCACCTATGTAATTCATTATTTTTCCCCTCATATATAATTATTTGGATTAAGCTGCTGCCTTTT